>CAMVDB010000007.1 GCA_947166135.1 uncultured Clostridia bacterium | reverse complement strand
CGTCGGGGATATTGCCGTAGCAGTAGACCTCCTCGCCGCTGTGCCAGTTGCCGATTCTGCCGTTCTTCTTACCGAACAGGTATTCGTAGACGGGGATGTCGTTCTCTGCGGCAAGCCGGTTCAGACAGTAGTGCGGGTAATCGAAGAACACCGCACCGTAGATCTCAGCCCAGTATTGATCCGCCTCACGATCGTTCGAGGCGGGATAGAGGGCGAGCAGCTCGTCGGACACATCGCCGAAGTAGTCGCGGATCTTCCGCTCATAATTCTTCATATTCGCGCGGTCAAAGAGGATGAAGGCGGCGCTTTCCTCCTCGTTATAGCCGTGGAGGAGCGCTTCCTCGTTATGCACGCCCTTGCGATAGGATTCATAAGGCGTTTCAGTCAACGCATAGCCGTCGACGGTCATGTGATGATGGGTATATGCTTCACCGACCAGCTTCTCGGCGGAAAGTCCGCGCAGCTCGTCAATCGAGGTACAGCCGTACTTCTCCATGGTCTGCTTACCGGTTTTCAGCGCTTCGTCAAGGGTACGGAAGGAGTGGGGCGGCTTGACGGAGGCGACGGTCGAGCTCTCGAGGATCGCGCGGCGGAACAGCCCCTTCGCAAGCGGCGAGGTACACAGCGCGCTCACGCTCGCCGAACCCGCTGATTCGCCCGAGAGGGTGACGTTCTTCGGATCACCCCCGAAGGCGGCGATATTATTGCGCACCCATTCGAGCGCCTTGATCTGGTCGAGCATACCGTAGTTGCCGGTCGTGCCGTTCGGAGATTCGGCGGCAAGCGACTCGTCGGCATAGTAGCCGAAGATCCCGAGTCGGTAGCCCATCTCGACGACGATCACGCCCTGTTTCGCAAGGCCCTGACCGCTGTGATCCTTGTACCACGGCTGACCCGTCTGTAACGATCCGCCGTGGATGAACACCATGACTGGTGCGTTCTTAACTTCTCCCGAGGGCTTCCATACGTTGAGGTAGAGCGAATCCTCGCTGACGGGCTCGGTATAGTTATCGTCGAGCGATATCTCGTAATCATGGTAGCCTATAATCTGCGCGAGCGAATCATAGAGCGGGATGTTCCGCGGCTGCATGCTCATGGGCGCGAAGTGATCGGCTTCGAGCACACCGTCCCATCCGTCGGGATCCTGCGGCTCTTTCCATCGGAGGTCGCCGACCGGCGGCTTCGCGTAAGGGATGCCCGCGTAGACCTCGAAGCTCCCGTCCTCGCTGTACACGCCGCGCAGCTCACCCTGAGCCAGCGTGATAATATCAGTCTTTTCGGGTGATTGCGCGCTGACGGCGGGTACCGCACGAACCGGCGGCCATGTCAGGAACAGCACACCGCCGAACAGAGCGATCCATAATACCCACGATAACAGCTTGAGGTACCATTTATCGCGCCGCTTGACGATCTGATGGTGCGCGATGCAAAAGCCCGCTGTGACGACCGCGATCAGGATGAAGCCGAGGATCGTGTTTTTATTCAGTTCCAGCACCGCGAGCATCAGTATGAACAGCAGCGCCGAGAAAATGACGAATAATATCTTTTTGACTTTCATAAAAGCCTCCGTCGATATGGAAAATAGTCGTTAGAGCGGCTGTCGTTACCGGATCGGCCAGCTGTCGATCTCCCGTGCGGGGATAAGAGCAGCTCTTTCCAGAGCGGCGACCCGCTCGTCGGTGTTCTCGCTGAGCTCGGTAATATCGGACGGGAAGATCGAAGCATCTTCCTTATGCTTTCGATACCAGCTGAGCGCCTTATAGTTCGCGGGAGCTTTACTGTCGATCACGTCGGGCGCATATTGGAGCGTTCTCAGCATTTGCTTGACATATTCTTTTAAAGAAATATCAACCCGCCACAGCTCGGGCGGGCAGTAGGTGCCCTTGCTGTACCACGCGGGGACGAAAACAGGCGGGATACTGAGCATACGGATGTTCGGCGCGACGCGGGGGTAAGAATCCCACAGCGTGACCTTGACCGTGAAGCGGTCGGCTTCGCTGACGACATAACGGTCGGAGCTGACCGAGAGCGCATAGCTCCTCAGCCTGACCGAGAGCAGGTATTCCTCCGCGTAGGGGAGCTCACCCTTCGTTACGATCCACGAGAGATACGGCCGATCCTGTATCCGAAGCATCTCGCGATAATCCTGTTCCAGTCGTTTCTGTCTGTCGGTCATCATGGTACAACCTCCCTGTCGAATCTGACCATATTGTATCATACGGACGGCGTCTTGTCTATTACCGATTACCGGCAGCTAAACCCCGTACTTGATCTTGATCCGCCTAAGCTTATTACCGATGGGTCTTCTCAGCAGGAGCAGGAAGATCACATTCGAGATCGTATACAGCAGGGTGAACGGCAGCGCCGAGACGATCGACGTGCCGTACAGCGCGGGGTCGAACCTGCCCGCGTACCACAGCACCGTCCAGATATCCATGATGAACGAATAGCCGACGCCCGCAACAATACCATACAGGCTCAGCCACAGCCCGGAGCGCATGAGCGGTCGGCTCAGGTAGCCCGCGATCAGCCCGATCAGCCCGAAACCGAGCATCTGGAACGGCGTCCACGGACCTTGTCCGAAGTAGATATTCGAGATCAGCACGCTCAGCGACCCGCAGAGGAAGCCCGCCTCGGCGCCGAGGTAGATCGCCGTCAGTACGCAGATCGCCGTGATCGGCTTAAAGAGCGGGATGAACCGCCCGAACACTGCGAGCGCCGTCATGATCGCCGTGATCACCATGCGCCGCGAGCCGATGTTGCGCCGCTCCACGCCCGCCGTGAACAGCAAGAGCGCGAGCACCGCGATACCGAGCGAAATGATCAGGTACCGCTGACCCTCGAACACCAGCGCGCTCACCGCGACCAGCGCCGGGATCAGCGCGAAGGGGATCGCGTATCTGAGGAACGTTCTAAGGCGGGAACTCTGTATCACCATCATCCGTCCCCTCCCAAAATCCGCGCTGCACGCTCCACGGTATAGGCGCCATGGGCGATCAGCCTCGTCATCCGCGAAGCGGCGGTGGTATAGAAGCGGTTGTCGGAGAAGAAGCGTTCGGCGGTATCGACAGCGGCGATCCCGCCCTGAGCGAACAGGGCGCAGCGGTCGGCGCACATCGCGGCGAACTCGACGTCGTGGCTGATCAGCACCACGGTCATGCCCTTCGCCTTGAATTCTTTGATCAATTCGATCAGCATACGCTTCATCCCGCCGTCGAGTCCCTTGGACGGCTCGTCCATCAGCAGGACGCGCGGACGGGTCGAGAGCACCTTGCACAGCGCGACCAGCTGGCGCTCACCGCCCGAGAGATCGTAGGGATGGCGGTCGTACAGGCGGCTCAGATCGTAAGGAAAATCCTTCAACACTTCCTCACAGCCCTTGAGCTCCTCACGCACGGTGTCACACAGGAAAAGGCTCTCGACGTCCTGAGGGAGCAGGCTGAGATTCCCCCGATACAGGGAACCGTCATGGTAATCCTTCAGCCGCTTGCCGAACAGCTTCACGCTCCCGCTGAGCGGCTTGCGCAGTCCTGCGGCGACAGCAGCGGCAGTGCTTTTACCCGCGCCGTTCGAGCCGAGCAGGGCGAACACCTCGCCGCTGTTCACGCTCATACTGAGGTCAAAGAGGATATCCGACCCGTTACGTTCATAGCGAAAATACACGTTCTTCAACTCCAGAGCGGGTTCAGCCTGCGCAGGCTTCGGCGCATCAAAAGCCGCTGTGGTCCTTGACTTTAACGCAGATACATACCGCTGACCCTCGCGGATGCTCAGAGGCGCCTCTCCCCTCCCCCCGGTCAAGCGGAACAGCCGCGCCGCCGCGGGGAGAAAGCTCAGATAAGGGCTGTCGGACGATATCCGCTCCGCGATCTCGCGCGGCTTGCCGTTGTAGATCACCGCTCCATGCTCGAGAACGATCACCCGGTCGCAGAGGGAGAACAGCTCCTCGGTACGGTGCTCGCTGACGATCACCGTAAGCCCCAGCTCGCGGTTGAGGCGGCAGACGGTCTCGATGAAGCGAGTCGCGGCGATCGGGTCAAGCTGAGCGGTCGGCTCATCAAGCAGCAGCAGCTCGGGGTCGGCGGTCATCACCGCCGCGAGATTGATCAGCTGCTTCTGACCGCCCGAAAGAGTCGCGGTATCGCGGGAATAAAGCGAATCGATATCAAAGAAAGCGGAGGTCTCGGCGATCCTGCGGGCGATCTGCTCACGCGGAGCACCGAGGTTCTCGAGGGTAAAGGCGAGCTCATGCCACACCTTATCCGTCACGAGCTGTTCGTCGGGATTCTGGGCGACATAGCCGATCCCCGCGCTCTCACGGGACGAAAGGGAATCGACCGAACGACCGTCGAGCATGACTTCACCCTGTATTGTTCCGTTTTGGCGCAGCTCGGGCTTGAGCAGGCGCAGAAGGGTACTTTTTCCCGAGCCTGTCGCGCCTAAGAGGGCGACCAGCTCGCCGCGCTCTATCTGTAAGGATATATCCGTCAGCGCGGACTGTGCCGCTTCGGGATAGGTAAAGCTCAGACCTTCGAGCTCAAGATACGCCATCTGATCGCCTCCTTTGCGTTTAATATCAGGGGCAGCAGACTCAGCAGGCTGAACGCCGCCGTGCCCGCGATCCCCCACGGATTCAGTAAATCAAAGTTCAGTTCCGGATAAAAAACAGCGCTCGAATGCGCCGTACCTGCGACGGCGATTGCCGTCAGCAGAGCCGTCAACAGCATAAACACAGCGTCCGTACCGTGCAGGCGGTAGGGCGCGTAGGAGGTTCGCCGACCGGAACCGTAGCCGCGACCCTCCATGCTCTCGGCGGTGACGATACCGTTCTCGAGCGTCCACGTGATCAGGATCGACAGCACCCGCGCGTTGCCGCGCACCGCGTCGATCAGGTTTCCGTCATCATAAAGTCCCAGCGCCCGCTGCGCGTCGCGGATACGCCGAAAACGGTACTTGAACAGCCCCACATAGCGCAGGGTCATCGAGATCAGCAGCGCGAGCTTCGGCGAGATCCGTCCGAAGAGGTACATCACCTTATCGGCGGTGAATACCCGCGACAGCGAACGCAGCCAGTACAGCGCCGCCGTCAGCATCACCGCCGCCGTCACGCCGTAGACCGCCGCCTCCATCGTGAAGGGACGGTCGTTGAGGTAGAACAGGACGGTCGCGCCCTTGTGGACGATCAGCGGGTTCAGCACCGCGGCGACAATGAACAGGATCAGCGCGAACAGATGCCCGCGCGCCTTCACCGTGCCGTCGGCGATACAGGTCAGGACAGCGCAGAAAAGCGAGATCACAAGCATCAGCGGATTCATTGAAAACATGCTCAGTCCTAACACACAGAGATAATACAACGCCGCAGACAGCGGGTTGAGCCGTTCAAAGCCTTTCATCCTGTCCCCCCCTTCTTTTTATCAGTCAGTTTCTTTCAGATCCTTGCCGATATCGGTGGTGTAGAGCCACTCGATCTTATCGCCGTCGGACAGATGCCAGCTCTGGCATCCTACGTCGGGGAATGTGCCGTTGACGCGGTACATCCAGCCCGACAGCTCGCCGTAATCAAACTCGTACAGATAGCCGATCCCCGCGATATACGCCGCGCCCTGAGCCCCGCGGTTATCCATCGGGATCGCGTGCTCCTTCACGGCAACGAGCAGGGCGTCATACGCTGTCGCGCCGTCGGAAAGAGTGATCTCGGCGTTATCGAGGAAGATACCGTCGTCGGGGATATAGCGGTTGACCTTCTCACGGTCGGCGATCGTATCGCATCGGATACTCAAGGTCACGGTCAGATCGCCGTCCTGTTGAGGAGTACGGCTGTAGGTATCGGGGCTCTCGAAGTTGGTCAGCAGGATGAAGAGCACGCCCGCCGCGGCGATCGCGGCAACAGCGATATAGTGCTTCTTCCCGCGCTTTTTCAAGAGATAGAGCACAAGACATGCGCCGCCCGCCGCGATCAGCACGCCGAGGATGGCGTAGGGCTTGTAGCCGCCCTTTCTGCCGCCTTCATCGGCGGTCGCGATCGTGCGCTGATCCCCCGTCGCCGAGGGCTGGAAGCCGCCGTAGGACGGGCTTTGCACCGACGTGCCGTCCTGTCCCGATACGGTCGTCACAGGCTCGCCGTGCGCGTCGGTCGCCGCAGCAGTACGGCTGTTATTACTTGTATTTTGATTTTCGGCTGTACCGCCTAAGGAGGATGAACCGCCCGCGCTGTGCGAATTATCTCCGCTTTGATCTGAGCCGACATTTGAGCCGTTTCCCTGCTGACGCGCCGATCCCGGGTTGCTGTTCCCGCCGCCCGAGGGAGAGTTCTGCGGCTCGGGGTCGAGATACCCGACACGGTCGAGCTGATACAGCGAGCCCTGTCCCCTGCTCATACGTAGGTAGGCAATCAGCGCGCAGTACGCCTCCATCGTCGCGTTCTCGTTCGACGTATTTGTATGCGCGAAACTGCCGTCGGAGCAGCGGTAATCGAGAAGCACCGACAGCGGGGTATTGCTGTTCTTGATGAAGCGGGAATCGGTCTGCGCGTCGATGCCGAGCGAAGAGAGCGCGATCAATACCTGCGCGGCGCTCTCGCTGTTCTCGGCGCCCATCGTCTTGAAGCCGCCGCTTGGCAGCTGGCGTTTCGAGAGAAGCGTAAGTCCCGCATCAACGGCGGAACGCACGTCGCCGCGGCTGTAGACATGCGGCGCGAGCGCCTGCAGCGTCATCGCGGTCACGTCGACGTCGCCGAAGTTACCCATCACCGCCCAGCCGCCGTCGTCCTTCTGCCACGATAAAAGCTCGTCGATCAGCCCGTCGAGGCTGTACATCGAGCTCGAATAACCGTTGTTCAGCAGATGGAGTCCGAACACCAGACTCATCACACCCAGCCCGCCGATCGCTTCGTTCGCGGTATCGGCGATATAGCTGTCGTCACTTCCGACCGCGCAGAGCGCGAGGGCATATTTCAGCCGGCTGGAAGCGGAGGGGATATTGTTGCTGTTCAGATAGCTTTTCAGCGCGCGCTCGTAATTCCCCCAGCGGTAGCTTCCCGCCTGAGAGAACGCGATCGCGTAGAACTCGGCGGTCGTGCCTGCGTTTGCGGTCAGCTCCCCGTCGATCAGCTCCTGCATACTGCCCGCTCCCGTCTGTCGTTCCTTATATGCGACAATACCGTCGCAGAGGTTCTGTACCTGCGCGACGGTATAGTAGGCACTTTCGGCATACGCACTTTGCCCGCACGAAAAGAGGATCGGCAGGCACAGCAGGAATGCGAAAAGTCTATTCTTCATTATGCTTTGTTATGCTTTTTGCAGTAGAATACGACTGCACAGGCACCGAACAGCGAGATCAGGGTGATCAACGCCCACAACATGACGTTGGTGCTGTCGCCGGTCTTGGGCGAGGTAGTGTTCTTGCCCGAATTGGTCTGATCCTTAGTCGCCTGATCCTTGGTGGCGGGCTGAGTCGCGGACTCGGTCGCGACCTCGGTCACAGCCTCAGTCGAAGCCTCGGTGCCGTCCTCAGCGGGAGCCTCGGTAACGCCCTCGGCCTGAGTCGGATCGACAGCTTCGGTACCCTGCTCCGCCTCGGCAGCAGTCTCGGAAGCCGCCTCGGTCGCGGAGGCGATTTTCGCGATGCAGACGGGAGGTACGATGACCTGATTCGTCGCGACAGCGCTGATCTGATGCTCGCCCTCTCCGGACAGGGTCACGGTCGCCTGTCCGTTTACATCGGTAAATACGCCGCTGAGCTTACCGTCCACGGTGATCTGAGCGCCCGCTACCGCTAAGGTGACGGGGTTCCAGTCCTTATCAAAATCGTTCTTCTTCAAGGTCAGCGTGACCTCGCCGCTCGCGGGAGCGGTGATCTTACGCTCGGTGAAATAGCTGTACTTATCGGCGAACGTCTTGTTATCGGTGAAGCAGTAAGCCGCGACATAGTCGCCCTCCTTCACGGGGTCGGTCATGCTCCATGCGGAGGCGTCGTTGACCATATAGCCGTAGTTGTAGCCGTCGGAAATACCCCAGAGCTTCGTCAGGGACAGGCCGTACTGGGTGGTGGCGGTGGCATAGCCTGCCGCGGCGCCACCGGTATAGTACTGCTCGTGAGCGGCAAAGAGCGCGTCGTTGATGGTCAGCTTCTCATCTTTGTCGATATCGGTGACGGTGACTTCCTTCGCCGCCAGCGCGAGCTTACCCTCGTTATCGGCGATGGTCACGGTGACCTTTACGTCGTTTTCACCCGCAGCGGCGAACAATACGCTGACGGACAGAACCGTCAGGACGACCAGCAGTAATGCAATCAGTTTCTTCATTTTTTACCCTCATTTCTTGATTTTTCATTTTCCAAATAAAAAAGCTCTTTCATACAGAAAGAGCGCAGAACATACAGGCATAGTGCGAGGGCGCTATGCTTCGATCAGCGCTCTTCTCGCCAAAGGGGCTTTTGACAGATACGGCAGGTCTCCCGGCTCATGAGGAAGCTTTCGCGCGGACGGGAACCTTCTCGGACTGCTCCAATGGTACTCTCCCGACCTCTGCTCATCTACGGTAGTGGCGGCTGCTCCGGGCTTGAACCGGATTCCCTATTAATCTACATCAGCTTGGCTGTTTCACTCAGCGTACAGCGTTTCGAACCGTATCCGTTATTCGATTGTGTTTATTATACTACAGCGGGGCTTGAATTGCAATTTCTAAACCGTTACAGATTCTGTCCTTTTTCGCCCGATTTTTCAACAAAAGCGACAAAATCGCCGTCGGACTGGCGCTTCTCCATCCGCTTCCAGTTGAAGAAGCCGTACAGATCGTTGACGAGAAAGGCTGCGAAGCAAACTGCTACGCTGATACAGCCGCGGTCTTTTAACGACATCATCACCCACAGCACGATCAGCACGATATCGTTACAGGCGTAGGCGATCGCATAGTAGGGCGAACGTCGGGCGGTGAGGTAAACGGCGGCGAAGCTCGTAGCAACCGATACGGTACTTGGGAGGAGGTTCGCCGTACCAAGCGCGCCGAGGATGAACCAAAACAGCGTCGTTACCGCCGCGGTCAGCAGCGCCAGCAGCGCCCACTCGCGCCCGCTGAGCTTTGCGTTGACCGTTACCTGAGAGTGCTTGCCGTCGTAGGGATGTCTGAGCCATACGATCAGCGACCATACGGACATCGGCAGGGTCATCCCGACGTAGGTGATCAGCTCACCGTAATAGGCGCAGACGTAGGAGAGATAGCCGTAGATCACGCTGAACACGACCATCAGAAGCGGCCCGAGGGGATTGCCCTTCGCGGCGAAGATCAGCGAGGTCACGCCGATCAGTGAAGCGATCAGGGTCAGCACGCCCTCTCCCCCGAAGGCAAAATAAGCGCAGACGATCAGGCACACCGACGCCGTCCATAAGGCCTTCTCCGCATTGGAAAAGTAATTCAATTTCGCATAAAACCGTTTCATAAGCATCTCCGTTATCGCAACAATCGCCCCGCATAAACAAAAGCATCCACAGCGCATCTTCAAAGACCTAACGATGCGCCATGAATGCTTGGCATTCCTACCCGGTGGCAGTGTATTAATGAAAGTGAGGAGTTAGGAGTTAGGAATTAGGAATCAGATAAACGTCGCATAGAGTTGTAGGGCGGAGGCTTGCTCCCGCCGTAGGGGCGACCATCGGTCGCCCGAGAATGACGGGCGTTATCCAAATCAAAAACGTCGGATAGAATACGCAGCGTTTCCCGCAATTCCTCATTCCTAATTCTTATGCGAGCTTGAGGTCGCCGTCCTTGACCCAGCCGAGTTTTCTCAGCGGCAGGTTGATCAGCAGCGACAGTGCGGCAGGCAGGACGATGCAGACCAGCACCAGTCCGATCCAGTCCATCGCGGTGGGTGTGATCGCCGCTACGCCCTCGGGGGGCGTGAACCAGCCGGTCAGCACGCCGATCGGGCCGCATAGTCCGCAGGTACCCATACCGGAGTTCACCGCCGCGCCGTTCATCTGTAAACGGAACACACAGGTGGCGATCGGTCCGGTGATCGCGGAGGCGAGCGTCGGCGCGATCCAGACGCGCGGATTCTTCATGATATTCGGCATCTGGAGCATAGAGGTGCCGAGTCCCTGGCTGACGAGACCGCCCCATTTATTTTCTTTAAACGAAATTACAGCAAATCCGACCATCTGGGCACAGCAGCCCGCGACTGCCGCGCCGCCCGCAAGCCCCGTCAAGCCCAGCGCCGCGCAGATCGCCGCGGAGGAGATCGGGAGCGTCAGCGCGATACCGACCAGCACCGAAACCGCGATACCCATCAGGAAGGGCTGCAGATCGGTCGCATACTTGATCAGCTCGCCGAAGGCGTTCGCCGCGCCGCCGATCGGCTTTGCGATCAGCGCCGACAGTCCGACGCCGACCAAGATCGTCACGGCAGGGGTCACGAGGATGTCGATCTTGGTCTCCTTCGATACCGCCTTACCGAACTCAGCGGCGATGATCGCGATGACCAGCACCGCCAGAGGGCCGCCCGCGCCGCCGAGGCTGTTGGCGGCATAGCCGACCGTCGCCAGCGAGAACAGCACCATCGGGTCAGCCTTCAGCGCGTAGCCGATCGCGACCGCCATCGCAACGCCCGAGACGTCCTTGGTATAGCCGCCGATCTGACTGAACAGCTCGAAGCCGGTCAAGCTTCCGATCGTGCCGATGATCGTACCGATCAGCAGGGAGCAGAATAAGCCCTGCGCCATCGCGCCGAGCGCCTCGATACCGTAGCGTTTCCAGCTGATCTCAATATTCTTGCGTTTCAAAAACGCTTTGAACTTTGACATAAACTTCCCTCATTTATTATCATATATTATCATAGTTTCGGACTAATCGAATTCATCAAAGAACAATATAGTAAACAAAATGCCGAAAGTCAACGGACGATCGGCATTTACTCTGTTTTGAACAAATTTAGGATTTTTCGTTCATCATTTCTTGAACAATTTTCAGCGATTTAACGCATTAAACAGTCTGACCGAAATGATCAGTGCTTTCTCCCGACGTGAGCCGTAGCGACAACATCAACACCGGTACCGGCAACGTCCCTGATCAGCACCTCGCCGATGACGACGGGCGCTTCAACGCAGGCGGCGTTGATCGCTTCCATCACATCAAAAATGCGATCCTTCGGGATATCGTGCTCGGTCTTGCAGGAGACGCGCTCCTTCTCGCCCTCGGTCACCTTCACGGTCGAGGTGACGATGCGGGTGGGGTTCTTGACCTCCTTCTCGGCGTAGGTCTTGCCGCGCGGACAGGTATAGCCGCTGATATCGGTGATCGTATCGCCGTCCATCTCGACCGTCAGCAGACAGCCCATCGGACAGTTGATACAGGTTAACTCTCTTGTTTCCATAACGGTTCCTTTCTATATAGACCTCTTTTTCAGAGCGCCTACTCGGCTTCTATCTTGATCGTGATCGTCTGCAAATCAGGATGATCATCAAGACTTTGCTTTGTCAGGATGATCTGCTCCATCTCGCCGGGAGCGATGATGCGCTTCTTCTTATGCTGAACGCGCTCACCGTCGAAATAAACGCTGACGAACGAATCCTTGTATACGTCGCCGACGCGGAAACGGACGACCGTTTTATCGTCCATACGGTCGGGATGGATCGTGACGGGTACGGTATAGCGCACGCCGCTCTCGGCATGCAGAGCGATCTCTTTACCATCCGCCTGAGCGATCTCGCCCTTCGCGTACTTCGCGGCGACAGCGCCCGCCTTCGCCGCTTCCTCGGACACATAATCGACGAGGTCATGCACATGCAAAACGTTACCGCAGGCGAATACGCCGGGGATGTTGGTCTCGAGGCTCTCGTTGACGACAGGGCCGTTCGTGACGGGGCTGAGCTGTACGCCCGCTGCAGTGCTCAGCTCGTTCTCGGGGATCAGTCCGCAGGACAGCAGGAGGGTATCGCAGGTGTAGCGCTCCTCGGTGCCCTTGATCGGCTTGCGATCTGCGCCGACCTGAGCGATCGTGACGGCGGTGATATGCTCCTTACCCTCGATATCCACCACGGTATGGGACAGCCTCAGCGGGATACCGTAATCGTCGAGACACTGGACGATGTTGCGCTTGAGTCCGCCCGAGTAGGGCATCAGCTCCGCAACGAGCTTGACCTTCGCGCCCTCTAAGGTCATACGGCGCGCCATGATCAGACCGATATCGCCCGAGCCGAGGATCACAACCTCTTTACCGGGCATGTAGCCCTCGATGTTGACCAGTCGCTGTGCCGTACCCGCCGAGAAGATACCCGCGGGACGGTAGCCGGGGATATTCAACGCGCCGCGCGGCCGCTCACGGCAGCCCATCGCGAGAATGACCGCCTTCGCCTGTATCTGAAACATGCCGTCACAGCGGTTCATCGCCGTTACGACGCGATCGGGGGAAATATCCATCACCATCGTGTTCAGAAGGCAGGGAATGTCGCGCTCCCTGACCTGTTGAATAAAGCGGTCGGCGTACTCGGGACCGGTCAGCTCCTCCTTGAAGGTGTGCAGACCGAAGCCGTTGTGGATACACTGGTTGAGGATGCCGCCGAGCTGTTCATCACGCTCGAGGATCAGCACATCACGCACGCCGCTGTCATAAGCCGATACTGCGGCAGCCAGTCCCGCGGGACCGCCGCCGATGATCACGATATCATACTGATTCTTCATCTCATTCACCGTCCTTTGTCCTTGCGTTGACGATATAGGAGGAGCCGCCGCTCTTGGTGACCTCGGTGAGGTCGACGCCGAGCTCACGGCGCAGGATCTCCATGACCTTCGGGCTGCAGAAGCCCGCCTGACATCGACCCATACCCGCGCGGGTACGGCGCTTGACGCCGTCGAGGGAGCGTGCGCCGACGGGTCGGCGGATCGCGTCGAGGATCTCGCCCTCGGTGACCGACTCACAGCGGCACACGATCGTACCGTAGGCAGGCTCGCGCCTGATCAGCTCGTTGCGCTCCTCAAGGCTCAGCGTCGCGGGGTTCAGGATATCCTTACGCTCTGCGACGAAATCTGCTTTATCCGTTAATGACAGTTTTTCTCTTATCTGACCGGCGATATACACGCCGATCGCCGGAGCGGCGGAGAGTCCGGGGCTCTCGACGCCGGCGCAGTTAAAGAAGCCGGGCGCGTCGTCGGGCTCGCCGAGGACGAACTCGTGACCGTCCTCATGCGCGCGCAGACCCGCGAAGGAGGTGATGACCTGACGAACGGGCAGACCCTTCACGCTCAAAGCGGACTTTGCGATCACGCTGTCGATGCCGTCGGCAGTCGTGGCGGTGCTCTCCTTGTCGTCCACATCCACGGCGGTAGGTCCGACGATGGTGTTTCCGTGGACGGTCGGGGTGACCAGAACGCCCTTGCCGAGCTTGGTCGGGAGCTGGAAGATGGTATGACGGACATAACCGCCCGCGGCACGGTCGAGCAGGATATAATCGCCGCGGCGGGGCGTGATATGAAGCTTGCGCTCCGATACCATATTATTGAACACATCCGAATACACGCCGGCGGCGTTGACGACAGCCTTGGCGGTATAATCATGATCCCCGGTGACGACATGCCATACGCCGTCATCACAATAGATCTTCTTCACCTCTGTATCGAAGAGGAACTCGGCGCCGTTGACAGCGGCATTCTCCGCCATCGCAACAGTCAGCTTGAAGGGACAGACGATACCCGCCGTGGGCGCTAAGAGCGCTCCGACGACCTCGTCGCCGATATGCGGCTCGATTGCGAGGACCTCTTCCCTGTTGAGGACCTTGAGACCCTCGACGCCGTTCTTCTCACCGCGCTCGCGGAGCTTGTCGAGCTCGGGCAGGAGCTCCGCCTCCGTACAGACGGTCAGCGAGCCGATCCGCTTGAAGGGCACGTCGAGCTCGCGGCAGACAGCCTCCATCATACGGTTGCCCTGCACGTTGAACTTCGCCTTGAGGGAACCGTTCGGCGCGTCATAGCCCGAATGGACGATCGCGCTGTTCGCCTTGCTCGTACCCGAACAGACGTCCTCGTTCTTCTCGATCACCAAAATCTTGGCGTTATATTTACTTAATTCTCTTGCAACGGAACAGCCGATAACGCCCGCCCCGATAATAATAACATCAAACATTTTGCTCGTTCCTCGCTAAATTAGGAATGAGGAATTAGGAATTCCCTTTAGCCTCATTCTTCTCCCTGTTTCTTTTATCTTTGATTGTCTTAGTAATGGATGAAAGCAGCTTTCTCAGCTCTGAACAATCATCCGAGATAGAGCGATACTCCTGCTCATTCAAATATGAAGTTTCATACAGTAAGTCAAGCCAATACTGCGTTTCGGAACACTCTTTAAATGCAATATAAAATTTAGCCAAAAAGTCTTTTTCACTGGTCGCACATACCGCTTCCGCAATATTTGCGCCAATGCCGGTTCCGCTTTTCAACAGTTGTTTTGACATGACAAATTCGTATTTTTGATCATGCAGATATTGATATAGATTTACAATTCGGACTGCAAATCTCTTACTTTTTTATAAATACTACGTTACCGTCCATTCATTCCTCATTCATTACTCAAAACTCCTCACTTATTTCGCCCATCCTTTCGTCGCTTCGACGGCTTTGTTCCAGCCGTTGATCTCTTCTCTTCGGCGATCCTCGTCCATCGAGGGGAGGAACTCGCGCTCCATGCTCCAGTGACGGCGCACATCCTCCTTATCCTCCCAGAAGCCGACCGCCAGGCCCGCCAGATAGGACGCGCCCATCGCGGTGGTCTCAACGCACGCGGGACGGTGTACGGGGGCGTTCATGATATCCGCCTGAAACTGCATGAGGAAGTTGTTCATCGAAGCGCCGCCGTCGACCTTGAGCGCGGCGGTCTTGATGCCCGAATCGAGCTCCATCGCGTGCAGTACGTCGTTACTCTGGAACGCAAGCGACTCGAGGGTCGCGCGGATCAGGTGATACTTGTTCACGCCGCGGGTCAGACCCATGATCGCGCCGCGGGCGTAGGGGTCCCAGTACGGCGCGCCGAGACCCGTGAAGGCAGGTACAACGTAGCATCCGGCAGTATCCTTGACGCGGGTCGCGAAGTACTCGCTGTCGGGAGAGCCGTCGATCAGCTTTAATTCATCCCTGAGCCACTGGATCGCCGCTCCCGCTACGTAAACGGAACCCTCGAGGGCGTAGTTGACCTTGCCGTCAAGTCCCCACGCGATGGTGGTCAGGAGTCCGTTCTCGGAGAAAACAGGCTTCTCACCGGTGTTCATCAGCATGAAGCAGCCGGTACCGTAGGTGTTCTTCGCGTCGCCTTCTTCAAAGCAGGTCTGACCGAAGAGCGCCGCCTGCTGGTCGCCCGCGGCGCCGGCGATCGGGATCGCGCCGCCGAAGAACTCGGGGTCCGATTCACCGTAGATACAGCTCGAGGGCTTCACCTCGGGCAGCATGGAGGCGGGGATATCCAGCTCAGCGAGGATGTCCTCATCCCAATCGAGGGTATTGATGTTGAACAGCATGGTACGCGAGGCGTTAGAGTAATCGGTCACGTGGATCCTGCCCTTAGAGAGCTTGTACATCAGCCATGTGTCGATCGTACCGAAGAGCAGATCGCCGTGCTCGGCGCGCTCGCGGGCGGAGGGCACGTTCTCGAGGATCCAGCGCACCTTCGTCGCCGAGAAGTACGGGTCGATGACCAAGCCGGTCTTTTTACGGAAGCTCTCGGTCAGCCCCTTCTCCTTGAGCTCGTCCGTATAGTCGGAGGTACGGCGGCACTGCCAGACAATGGCGTTGCAGATCGGCTGACCGGTCACACGATCCCAGACGACGGTGGTCTCGCGCTGGTTGGTGATACCGATCGCGGCGATCTCATCGTAGGTCGCGCCGAGCTTACGCATCGCCTCGCGCGCAACGGAAAGCTGACTCTGCCAGATCTCGTTCGCGTCATGCTCGACCCAGCCGGGCTGGGGAAAATACTGGGTGAACTCCTTCTGCGCCATCGAGCGGATATTTCCCTCTCGGTCGAAGAGGATACAGCGGTTCGAGGTGGTGCCGGAATCCAGCGCCATGATGTATTGCTTCATAGTGACCTCCTACAATACAAAATTGATACTCTATTATTATACCAGTTTTTATGCCTCTTTTTCTATCCTCAGAAGATACAAGAATTGGTCGCTATTTATGTACAAATTGACTTGATGTTGCTTTGTCGTCATAAATCGTGTATAATGATGAGGAGAAAACGCTTTGTTTCCCGAATGTCCCCTACAGTTTACCGACCCGAGGTGTTATTATGAAAATCATCTTGACCGATGCCAAAACCGTCACACAGGGCGACCTGTCATTAGAACCGCTGAAGGAATTCGGCGAGGTGGTCGTACACGAGCTGACCGCCTTTGAGGATATCGCAGAGACCGTCCGCGACGCGGATATGATCATTTGCAACAAGACCCCGCTCAACGCGGAGACCCTGCGCTATGCCGATCACCTGAAATATATCGGGCTGTTCGCGACGGGCTACAACAATATCGACACCGAATACTGCAGCGCGCACGGAATCACCGTATGCAACGCGGGCAGCTACAGCACCGACGCGGTATGTCAGCACACCTTCGCGCTGATCCTCGAGTGCATGAACCGCGCGGGCAGCTATAACCGCTTTGTCCACGACGGCGGCTGGAAGAACAGCAAGACCTTCTCCCCCTTCGTGTTCCCTCTCAATGAGATCAGCGGCAAGACGCTGGGCATCATCGGCTACGGCTCCATCGGTAAAGCGGTGGAGAGAGTCGCCCTCGCCTTCAACATGAAAACACTCAAGGTACGCCGTCACGGCGAGACCGATCAAAGCTTCGTCGACCTCGACACCCTGCTCAGAGAGAGCGACATCGTCACCGTACACTGTCCCCTCAACGATAGCTCCTACCGCATGATCGACCGTGAGGCGATCGCGAAGATGAAGGACGGCGCGATTTTCATCAACACCGCGCGGGGCGGTGTGATGGATGAAGGAGCGGTGGCAGAAGCGCTCAAAAGCGGCAAACTGAGCTACGCGGGCATCGACGTGCTTGAGACCGAGCCGATGGCGAAGGACTGCGTGCTCTGCGATATCGATAACTGCATCATCACCCCGCATATCGCGTGGGCGCCGATGGAAACCAGAGTGCGCCTGATGGGGATCGTGTGCGATAATATCCGCGCCTTCCTCAGCGGAGATCCAAAGAACGTTGTGAATAAGTGAGGATACTGATGACTAAGATTTTATTCGTCTGTCACGGGAATATCTGCCGCAGTCCGATGGCGGAATTCGTGATGAAGAAGCTCGTCCGGGATAAGGGACTCGAGAATGATTTCGAGATCAGGTCAGCCGCCACCAGCCGCGAGGAGCTCGGCAATCCGGTCTATCCTCCGGCACGCCGCAAGCTCATGGAGCACGGGATCTCCTGCTCGGGCAAGACGGCGGTGCAGATGACCGCCGCAGACTACGACCGCTACGACCTTATCGTGATCATGGACTCGAACAACCGCCGCAACATCATGCGCATCATCGGGAGCGATCCCGAAGATAAGGTGCGCCGCCTGCTGGACTGCACCGACCGTCCGCGCGACGTTGCCGACCCGTGGTATACCGGCGACTTTGAGCAGACATGGCAGGACGTCAGCGAAGGCTGCTCTGCCCTGCTGAAAGAGATCACCGCGCAGAACGAGCGCTGAGAACAGGAGTCATATCCATGAACAAAAAGCTCTATATCATTGATACACTGACCTTTGCGTTCGGTCTCGTGCTGCTGCTTACGGCAAAGGGCTTTGGAAATCTGTCTGCCGACAGCGGATACTATACCCTCAGGTGGGTATTTTTTGCAGTACTGCTGCTGTTCGGCGTTATTACCAACCTGATATACTATCGACACACGGACGAAACGGAGATCTCAGTCGGCAATTTTATTTTACCGCTTATTCTGGTCGTCGTGTTTATCCTCGTTTATCTTAACCCGATCGTACCCTTCACGGCTTTTCCCAATGCGCCCGCTGCGCCCAACGGGATGATCCCGATCGGCATTTTCTGTATGCTGGGTGCTCATTTTTTCTTCTGTTTAGCCGTCCACCTGGAGAATGTCGGGATTCTCGGTCAGGACGGATTCTTCGCGGGAGTCCGTCTTTTCAGAGAGAGGGGCATATCGCTTCGGAATATGTCGCCGCTGATGTTGATCCTCGGAGGGATCTTCATGCTGATATTTACCGTAAACCATTAGGAACAGAAAGTTTCGCATACAAAAGGGGCTGTCGCAATCAGCGCGATAGCCCCTTCGTTCATAGTCAAATATCAGCGGATAAAATGCGTGAACACGCGCTCCTCCTGCTCGGGCAGTCCGAACTGCTCCTTGCCGAGGGCGATGCTCTTCATCAGGAAGATCATGTTCCGGGCGAGCACGCGCATGGTCTGCAGACCCTCCCCGTCCCGCTCGGCTTCACCCTTCTCTCTGCCGTGGACGCTGTTCCAGTACTGGCTGGAGGCGACAGGCATATTGTTGATGGTGAAGTACTTGTTAAGCTCGTCAAAGGTCGCCGAAAGGCCGCCCCTGCGTGCGACGGCTACCGAAGCGCCGACCTTCATCCGCTTATCGACGGGCGCGGAGTAAAACAGCCTGTCGAGGAAGGACACCAGCGTGCCGTTGGCGCTCGCGTAATAGACGGGCGACGCGATCACCATGCCGTCCGCGTCAGCAAACTCCTTTGCAGCGAGATTCACCTCGTCATCAAAGACGCATCTGCCGTTCTTACCGCACGAGTTGCACGCGATACAGCCGCGGATCGCCTTGTTGCCGATCTGCATGGTCACGACCTCGATACCATTCTCCTCAAATACCTTCTCCATCTCCCTAAGCGCGATCGACGTATTGCCGTTCACGCGCGGGGAGCCGTTGATCATCAAGACCTTCATCGTATCTCTCCTTCATCTCTTTTTGATATATTATAGTATGCGACGAGCGGTCTGTCAATGAAACTGTCATCGCCTTCCCGCGTATTTCATCAATAATCATGCATTTCTATTGTATTTTTTTCAGTAAGATGTTATAATAAAACGTAACTTTTCTTTACAGGAGAGAAAAACATGGCAAAAAAATTAACCGAAAAGGCTCCGATCGAGCGCGTGCAGGCGTCGCCCGAGAGCGGACTGTCGGCACAGGCTGTCGAAGAACGCGTCAAAAAAGGCTATGTCAACGCCTCGACGGACCCCAATAAGAAAACCCCGTTGAAGATTCTCGCGCACAATACCTTCACCTTCTTCAACACCGTGCTGTTCACGATCGCGCTGGTCTACGTCATCCTGATCATCTACCTGAACTCGATCGGCAGAACCGACATCGTGAACGCCTACTTCGGCTTCTCCAAATTCGTCTTTCTGATCCCGGCGATCATGAACGTCGGCATGGGTACCTTCCAGGAGATCCAGAGCATGAAGACCATCGAGAAGCTGAGCATCGTCACCAGCGCCAAGAGCAAGGTCGTACGCGACGGCGAGGTACAGGCGATCGAAGCGGACGCTATCGTCCTGGACGACATCGTCGCACTCTCGGCGGGCGATCAGGCAACAGCAGACCTGACCGTGCTGACGGGCGAGGTCGAGGTCGACGAGAGCATGCTCACGGGTGAAGCCGACCACGTCAAGAAGGTCGCGGGCGACACCATCCTCTCCGGCTCCGCGATCATCGTAGGCTCCGCGCGCTGCCGCGCCGAGAAGATCGGTAACGATACCTATGCCGCCGAGCTGACCCGCAAGGTCAAGAGCGGCGCGAGCCATAAATCCGAGCTGATGACCTCCATCATGAAGATCATCAAGGTGCTGACCGTATGTCTGTGCATCGTGGCGGTCGTCTGCACCACAACGCTGGCGATCAAGATCGGCAGTTACGGCTCCGACACCTCCGTATGGGACGGACTGAGCCTGTCGCTGAACGACTCGGTATCATGGTCGCTGATCGTACTGACCGACGGCATGTTCGGCATCGGTATGATCCCCTCGGGTCTGGTACTGACCACCTCAGTCGCGCTGATGGTCTCCATCGCGGGACTGACCAAGAAGCAGACGCTGGTCCAGGAGCTGTACTCGCTCGAGAACCTCTCCCGCGTCGACGTAATCTGTCTGGATAAGACCGGCACGCTGACCGACGGCACGATGTCCGTCCACGACGTCAACGCCTTCGCCCCTATGGACGAGGTCGAGCGTTACATGCGCCTGTTGATGGGCGCCGCGGGCGACCGCAACGCCACCGCCGAGGCCATCTATCAGCATTTCGGCGCGGATGAAAAGGCATCCTTCAAAGAGGAAATCCCCTTTTCCTCCGCCAACAAGTACTCGGGACTGGTGACGAACGACGGCAAGCGCCTCTTGATGGGCGCTCCCGAATACCTCCTGCCCGAATCCGACGAGCGGCTGAGCTATGTTATCGAGCAGGCGAACAACGGCAACCGCGTCATCGCCGTCACGCTGGACGGCACGCTGATCGCCTTCATCGCTATCGAGGATCATATCCGCGAGACCGCGGGCGACACACTGAAGTTCTTCCGTGAGAACGGCGTCACCGTCAAGGTCATCTCGGGCGACAACCCGCTGACCGTCAGCAAGATCGCCCGGAAGTGCGGCATCGTAAACGCAGAAAAATACATCTCCCTTGCGGGCGTTTCTCTCGAAGAGATCCCCGCGCTCGCAGAAGAATATACCGTCTTTGCCCGCGTATCTCCCGAACAGAAGGAAGCGCTCGTCATGGCGCTGCAGGCGGTCGGACACAAGGTCGCCATGACCGGCGACGGCGTCAACGATATCCTCGCCCTGCGCCGCTCCGACAGCTCCATCACCTTCGCCAAGGCGACCGAGGCGGCGAAGTCCTGCTCCGACGTCATCCTGCTGGATAACGACTTCAGCCATCTGAAGGAGGTCGTCGGCGAGGGCAGACGCGTCATCGGCAACATCCAGAAAACCGCCGTGCTGTACCTGATGAAGTCCATCGCGGTATTCCTCTTAGCTTTCGGTCTGATCCCGCTCGCGAAGGGTCAGATGTGGTTCTCGGTCGAGAACATGTACATGCTCGAGGCGGCAGTCATCGGCACCGGCGGCTTCCTGCTCTCACTGGAGCCCCGCCGCACACCCGTCAGAGGCTCGTTTATGAAGAACATCCTGACGCAGTCGATCGCCGCGGGCGGTCTGGCGGCGTTCGCGATCCTTCTGCCGATCATCCTCAACGCGGTACCCAAGGCGTTCCACATGGAGCCGATCATCGCTGACGAGAACGTCCGCTCCATGATGACGGTCATGATGTTCGTATCGGGTATCATCGTTGTATTCTCGATGTGTATCCCCTTCAACAAATACCGCAGGCTGGCGCTCGCCGCCGTACTCGCGGTCGTCACGTCGCTGGGTCTGATGCTTCCCTCCGCCTACATCACCGGCAGGCCGATCGGCGGCGATATGGTCACCTTCGATAAAGCGGCGGGTCAGACGATCTTCGACTCCCAGCTGGCGCAGGAGTTCTTCCGCCCGATGAACTCTCCCTCCGTCAAAGCATTGGCAGGCGACCTGGATAACTTCATCGTCCTGCGTATTTTCCTGTACGTCGCGATCCCCACCTTCATCCTGCTGCACTTCGCGCTCGAGAATTACGCCCGCAAGGAGTTCAAGAACGTCAAGCTCAACCGCTCCTTCCGTATCGGCAGGCGTCTGGTGCTTGCGTCGGGCGTCGTGCTCGTCCTGAGAGCAGCTCTCGCGGTGGTGGAGCTCGTCACCGGCACCGGCTCGATCATTTCGGTTGACATGAACTCAAGCCGCACCACCGTCATCATCGCGACCTTGATCTATGCCGCGATCTACGCCGCGATCGGCATCTTCGGCTATGAGCTGTGGAAGAATCCGACCAAGAAGATGATCCGCTACGGACTGATCGCGGGCATCACGCTGGCGGCAGTTACGATGTCGCCGCTGGCGGCTTCCGCGAATATTGCCAGCGAATCCGGCATCCTGCTCAAGATCGACAGCGGCGCGCTGCTGATCCTCGCCGCGATCTACCTCATCGGTACATGGATCGTACGCAAGCAGATCAACCTCGGTCTCGACAAAAAACGCGACAGTTAAATCGAATACCTCAGAGTGAAAGCCGACTCACACGAGCCGGCTTTTCCTTTGTAAAAAAATTTTTAAAAATTTTCGCGAATTTTAAAACTTTTTGAAATCACGATGCATCTATGTAGTGAATGAACAAAAATAATACGATTTGTTCACGCGAATATTTCAAAAACAAAGGAGAAACTATCATGACAAACACAAACTATTCAAGATTTGACCGGTTACAGGACTTACAGATCTTAAGAGACAAGATCATCAATGTGATCTGCAAGGCGAGCGAGCAGGCGAAGGTGTTCGAAAACTTCAAGGAAGAACAGCAGATCATCACGGCGAAGTCGATCCCGTTCGCGGTTTACCGCAAGCTCGCCTTCATCACCTTAGCGGTGATGTTCATGATCATATCGCTGGGCGGCGGCAAGATCATCCCCTTGCTGGTGCTCGGCGCGGGACTTGTGACCTACATCGTCTCTTGGTTCAAGGGTAACGCGGCACGATTTCTCTCTTACGCGCTGATGATCGGCGGCATGGTCACGGTATTCGGTATGCTGAATATGCAGATCGGCACCTTCATCGTACTGCTGCTGATCTACCTGCTGATCGTCGGAGCAGAGATCGGCATCGCCGCTTTGATCAACGCAAAGCGCAGCAGGAACAATGTCGGTATCCGTGAACACAACGCTCAGAATCAGATCGCTTACGATCAGGTCGCTCAGGAATTCGATTATCTGCAAAATGATCTGTATCAGTTCGCGACAGCGATCGACTTTCCTCCCGATTTCCTGAGTATCGAAGCAGTCGAGTACTTTATCGACGCGATTCGTAACCAGCGTGCGGACAGCTATAAGGAGCTGGTAAACCTCTATATCGACGAGATGCGCCACCGCGCTCAGGTCGAGCACTGGCAGATCCAGGAGGCGGAGCTTGCGTCCATCCGCGGCGAGCTCGAGGTCAACAACGCACTCACCCGTGACAACAATGCTCAGCTCAGACGACTGAACGCGATGACCGCCGCTTCGATCGTCCTGAACGCCTGCCATGCCGCGAACATCCAAAACTCGATCGACCGAAACACCGGCGCAGTCAACCGCAATACCGGCGCGCTCAACCGGAACTCCTACTCCGTTGACCAAAATACCGACGCGATCGAACGCAACACCGACGAGCTCCATCGTTTCCGTAAAGGCTATTGATCCGCTTTACATGCATAAAAACGGCTCCCGTGCAGTAGCACGGGAGCCCTTTGCTGTTTGTTATTTATCTGATCCATTTGTCGGCGAGGGTGGGCGTATCGTATCCCCAGTCCTCCCCGGCGGCACTCTCTACGAGGGTGAAGCCGCACTTTCGCAGGACGTTGGCGGACGCCTTGTTCGCCGTCATACTGCTCGCCGTGATGCTCTCGATATCCGTCTTCTCAGGATGAGGCGCTCGCCCCTGATCGTCGGGATCTCTTTAAACAGCCGCTTCACGGATCATTCTTCGCTCTGCTTGATCTCGGCGGTATCGTAAACGAGCGGCATGTGGTACTCGCGCTCGTAGATCTCCTTCCAGAGCTGATAGTTGCTGTCGCGCAGGTATTTGACGTTCTCACGATAGGAGCGCTCGGGATCGGGATAGATCGGCTCGCCGATATGGATGGTGTACTCCTGGACATAGAAGCCGTCCTCGCCCATGACATCGGAGTCCTGCATCGTGATGAAGCACGGCAGCACGGGGACGTTGTTGCGCGCGGCAAAGCTGTAGGCGCCGTTCTTCAGCGGCTTGGGCTTACGGTAGTTCCACCACATCGACTGCTCGGGGTAGATCAGGATGAAGTGACCCTCCTTGAGCAGACGATCCACGCCCTGCATGAACTTCTTCATCGTGCCGAGGTTGGAGGACAGCGGCAGGGTATTGCAGTTGCGCATCAGGTAGCCGAAGAAGCCGGGGAACGAGGTGTAGTTGCCCTCGCGGATCACGCGGTAGAAGGTACGCTTCGGCTGCTGAGCCGCGTCGTAAGCGAGCTGCATTGCAAAGCTGTCAAAGGCGTTGAAGTGGTTACAGGTGATGATCGCGCCGCTGTGGAGGTTGCGGAAGTTCTCGATGCCCTTGATATCCTTGATGATCAGCTTCTTGTCGGCGATCAGCGAATTGACATAGCGGCGTGCCGCGGCGAAGGCGACCTTGCTCTTCATCTTCTTGCGGATGCCCCGGGTGCCGTACTCGATCTCGTCGGGCATGAGGGTGCGTGAGGGCGGATCGTCCTCGACGTCCTCGTCGAAGCGGCCTTCACGCTCATACTGCTTGATCTTCTCGAGGATCGCGACGCGGTCCTTGGCGCGGACCTCGCTGTCGAGCTTCTTCTGATAATTATCTTCCTTTTCGGTTTCGAACTTTGCCAGTGCCAACAAGTTATCCATCGCCTCCGCGTCTCTTATTTTTTCTTCCTCGCTGTAGTTCTCGAGTACAGCGCGGATCTCGTCATACTCGGCGGTCTCCTTAGCGTAGCGCCAGAAGATATCGCCGCCGGTGCAGTCGGCATAGTGCCAGGGCTTACTGACCATGATATAGTGGATGATCTTTGCTTCCTCGATCGGGTACGGGAAAGCGCAGTAAGCCTCGGTGTTCCAGCGCTGATCGAGCCACAGGATATGATCCTTACAGATCAGGTTGAGGTAGTCCTCGTCCTGCGTAACGACGAAACGATACTCGGCGAGCGCGTTCGCGAAGCGCTTCAGAATCTGCTTCTCGCGGAAGATCTTTGCGTTGATCAGCAGCAGACCCGCGTTGAAGAAGTTATGGCGCGAGACGCCGACGACCTGCTCGGCATAGGTGCCGTAGTGGTCGGTCTGGACCATCGCCTGCTCGTGACAGGCGCCGATCCAGCGGTCGCCAAGCTCGTGGTGATAAAGCTCGCTGATATCGCCCTGCACGATGGTGTCGCCGTCGATATAGATGACCTTGTCATACTGCGGGAACATATCCGAGATGAACAGTCGGAAATAGGTGGTGTTGGAATAGTAGTCGCGGATCGGGAGGATGTCGTTGATCGCGTGCAGGCGCTCGCTGACGTCGACGAACTTCACATCGAAGCCGTCCTTTGACAGCGCAGTCGCCTTCTTCTGCGTTTCTTCGGAAACACCGGAGTGCAGGATATGGATCGCGTAGTGATAGGAAGGGTCGGCATTCACGATCATCGAATGCAGCGAAACGACGCTGTACTTGATGAAACCCTCGTCACATGCGTAAAAAATCGGGATTATTTCTTTATTCGCCATGTCTGTTTCTCTCCATCTAAGTTATTTTGATACCTGATTTACGCCTGATAGATTTATGCTTTATGATCCTCCGCCATCACAGCCTGATATTCCTCGAGGATATCGTCGAACTGATGGTAACGGAAGGTATTATGGACCTTGTCGACCTGCCACTGCTTGATGTTCTCGGTATGAGGATAGGGCAGATAGAACAGCCGCTTCGAGAAGTGCCGCACCACGGTATGCTTGTGCAAAAACTTCTGGTCGTTGAAGCGCTGGGGCAGGAGCTTCTTCCGCGTGGTCGCGTGGATGATCGCCGTCTGATCGGCAAAGAGGAATTTCTTTCGTCTAATCTCTTTGCGCGCCTTCTCAAACAGCCCTGTGCGGCGACACTCCTTCATGTTGAAGAGGATGACGCCCGCGTTCATGTAGTTGGGATACAGCAGATACTTGCCGTAGTGATCGCGCGCCGCGGCGAGCTCATAGCCCGTCAGATCGGTGTCATACAGCAGATGTACGTCGCGGTTGAACATGATATCCGCGTCGAGATACAGCAGCTTGTCGGGGATACCGTCCACCAGATCGGTCAGCAGCCTGATCAGCGTGTAAGGGGAGCAGTAGGCACCCTCGTTGGGACAGTAGGCGAGCTCCCGGGCGTACAGGTCGGTCACATCGGTGACGGTGAGGGTGTTCCCGAGATTATATTTTTTGATCGTTCTCTCCAGCAGAGCGACGCGCTCGGGCGGGATGCCCGTGTACCTAGGACTCAGGCGGGTCAGCTCCATCGTGAAGATATGGAAAGCGAAGGGCTCGTCGGAAGAAGTACGCTTCATCATCGAGAGCATACAGGTCAGAAAACCGTCGAACACGCCGTCGTTTCCGCAGAAAAGTACGTTTACCATATTTCCTCCAGAAAGGGAGTATATTCGAAATCTATGAAAGATTAAAAGATTATCTATAGAACGAAAGGAAAGAAGCTGTTCTGCCCCGTCTCTGATGACTGTCAGTAAAAAATTAATTCTTTAAGAGGCGGAACGGGATGCAACATCATGTTGCGCGGAAAGGGATGCAACATCATGTTGCGCGGAAAGGGATGCAACATCATGTTGCTTTGATATATTTTATGATTTCAACATCAGAGTTCTCGGCGCGACTGCACATCTGCGCATAGACCTCGTCGCGCAGCTTTTTACGCCGCTGCTTGAGGCTCAGCTCCATATCGGGGTAGAAGGGACCGTCGATATAGGTCGTCATGCGCGGCTTCTTTCTGCCCTTGCGCTCCTGATAGGTATTGACGAAGCAGAACACAGGGGTGCCGTTCCTGCACGAATAGCCGAAGGATGCGTCGGGAAAGGGTCTGATCTTCGTGTAATACGGCCAGATATGCGCCTCGGGATAGATGACCACCGCGTGACCCTTGTCGATACGTCCGCTGACGCAGTCCTGAAAATTGCGGTATGCTTCGCGGGTATCGGGCAGGGGGATCGCACCGAGCGAGGGGTTGATCCGTCCGAGCACGGGCATCGACACGTTGTTGGGATGGACGATGAAGGAGACCCGCTTCGGGAAGCAAAAGACGTTCGGGGTCAGCGGATCGCCGATATCCTGCGTGTGGTTGCCGTAGAGGTATACGCCCGTCTTTAAGAAAGGTTTCAGCTTCTCTTTACCGACGGAACGCTGATGCAGGCTGAGCTTGACATAGAGGAACGCCAGGGGCGTCGCGATGATCCGATACCAGAAAAAGCGCGTGAAGGCGCGGATCGGTCCGCGGCGGTCATAGATATAGCTTTCGTCGATCCTGCGCGGCTCGATCACCGCGGTGGAAAACTCATCGTTGAGCTCATCGTGATAATAGATCACCTTGCGTTTATCCATGTCCGTCACCTCCCGTGTCGGTTCTTGCCGAAAAATATTATACACAATCCAGTGTATAATAAAAAGCTACTGGTGTCAATATTTCTTCTACAAATAAAATAGAGTTTTCTACTGCTCTCTCGCCATGTGGTAGAAGAGCTCTACTCACAGTAGGAATCCAGCGTTTATGCGGTCTCGGACAGTGCAGAGAGAAGCGGCACTTCCCTGTAGGTCAGGTGGGGTAAATCATGTTCATCCGAGCCTGAAGCGGAGCAGGCTCCTCTCTTAAAAGGGAGGAGCTCCCGGCCGCCTCTTGTAAACGGTGACAGAAAAAGAAGAAAAAAATGTTGTCATTATCCGTAAAACAAGATATAATCTAATCGATAACAAAATGATGATCATACGAAGAGGTAATCCATGAAGCAGAGCGATTTTCATAAGAAAAACGGCACCGAACCAAGAGGCGCACTATGAATAAGATGAAATCCATTTTCTTCAGGATCGGGCTGTTCATGCTGCCCGTCGTACTCCTGCTCGAAGCGGTCGTGATGCTTCTCACCTACAACATCACCTACGAGAGCAACATGGAGCGCTGTAAACAGAATATCCAGAACGCCGCCGAGACGACCGTAAAATACAGTCAGGCGATGGATCTCTACTCATCCGCCGCTCAGATCCAGCGCGAGGGCGAGTTCGCCCGGTACTGCAAGATGTTCGACGTCACCTATATCTATGCGGTGGAGATCGATCCGGAGGACAGAAGCGCCACCTATCTCGTGATCGGCTTCGGTGAGGACGCCTCAGAGGAAGCGAAGAAGACCCGATACAGCGGCGTCCGCGTAACGGGAGCGGTCACCGACGCGGAGCTTGAAGCGTTCAACAAAACCGACGGCGAAGGCATCTTTCGCCACTACAGGAACAAACTCGATGATACGCTGGTATACTACATGCCCGTGTTCAGCTATTATGACAGCGGGAGCCTTGAATTCATCGACTACGACAGCCCCCTGCTCATCGGCGCGGAGATCTCACTGACAGGCATCAAGCGCACCTTCCAGGCACATTTCAGACAAATCGCCTTTCTGACCGTCGCGCTTACGCTGGTGATGCTGATCATCTTTGGTCTCATCCTGTACTTCATGGTCACGAAGCCGCTGCGCAGGATCAGCAGGCGCATGAGCAGCTTTGTCACCGACCGCGAGAAGGGGATAGAGCCGCTGGCGGTCAGGGGCAGCGACGAGCTTGCGCAGATGGCAAGCTCCTTCAACACCATGACCGAGGAGATCGACCGCTACATCAACGATATCGACACGCTCCACCGCGAACAGCATACCCGCGAGGCGGAGCTGAATATCGCCCGCAGTATCCAGAAGGGGCTGCTGCAGCCCGAGCTCACAGACAGCGGGACGGTTCGGCTGCACGCCTATATGCTGCCCGCAAGGGACGTCGGCGGCGATCTTTATGATTACCATGTCCTCGACGACGGCAGGGTGTTCGTGACGATTGCGGACGTCTCGGGCAAGGGTATCTCCGCGGCGCTGTTCATGTCGCGCGCGATCACGCTGCTGCATCAGGACGCCGAGAAAGGCTACTCCCCCGCCGAGATACTGGACGGGTATAACAAGGCGCTTGCCGAGAACAATTCCCGCAGGCTGTTCATCACGACCTTCGCGGCGGTCTGGGATCCTCGCACCTCTGAGCTGACCTACTCGAACGCGGGTCACAACTATCCCTACATCCTGTCGGATAAGGTCACGCCGCTGACGGACGGTCACGGCGTTGCGGCGGGACTGTTCACAAACGCGGTATTCAAGAACGCTGTCGTGAAGTTGAACAAGGGCGACACGCTCTTCCTGTACACCGACGGCGTGAACGAAGCGGAGAATACGGCGGGCGAATACTACTCGACCGAACGGCTGGAGGAACAGCTCTCGCACTGTCTCGGCTCCGATCACGATGAACCGATCGACGTCGTGCTGAGCGATCTGAACCGCTTCACAGCGGGCGCGGAACAGAACGATGATATCACCATGCTGACCCTGCGTATCAAATAGTCGTCTTCCGTCGGAACGCTCATCATACCGAAAAGCCATACAAAAAGTAACAGGCTGTCGCAAGTAAAGCGGCAGCCTGTTGATTATTAACAGACACTGATTAATCCTTCGTGATCTTATATCCGAGCTTTTGGATGAGCTTGAGGGTCTCCAGCGCGGTATTCCTGTCATAATCCTTCTCGGATTCGGGCAGTTCGCTGTAAGGCACCAGACAGGGAGTGGTTTTCAGGACACTGTCCTTTGTCTCGCCGTAGGTCCAGCCCTCGGCGATCCTCCCCTGCGCCCATACCTCATGGGCGTTCTCGGCGATCCTTTCCGTAAGCTCCAGGATATCCTCGGATAAGCGGACATCACCGGTATCGATCGGTTTCGGTTGGTACATAGCTTCCTCCTTCATGGGTATTAACCAAGGGAAAAATCCTTCTGCTTCTCGGCTTCTTCGAGCTCTGAGAACGGCACCAGGTCGTTGTGGAGCTTGCCGAGATCGTTTCGGGATGATTTTTGCGTACTGCCGCTGTAGGTGTAACCCTGCGTTCGCATATACGCGTTCCATCGCTTATGTTCGGTTACGGCACGGGACAGCTTCTCGCTGTCGGTAAGCTCCCGATCGGAGGGATACTGCGCCGCGACCGCCCTGCTGTGGATTGCTCTGACGAGAGAAGACTGATAATTGTATTCGTAGCGCCAGAAGTTCTCCTCATCGCCCCATTCCTTATGCAGCCTGAGCGCTTCCTCCTCGATCTCGGAGCTGAGGATCTCCTGCTCCGAATACGCCGAAGCGTCATCGCCGATGGTATGGATATGATATTCCTGACCCTTATAATTCTTCGCGTGGTCGAGCAGCTGCTTCTTGTCGCTGTTCCTGATCACGGTGAAGATCTCGGGCTGTATCCTGCGCCGTTCAAAAAGAATCCTGAGTCTGACGGATTCATCGATATTAACGCTGTCATCACCCAAGGCGACAAAAGCGAAGGTCGGTCGATCCGCCTCGCCGAGCAGGCGGTTGAACTCGCCCGACTGTATCTCGACGCCGTCGTGTATATGGATCGTATAGTTCGCTTCTCCCTCGATATCCGTTTCGTTGTATACGGGGTCGAGGATATCGGGACACATCGCCTCGAGCTGCCTGCGCGCGTTATGACGGCGGTCAAATCCGTTGATCACCAGCGTATAGCCGTTCATCTGGCAATACCATGTCAGCGCCTTGAGCATCTGCATGCCGCAGGCGCCCAGTCCCACGATGACCGCGGAGATACGGCGGGTCCCGTCGGGAAGCTGCTCGGCATTCTCAAACAGAAGATTGCCCTGATCATACAGCATACGATAGATCAGGCTGCGCGGCATATCGATCCTTCTGACCCTGACTTTGCCGCAGTCTGCGCCCGACAGCATCAGGGAGCTTTCGGTCAGCGTAGAGAAAAGGTACAGACCTACGCCGTCCCTGTCGCGAAACTTCGACAGCAACCCGAGCGCGTCATTGGTATTCTTCTGTTCATCGTCGCTGATTGCGAAGATCAACAGCAGCTTTTTCTTACTGTGTACCGTGAGATTGACCGATAAGATATCCTTCGTAAAGCAGATCGCGCGGATACGCTCCGCCGAATTAATCAGATGCTCGTTCGGTCCCTTGACGGGATCGCTGACCCCGCAGAAGACCATCCGCCAGGAGGGGTGCTTTCGGGACAGATCCTGAGCCAACGCGAGAGAGCCCTCGTTCAGGCACGAGAACACGCATAAATGGCGGAACCGTACAAAAGCGAACCTCAGGCCGGCTTTGAGCTTGGAGAAGAAGGTCAGGATATAGCTCAAGCTGATGAACGGACACACAAAGCACAGTATCATGAGCGTGGTCGAATACAGCGGATAGAGGCTCTTGTCGATGCTCTGGGTATCCTTCATGAAGTTGATATCGGTCAGGACAAAGCCTCTGAGCGTTCTGTTGACCGAGGCGAGCACCGCCTTCACAACGTCAGCAAAACCCGTGCCGAAGGCGTCCAGCTGGATCGGCAGCAGAAGGACGAACAAGCCGATCGAAAAGCCCGCGAACAGCGGCTTCAGCGCGGATGACAGCTTGACCTTCTTGATCCTGTAACGATGAATATAGATGATCACAGCCGGTAAGATGACCGCGATCGAAAGAATGTAACAAATTTTCCAAATCATGATAGCACCTACAGCGGCTTGATATGTCCTACCGGGAATCCAGCCTGTTTCATATAGTCGATCAGCTTAGGGGAAGCGGCTCTCAAGCCGTCAAAAACCACCAGCTCCGATATCTGATAACCTTCGACGCAGTATACCGCCGAGATATCGTAGATCCCGTGTATCAGATAAAGCGTATGGCGGCTGTCGTACGTCCGGTCACCGCTGTCAAAGCAGGGGGGATCGAAGCGCAGGGCGATCACCGAATGGAACAAGGCGTCCCTGTACCGGATGATCCGTACGCCGCGGCTTGACGCCTCGGCGTCTTCGATCTCGCCGAGCTTTTTCTTTGTAAATGAGCTGACCGACGTATAGAACCGGGTCAAAAAAGTGATCATGGTATAGGGTCCCGGATCCTTGAGTATCCGGAACGAACGGAAATCGAAATCATAGTTATAATCGTGTTTCAGCCTTGCGATCATCTGCTCCTTATCCATACGTTCCTCCCGAAAACGATTCTGCCGATACGCTCGGTGTATCATAGGGGCTTATGCTTGCTTTATGTCATAGAGGCTTATGCTTGCTTTATTCTAACATATAAAAAATCCGTACGCAAGAATGATCTGCATAAAAACACTGTAATCTGCATAAAATCGATGAAAATTCTCTTTCTGTAATAAACAAACAGAGCAAGAAACCGACCCGCGGTCTTGCCTCTCTGTTTTCTGCCGTTATTATATCATTGTTAATATGCAGAGTCAAAAAACCTGTAGTATAAACCCCTTCGGAGTTATGGTATCATTCATACTATGTTTACGATCGACGATAAAGCTCGCTTCAACAGCTCTGGAGTACCGTGATCAACCTCGCTGCCTGTTCATCTTCGCGATCGAGGCGATCGTCTCGATCTTCATCGGGCAGACGTCCATGCAGGAGAGGGACTTCGAGCAGCTGTTGCCGAAGTGACTGTGATACAGCTCCGTAATCTCTTTGCGCTTTTCGCTGTTGCGCGCCGATACGAGGTAGCAGTCGTTCGCGAAGATCGCGCCGAAGAAGGAATCTCCGTTCACATAATTCGGACAGACCTCCAGACACAGGCCGCATTTGAGGCACTTCGCAACCGAATACTGATGCTCATGATCCGCCCCGTCAGAGGGCTGATACGCCCCGATGAAGATATCCGACTTCATCAGATTTTGATGGATGACGGAGCGGTCGACGACCAGATCGTGGATCACGGGGAATTTACGCAGCGGTCGGATAGTCAGTTCCTCCCCCTTCAAATCCCGCAAAAAGGTCTCGCACGCAAGCCGCGGCATATCGTTCACGACCATCGCGCATCCGCCGCACACCCCCTGTAAGCAGGAGCACTCCCAGCCGATCCTCGTCGTCTTTTTGCCGTTGATATCGACGATATCGTCGTGATAATTCAGATAGTCGATCAGCCCCGCGACGGTATTGTCCCCGGGTCCGTCGTAGAGGAATTCCTCCCAATAAGGCTCCGTAAAAGGCGACAGCTGACGCAATACCTTAACTCTCATATTCATGCTCCTTATCGAATCTGACGCGGAAAGCGCCGTTGTCGTATGTGATGACCGAGGCGTACGCGAGGCTGTCATCCTCTTGCGGACAGTCGCTGCGGTAATGTGCGCCGCGGCTCTCGGTACGGCTCAAGGCGCAGGTCAGGATCGCCTTTGACAGCGTCAGTATCCCTGTCAGGCTGTAGTTGAAGTACGGCATCACAGCGGGATCATAGTTGATCTTATCGGCGACGGAGAGGTAGTAGTCGATATCGGCTAAGCCGTCCGTGAGCGTCGGCTGATCGCGTACGATACCGAGCTTTTCGTTCATCGTTTCGGAAAGCATATCTCTGATATACATGACGGGGAAGCGGCTCTCAGTCTCCATCCTGCTCATCAGCGCCGCGCTCTCGCGCTCGGCGAGCCCGCTGAAATCGTAATGCCTGACAGCGGCTTCTCTGCCCGCGATCTCCTCAGCCGCCGTCCAGCCGCCGTAGATCGCCGACAGCAGCGAGTTCCCGCCCAATCGGTTCGCGCCGTGGTACATCGAGGCACATTCTCCGACCGCGTACAGGTCGCGGATATTGGTCTCGTGGTTCATGTGAACGGCGATACCGCCCATGAAATAATGCACCGACGGAGCGACGGGGATGGGTTCCCGCGCGATATCAAGACCCCTGTACTTTCTGCACAGCTCCCTGACCTCGGGGAGCCTTTCGTCGATCTCCTTTTGTTCGAGGAAGCTGATATCGAGGTAAACATCTCTGCCCGCCGCGTATATCTCGCGCGATACGACGTCGCGGGTCATCAGGTTGCCGCGACTGCCGTATTTATCCTCCATAAAGTACACACGCCTGCCGCTGTCCGTATAGAACAGACGGCCGCCCTCTCCCCTGACCGCTTCGGAAATGAGCATTCGCTTCTGCGCGGTCTCGACGGTGGTGGGGTGGTACTGGATGAACTCGAGGTTCTTCAACTCCACGCCCTGCATGAACAGCCTCCCCGCCGTGTAGCCGTCGCACTGGGTGGAGCCGGTCGTCTTGCCGAATACGGAATTCTGACCGCCCGTAGCAACGACCGTCGCGTCGGCACAGACGGCTTCGATCCGCCGCGTGCTCTCGTCAAACAGCAGCGCGCCGCAGCATCTTCCGTCGCGGATCAGGGCGCTGTGGAAACAGCTCCACAGCCGCCGCTCGATCAGACCCGCCGCCTCATAGCGCCGTGCCTCCATCACGAGTGCGGAGACGATCTGCTTGCCCGTTGACGAGCCGCAGTAGCAGGTGCGCTTGTAGGACTGTCCGCCGAAGGCTCTCCGGGACGGACTGCCGGAAGGATCGACGGAGAACACCGTACCGATCCGCTCGAGATAGCGGATGATCTCCTCAGCGCGGGTACACAGCCCTGTCACGGCATTTTTACCGCCGAGGAAGCTGCCGCCCCTGAGGGTATCTTCGATATGGGAGTGAACGCTGTCGCCCGCCTCGCAGTCCCGCAAGACCGCATTGATACCGCCCGCCGCCATCACGGACTGGGCGCGTTCGGACGGGAACGGAGAGATCAGCGTCGCCTTGACGCCCTGTTCGGCACAGCGGATCGCGCAGGACAGCCCCGCGATACCGCTGCCGATGATCAAAACATTCTTCATAAGCGCCTCCGTCAGCCGTGCAGGAACATCGCGATCTGACCCTTGACTACGGCGAACGAGGTGATCAGGAACATCACGCCGCACAGGACTCCCGCGACTCTGTCGACGATTTTCATCGCCTTTTCCGAGCAGAGCCAACCGAGTGTGATCAAGGCTCTGCCGAACGATACGGCGGCGTGGGCGAACACCACGAGGTAAAAGAGTATCTGAGCCGCGATCAACAGCGCAAACAGCACATACTGTCCCGACTCAGTCGCAGCCTTCAGCCAGCCGAAGGTGTTGATATGCAGCAGCAACAGCGGGAAGATCAGCGCGGCGGTGACCCGCTGGATGACCGTACGCCGATTCTGCTTTCGATACAGACCCGCTCTCGTTCCGTCGGACAGGAAGAACACCGAGCACATCCCGAGCACGGCATGCAGACAGGTCAGCACCGCGAACGGGATCGCGAACGCCTTGGTCAGCACGGGATTATAGTAGAAGGTCAGGTAGGTAAAGGCGGAGCAGCCGACATGCAGCAGCATCGCGATACACGTCAGCAGAGATAATACGGCGTTGCATTTCTTGATTCTCATCACAATTCACCTCAGGTCAAAAGTTATTGCGGAAAGCCGCGGACGGCTCGCTCCTTCGTCAGCGGCATCAGCTTCTATCCTGTATTAACAGTCATTTCGTAAAATCGGTTACTAATTGTATTATCTCTGAATTGCGTCCTTGTGTCAATAATTATCGTCTGTTTTTTCATTTCCGAGCGCGGATCGGATAACAAAAGGCATTTTGAGCAGATCACATACGAAGACTTTCGTGAGATCTCACAGATAAGCCGCAGCGATAGATCTCTGTTGAAATATTACGAGGCAGTCTCAGAATGTACCCCGGGTTTGATTATTCAAATAATTTATGAGAAAAGCTGTTGATTACTTGAATTTATTGATGTCAGTGTGTACAATGGATCATGAAACAACACGCATAATCTGCGGATAATTTCAGGAGGTTTGTATGAGAAAGTTCAGAGGATGGCTGAGCGTCCAGGTCGCTAAGCATCCGAAACGCGTGGTATTGGTCTTAATCATCTTGTTCAACGTGCTCTTTATTACTGTTTCCGCCGCGGTGATCAGCGCTCTTTCTCTGCGCGGAACCGAGTATATGAATTTCTTCCACGCCGCATATTATACGGTGACGATGATCCTTGACGCGGGATGCATCGAGTCCGTCATACAGGATATCGGAACTGCGGGCGTTGCATTGACCTTGACCTGTCTGGCGGTCATTATCATCGGTATGATAACCTTCACGGGAGCGGTCATCGGTTATTTTACGAATATTCTCAACGATTTTATAGAGAACGCGAACGCAGGCAATACGCGCCTTTACCTGTCCGATCACACCGTCATCCTAAATTGGAACGCGAGAGCCCCCGAGATTGTCAACGACCTCCTTTACAGCGATCATAAGGAAACGGTCGTGGCGCTGGTCAAATCGGGCAGTGATGATATCAAAGGGGAGATCGAAGAAAGACTCCGGCTCACGATCGAAAAAGAGAATGCGGTCGTCAGTAAAAAAGCAGCTTCAATGAGCTTTTTTGCACGCAGGCGTTATCTGAAAAACAGCAAGCTCGGCAATAACGTTTCTTTCATCGTCATTGAAGGGAACATCTTCTCTCAAGAGCAGCTCAGGGACATCAGGATCGACGCGGCTAAAGCTGTCGTTATACTGAGCAACGATCCGTCGGATTCGGCTGCCGACGACGGCAGACAGATCGAAGAGGGCAATCCTCAGGCTGTAAAAGCGCTGATGCAGGCAGCAGATATCGTGTCGGCGGGGAGAGCCGGGCATCATCCGAACATCATCGTCGAGATCACCGATCCGTGGACTTACGATGTCGTTCAAAGGGTCATCAGCGGTAAAGCGCTCGGCGAAAAATGCAATATCGTCATGTTCCATGTCGAAAAATTCCTCGGTCAGCTGCTGGCTCAATTATCGATCATGCCTGAAATGACGCCCGTATACGACGATTTGTTCTCAAACAAGGCGGCAGCGTTTTATACCGCGCCCGTACAGACGGATGATGAGATCGGCTATATTCGGGATTACCTCTCGGCACACAGCAGCGCCGTACCGCTCACCCTGCTGAACCGTAACGGCGCAAGCTTCTTCTGCTATGCGGCAGGCAGTCAAAGGGACATCGGTAAAACGCATAAGCTCAACAGCGCGGGCTTCAGCGTAAGGCTGAACGATACGCAAAGCGAATCCAAAAGAGTGATCCTGATCGGTCACAACAGCAAGACCGAAGAGATCATGAGCTGCTACGAAGCCTGCCTGTCCTGCCGGACCCGCGATCGGCTTAAGGTCACCGTGATCGATGACGCCGACAGCATCGGGAGAATGGACGGCTACCGACGTTATTCCTTTGTGGAAGAAGTCGCTGAATCGGACATTTATCATATTGATAAAACCTTTGAGACGATTGACCGCCTGTTGGCCGGCACGTCGGAGGAAATCAACATCCTGATCCTCTCCGATGACACGGAGCTTGATGAAAACGCCGACTCCTCAGCTTTGTTGTATTTGGTCTGTATTCAGGATCATATCAAGAGGATGATTCAGGATCATCCCGACTATGATCAAAACAGGCTGAAAACGATCGTTGAGATCACGGACCCGAGGCATTATGATATCGTCAGGGGCTATCATGGGGTCGACGCGGTAATCAGCAACCGCTTTACGGGTAATATCATCACCCAGATAGGAGAGAAAGAATCGATCTATGATTTCTACAAGGGCTTGCTGAGTTATTCCTCGGATCAGGGCGGTCAATACAGGAAGCCGCAGCTTCGGAAGGTCTCTTCCTTCTTTAGGCAGACGCCTCCTCCGTGTACGGCTTACGATCTGGTGCGCGCCGTCTTTGACGCGTCTGTTTCACCGTCCGAAGCCTCAAAGGAACGATATCCTGCATTGGTTCTCGGCTATATAAAGGCTGACGGTGAAGCGATCGTCTTCAGCGGCGATCTGTCTGAGATACATGTTTCGCTTGAAGCTGATGATAAGATAATTGTATACACGGATTATATTTGACGCCATTGTGAGAACGCACGCGGCAGAAAACGGTCATTACATACGAGTATTCGCCGGCGGTGTGATTATGTTACAATAAACAAACTCAGGGGACAACGATTATGACCTGTCCTCTGAGTTTTCTGCTTTATGATATTTGTTTCGTCTGCTACAGCTCCCACAAGCTGAGCTGTCCGAACGGCTCCTTCTCTTCAAAGCGATGCAGATATGCGAAGATCTCATCGTTATCGTGCATGATCCCGTTTTGTTCGCAGGCGTGATGAAACAGCCTCATCAGATCATCGCTGTGCGGACCGGGGATCTCGTAGCGGTCTCCGAACTCCCTGATATAGCGCTCCTTCAATCCCGGGAAATGCCTGTCGAGCTGACGGTAGAAATACTCACGGCTTCCGTCGCGAAGCGTCAGCCCCATTCCGAAGCAGATCACGCCGCGCACCTGCGCCTCTATACACATTTGTAAAATCGCCTCTATGTTCCCGCGGGTATCGTTGATGTAGGGCAGGATCGGACACAGCCACACGACGGTGGGGATCCCGTGATCGCGCAGGATCTTCAGCGCTTCGAACCGCTCCTTCGTCGTGCAGACATTCGGCTCAATGATCCTGCACAGGCTGTCATCCGCTGTTGTCAGCGTCATCTGAACAACGGCTTTGGTCTTTTCGTTGATCCGTTTGAGGATCTCCAGATCTCTGAGCACGCGGTCGGACTTGGTTTGAAGCGCGACGCCGCAGCCGTATTTCTCGATGATCAACAACGCTTTTCGTGTGTACTCTGTTTCAAGCTCCAAAGGTATATACGGATCGCTCATGGAGCCCGTACCGATCATACAGCGTTTCCTCTTACGGCGCAGCGCGTCTTCCAGCAATTCGAGGGCGTTTTCTTTGACCTCGATATCCTCAAAAGAGTGGTCCATCTGATAACAGCTGCTTCTGGAATCGCAGTAAATACATCCGTGCGTGCAGCCCCGATAAAGGTTCATTCCGTTTTGAGAAGACAAGATCCCCTTCGCTTTCACATAATGCACCGTATTCCCTCCCTTGCTTTCAATCTGCTGTTATCATAACAGAAAACCGCTGCGCTGTCCATATTAACACAGTATCACTTTTATGTGTTTATTTGTTAATGGATGCGATTTCTGTTGTTTGTGATCAAAAGATATCAGCCTGCTGTCAAGATTTACTATCTATATTCTCAGCCTTACGGTCAACAATATTATTGCAGCGCGAAACCGACCGAAAACGGATCAAGCGGCTCGCGCTGACTAAGGGCTGTACAGCAGCTGAGTTTCTCCAATGCGGTCACGCGGCGGAGCAGCTCCGCCGCGTATCGTCCGCTGAAAGAAAAGGAGAAGAACCATGTCTAAGAACAATATTGTTGTTCCCGAGGCTAAGGACGCACTCGAGCGCTTCAAGATGGAAGCTGCGGGCGAGGTAGGCGTCAACCTCAAGCAGGGCTACAACGGTGACCTGACCTCTAAGCAGGCAGGCTCCATCGGCGGTCAGATGGTTAAGAAGATGATCGAGTCCTACGAAAACGGTCTGAAGTAATCAGAACAGGCAGAACGTAAACAAACGGAACAAATGAACTTGCTTTCGGAGTGAACAGCCGTTATCCCGACCGATAACCGTCACCCCGAAAAGCCGCACGAAGCCCGTCGGTACCCCCGGCGGGCTTTACCCGCGATATATGCGATCACTGAACCGTTGAATATAATAAATTGATAAAGTATAATGAATCAAAGCGTTCCCTGATGCGTCTAATTAACAGATCGGTTGATCCGACTGTAAAGGAGTGATTTGATGAAAACAGAAGAGCTGAAAAAGCTGTATCCTGTCACACCTCAGATGCATCGAAGTGTGGAGAACGCCTTACAGCAGCTCGACAGCGCAGCTCCGGAGCGATACCGAAGGCGAAGGAGCGTACGGCGGTTTGTGATCGTCTTAGCGGTGATTCTTGTGACGGCGGCACTGACGACCGCGGCTTATGCATCGCAGTTGTTCGGTCTGCTGACTGAGAAAGTCGGCAAATACGGTGTTGACCTTCGCGTTGTCGAGGAGACTTCACCCTCCCCTTCCTCAGCGCGTATACATATAATGCCGAACCCCACCTACCTGCCCGAGGGCTGTCGTCAGATGATAGGCGGGGAGAATGAGGATCACCTGATCTTGAACCCCGAAGGCGTTACCTCCTACAATAAAAACGGCAACTATAAGTACACTGACGGGAATGACACATGGGTACACTTTCATGTATATGAGGCGGACAAGTTCCATGAGGAAGCTCGCTACATCGTCGACCGAACGGAGACGGAATACAACGGTCACAAAACCGTGTTCCTGACGAGGCAATTCGAAGAAAACGGCGATCGGGATCAATATGCGATCAAGTACTTTGAGGATTGCGGATATGTGGTCGACTGTTATTATCTCGATATGACCGAGCTGAGAAAAATCATGGAAGGCTTGGAGCTTCGGGAAGCGGAGGATGACAGAGATACGCCGACAGTAGACAATATCAACGACCCTGTCGATCCATACGCCGGCTATGCCTTCTCAATGGAGGAAGAACAGCGTGAATACCGACTCGGAGAGACTTTCACTTGGTCATTCCAGATCGTAAACGCACCTTCTCCCGATTACTGTTATCAGGACGGCAAATACGAGATCACCGTAAAAGCTGTCAAGGAAAATGACGGCATCAAGGGCTTAGACAGAAGCAGCCTTTTAGCTCCCGATGACGAAGAATGGTACTCGCGGTATTTCAACGACGACGGCAGTTTGAAAACGCCGTACATCCGTACCGACCGCGAAAACGGCGACGGTATCAACTCGCTCGACCGTGTTGAAACAGCCGAGGCGAACCGGCGTTTCTACCTTATAACGATCGAAGTCAAGGCGATCAAGGAAGTATACGGCGGCTTCAACGGTCAATTCATGACCAACGCAGGCGGCGCAATCTATCGGGAAAACCATAACGAAAACGGATCAAAGCTTTATACGGTCGGTGTGATCGCGGATGAAGACGAGCTGAGCGACTTAGCGCTCCGTATTCCTTCGCATGAAACAGTCATCGACGATAAAACGGAGACAATTGTCAGCAAGGACGTTTTATCTGTTGTTCCGCTTTCGGTCGGTCAGTGAGGTGAGCTTATGACGAAAGAAACCTTCACTAAGCTGATTTTGGAAAACGAAGAAACGATGTTCCGCCTCGCCATGTCGATGCTGAAGAAGGAAGCTGACGCACAGGACGCCGTACAAAGCGCGATCCTCAGCGCGTACGAGAAGCTGAGCACGCTGAGACGGGAGGAATTCTTCCGCACCTGGCTCATGCGTATCCTGATCAATGCGTGCAAGACCCAACTGCGGCATCGCAAGCCCGTCGCAGAACTAACCGACATACAAACCGCCATCACCCCCTCAACCGAGGAGGTAGAGGTGCGTGCAGCGGTAGAAGCCCTTCCGCTTAAGTTCCGACAGGTGGTCATTCTGTACTATACACAACAGCTCAGCACCGCGGAGATCGCCGCCGTACTTCGCATCCCGAAGGGAACGGTGCTCAGCCGTCTTGACAAAGCCCGCAAGCTGCTGAAAACAGAGCTTGAGTAAACCGACAGCCGTAAACACCCCTGTTCACCGAATCATCATATCAAAGCGCCCGAGAGATCGGGCGCTTACTTGTATCCGAAAGGTCGTGCGGTCAGCTGCACAAATCCTCCAGAAGTGCTTTTAATTCTTTTTCAGAATATATCTTGATGCCTTCGGTCAGTCTGCCGCGGTCGGACTTCGGCAGGGAGGCGACGGCGGTATCGGTCAGGCGGGGCTCCGAGCTCCCGGAGAATACCGCTACATATCCCTCGTACTCCCCCACCGTATACAGCGCGCGGCTCTCGGTCGGAGTCACCCCGACCCTCTCGGCACGCGGCGGCGATAGGGTCGCCGAGCCCAGCAGATAGATCAGCAGAATCACGCCTGTGATCGCCAGCAGCTTTTTCATCCATGTCACCTCTGAGCAATATTCTCGGTTGCTTTTACCGATAGCATACCCTGTATTTTATGGATTATTCCTATTTTTGCTCCTTTGTGATTGTGAAAAATCTCTGTTATTTTATAAAAAGATATTTATTTTTTTCATAAAAAGTGGTATAATTGCAATATATATTGTGCTGTTCATTATGCGTTTATGATAAACAAATACAGGAGGTCACACATGAGAAAGACCGACATCAGTAAATACACCGACAAAATCGACGTTCAGCCGAAGAAAAGGCAGGGAGGCTTCAAGGGCTTCATGTCCATCATCGGGCGCAGCCTGCTGACCCTTCTGGCTGTGCTGGTCATCGCCGGCGTCATCGTAGGTATCTCGATCGGCGTGTATATCATGAAGATCGCCAACGAGCCTACCGGTATCGACCTCAACGCCCGTTCGCTGAACCTGAGCTCCTTCATCTACGTGGAGAATCCGACCAGCGGCGAGTTTGAGGAATACCAGACCCTCTACGGCACCGAGAACCGAATCTGGGTCGATATGAGCGAGATGCCCAAGGCGATGGGTCAGGCGATCGTCGCCATCGAGGACAAGCGATTCTATGAGCATCACGGCGTCGACTGGTACCGTACCGGCTCGGCGGTGCTCTCGCTGATCACCGGACGCAACAACTACGGCGGCTCCACGCTGACCCAGCAGCTGATCAAGAACATCACCGACGACAGCGAGGTCTCGCTGACCCGTAAGGTGCGAGAGATCTTCCGCGCGCTGAATATCGAGCGCGAATACAGCAAGGAGGATATCCTGGAGGCTTACCTCAACGTCGTCAACTTCGGTAACAACTGTCAGGGCGTTGAATCGGCGTCGGAGCTGTACTTCGACAAGCCGATCGGCGAGTGCTCCATCGCCCAGTGCGCCGCGATCGCGGGCATCACCCAGAACCCCTCGCGCTGGAACCCCCTGATCTATCCCGAGAACAACAAGGAACGCCGCGAGACCGTACTCCAGCAGATGTACGAGCAGGAGATGATCACGAAGGAAGAATATGACGCGGCAATGAAGGAATCCGCCACCATGACCTTTGTCGGCGGAGGCGAACAGACCGAGGAGGAAGAGGAAGAAGATAACATCAAGGTCCAGAACTGGTACATCGACCAGATGTATTACGACCTGTGCCGCGACCTCGCGAAGTTCTACGACATCAGTGAGGACGCCGCTTCCCTCAAGCTCTACACCGAGGGTCTGAAGATCTACTGCGCGATGGATACCAAGGCGCAGCAGATGATCGAGGAAGAAGCGCTCAAGTCCAACGCCGAATATGACTACGACCTGCAGACCGCGATGACGATGGTCGGCTACGACGGCAGGGTCATCGCCACCGTCGGCTCCTCCAAGGAGAAGGAAGGGAACCTCGGCTGGGACCGCGCGTCGCACTCCGTGCTGCAGCCGGGCTCGTCCATCAAGGCGATCATCCCCTACCCCATCGCGATCAACACCGGCGTATACAACTACTCCACCCTCGCTACCGACCAGCCGATCGAGAAATGGAAGGAGAACAGCTGGGGCGGCTTCACCGAGGGTCCTCCCAACGCCTACGACGGCTACTTCCAGTACATGACCGTCCCCGAAGCGCTCGCGTGGTCATCTAACGCAGCTGCCGTCCAGACGATGGAGCTCATCGGCACCAAGAACGCCTACAAATTCGCCACCGAGGAGCTGGGCTTCAGCCACCTTGCCGAGGCGGACAAGACCAACGTCGGCGCCCTGTCGCTCGGCGGTATGGAGGGCGGCGTCACCGTGCGTGAGATGGCTGCGGCGATGGAATACATCGGCAACGGCGGCCTGTACTACGAGCCCTACACCTACTACTACGTCACCGACCAGAATGACACCATCATTCTCGACAACCGCAACAACACCCCTGTCGAGGCGTTCACTCCCGAGACCGCTTACAAGATGAACCGCCTGCTTAAATACAACGTTATGACCTCTACCCACACCGCGTCGCATTACGCGGCGATCGAGGGCTGGGATATCGCCGGCAAGACCGGTACCACCGACTATGACCGCGACCTGTGGTTCGTCGGCGCTTCTCCCTACTGCACGCTGGCATGCTGGATGGGCTACGACCAGCCCGAGAGCGTCAACTACTACGGACTGTCCACCATCGTCTGGCAGAAGGTCATGTCCAACTACCTCGCGGATAAACCGTACAAAGAATTCACCATGCCCGATACCATTATCGCCGCGACCTACTGTAAGGGCTCCGGTATGCTGGCGTCGTCATGGTGCAGCGATACCGCTACGGGCTACTATACCAAGGATGATATGCCCGACTACTGCGACGGTACGCATCTGGCGGGTTCGTTGGGCGGCAATAAGCCCACGCAGGGCGAGACCTACGCTCCCGTGACCTCCAACATAGAGACGCCTACAGGCGGCAGCGACGAGCCGGTCACCTCAGGCGGCGATGAACCCGTCGTATCCGGCGGCGGAGAAGAACCCGTCGTATCCGGCGGCGGAGAAGAGCCCGTCACCCCTGAGCCGGGCGGCGGTGAGACTCCCGAACCGGGCGGCGGCGATGAACCCGTCGTAACCGGCTGACTTAACCGATAGATAAGGAAGGTAGAAGCATATGATATCAGTAGCCATCATGGGTCACGGCGTCGTCGGCTCCGGCGTAGCCGAGATCCTGTACACACATAAACAGAAGCTTTTCGCCGCGATCGGCGAAGAGATCCGTCTCAAGCACATCCTCGACCTTCGAGAGTTTCCCGACTCTCCCTTCGCGGACTGCTTCACCAAGGACTTCAACGATATCGCGAACGATATCGAGGTCAGGGTCGTAGTCGAGACTATGGGCGGCTTACACCCCGCTTATGAGTTCGTCAAGGAGTGCCTGTCAAGAGGCAAGAGCGTCGTCACCTCCAACAAAGAGCTGGTCGCCGCTTACGGCGCGGAGCTGCTCGCGATCGCGTCGGAGCAGAACGCGAACTTCCTCTTTGAAGCCTCCGTCGGCGGCGGTATCCCGATCATCCGCCCGATCAACCAGTGCTTAGTCGCGAACAACGTCAGCGAGATCGCGGGTATCCTCAACGGCACCACCAACTTCATCCTCACCAAAATGATCCACGAGGGGATGGGCTTTGAAGAAGCCTTGAAGCTCGCTCAGGAGCTGGGCTATGCCGAGCGCAATCCCGAGGCGGACGTAGAGGGTCACGACGCGTGCCGCAAGATCTGCATCCTCGCCTCCCTCGCCTACGGCAAGCACATCTACCCCGACGCCGTACATACCGAGGGCATCACCGGGATCACCGCCTCCGACGTTGAATACGCCGAGGCATGGGGCGGCGTCATCAAGCTGATCGGCTCCGTCAAGAAGCTCGGCAGAGACTCCATCGACATCATCGTAGCGCCGATGTTTGTACCGAACAACAGCCAGCTCGCCAATATCGACGATGTGTTCAACGGCATCATGGTACGCGGCGACTGCACCGGCGACGTCGTATTCTACGGTAAGGGCGCGGGTAAGCTGCCCACCGCCAGCGCTGTAGTCGCGGATATCGTCGACAGCATCAAGCACCTGAAATCACGCAAGTACCTCTCGTGGGCGGATTCGGACAACAGCTCCGTCCTCCCCTATCAGGAGAGCGTGCGCGCGATGTACATCCGCGGCGTAGCAGACGACAAAGCCGCCGCATATGATGAAGCAAAGACCGTTTTCGGCGAGATCCATGTTCTCAATAAGAACAACGCGCCCGAGAACGAGGTCGCGTTCATCACCGAGCCGCTCGCGCTGAGCGACTTTGAAGCGAAGCTTGCGAAACTCAAAGCCGTCAAGCCCGCGTCCGTCATCCGTATCGGAGACCTGTGATTAATGAGGAATGAGGAATGAGGAATGAGGAATTATGAGCGTATCAAACGCTTTCCTCTTACATCATTTTTGATTCCCTGATTATAATTGTAAATGAGTTGGATTGAGGAAAAGTTGGAATGGATCATGATTTTCACCTATTATCGATGCCACTCCTAACTCCTAATTCCTAATTCCTAACTAATATTTGGGGGTTATGAAAAAATGAGCTTAATTGTCATGAAGTTCGGCGGTACATCCGTGAAGGACGCCGAACGCGTTCGCAACGTAGCCGGTATCGTTACCGACAGCTACAAGGCGGGCAACAGCGTAGTCGTCGTCGTATCCGCTCAGGGCGATACCACCGATGACCTGATCGAAAAGGCGGCTGAGATCACCTCAAAGCCCAGTAACCGCGAGATGGATATGCTCCTCGCCTCGGGCGAGCAGATCTCCGCTTCGCTCCTCGCCATGTGCATCCAGGAGATGGGTTATCCCGCGATCTCCCTCACCGGCTGGCAGGCGGGCTTCCGCACCTCTTCGGCGCACACTGCGGCGCGTATCCGCCGCGTAGAAGCAGACCGTATCCGCACCGAGATCGACCAGAAGAAGATCGTCGTGGTCTGCGGCTTCCAGGGTCTGTCCCGCTATGACGACATCACCACGCTCGGCAGAGGCGGCTCCGACACCAGCGCCGTCGCGATCGCCGCGGCTATGCATGCCGATCTGTGCCAGATCTACACCGACGTAGAGGGCGTATTCACCGCCGACCCGCGCAAGGTTCCGAACGCGAAGAAGCTCGACGCGATCTCTTATGATGAGATGCTGGAGCTCGCGACCTTAGGCGCGCAGGTGCTGAACAACCGTTCCGTCGAAATGGCGAAGAAATACAACATCGAGCTCGAGGTCCTCTCGTCCTACACCAAGGTCCCGGGTACAATCGTAAAGGAGAAGGTAAAAATGGAAAAAATGCTTATCAGCGGCGTTGCGAAGGACGCCGACGTAGCCCGTCTGTCAATCACCTGCATCCCGGACGTACCGGGGATGGTATTCAAGCTGTTCTCGAAGCTTGCCGCCCGCGGCATCAACGTAGACGTCATCCTGCAGAGCATCGGGAGGGATGGCACCAAGGACATCGCCTTCACCGTAGCCCGCAACAAGGGCGCCGAGGCGAAAGAGGTCTGCGAGAAGTTCGCTGACAATATCGGCGCGAAGGGCGTCGACTATGAGGATGATATCGCGAAGGTATCTATCGTCGGCGCGGGCATGGAGAGCCACGCGGGCGTTGCCGCGAAGATGTTTGAGGCGCTGTATGAGCGCCAGATCAACATCCGCATGATCTCCACCTCAGAGATCAAGGTCTCCGTCATCATCGACAAGGCTGACGCGGATAAGGCGGTCTCCGCGATCCACGACAAGTTCTTCCCCGAAGAGGACTGATACATCATTAACAAAGGGGCTTTCGCACTAAATGTGTGAAAGCCTCTTTTACAATACCTTAATATGAAAAAACAGCGCTGCGTTCGACCGCGGCGCTGTTCTTGTTTGAATACTGAATTATTTCTCGTCCTTATCCTTGTACTCGACGTTCACATAGGTGAAGTTCGCGTTCTTCATCGCGTTGCCGAAGATGATCAGCGAGATGATATCCAGCACTGCCGACGCGATCAGCATGATACCGAGGACAGTCCAGAAGATCTGCGCCGTGCCGAAGGGATTGAAGGCAATCAGGATGCCCAGCACGATGCTGATGATCACGCTGAAGATTGCGAAGCTCGAGCCCACGCCCGCAGCACGCAGCGTCAGGTAATCCGCGAGCTTGAATACGCCGCTGATGACCAGGATCAAGCCGTAGATCGTCGCGATAAAGCCGACTACGCCGATCACGGAGCCCGAAGCCGCCGTGAAGAAGGCGCCGATCGTGATCAGGATGATGGACATGACCAGTGCGAAGCTGCTGATGACATTACCGCCTCGCGCAGCGAGAAGGGTACGGATCAGAGAGATCAGACCCAGCACCAGCATCAATACGCCGAAGATGACGAAGATCACGCCGGTAAAGCGCTCGCCGTCGATCAACAGCAGGATACCGATGACGACCTCGAAGAGGATCATCAGGATCGTAGGTAATAAACGTTTGAATTTTTCCATTTTAACCTCCTTGGATTTTATTTGGATTATCTGTTTCTATCTCTGCCGCCGCAGGTTCGGTGACCTCGGCATGCTTGAAACGCGCTTTGATCTTGCCGTACAGAAAGCCGAACAGCCGGTAGACAAGGTCGATGACAGATGAAAGTACAATCGAAGATAAAAATACTGCCGGTACAATGATAAAAAAGCTCCATAATCGTTGCGGCATATCAGGGATCATCGCTTTCAGTATCTTATAGTACTCTTTATCAAAGATATATGATACCAAATATATCTGCAAAGTCATTCCGGAAAGATATGTAAGTATCTTTATAATAAAATGCGGGGTTCGCTTATATTGCGCTTCAAGAATTATTGAAGCTAGCAGGGTTGAACAAATCATCACAAACGGCGTGTGCCAATCAATCCATTCTGCTCGAAAAACGCCTTTTCCGCTTCGCCACAAACAATAGATTGTCGCGGTCAAGACAGTGAATCCCCAAATGATCCAACGTGTGATCTTACCCAGCTTGAAGCCGTATTCTCGAAGGTATGCCCCAATCAAATAATAGGTCAAAGGATAACCAAACATCCACCACTGCGGCATGATATGGAGATAGTTATTCGAGGAAAGCGGATTGAGCCACCATCCGGGTTCTGTGAAATTGTACGCATTGACCAGACTAGGCAATGAATTTAAGGCAAAGCAAATGATAATCAGTACTAGTTTCCATTTTTGCGACGGAATATTCTTATAAAGAATATTAACAAACGGGATCAACAGGTAGAGTCCGATATACATCTCAACATACCAAGCATAAGGAGCGGCAGTAAAGCTAAGCAGACCTAATAATGCTGTTTTTAAATCAGGTAATTCGCGACCGATATAAATTCGATAAACGATCACAGCTGCCGATGCCAGTAAATACAACCACACGACCTTCATGCCTTTGGCATAATGTTCTTTTGACAGCGTTTTGTTTATACTCAAGTATCCGGTTAATATGATAAACATAGGTACACAAGGGCTAAAAATAACTCTCATCACTACCATGATAATCATGTTAGTACCATAAATCGGCTGATTGTAGAAACCACTGTTCCAAAGGAAATGTACGGCAATCACTGAAAAACAAGCGAATACGCGCAGCACGTCGGGCGAGACCATCCTCCCGCGTACGGGAACGGTCACCGTGTTCTCAGGCGTCTGTAGTCTATTTTCCAAGTATCTCAGACCTCATTTCTGTAGGTTGGTTTCGCAAAAATACGGGGTGTCGCCACAGTAATAAACATCTTCCGCCCAGTGAGCGGGATTGTTGTCGATGTATTCGTAGATCGAGCGGTAGTCGTGCTCATTACGAATGATGTGATCGTGAAATGAAACCTGCCATAATTTCTCAATTTGCGACACTTGCTTACATCTACGTGTAGACAGGGACTTAAACGCGCAGACAATATCCATGATCGTAGGGCGGGGGCTTGCTCCCGCCGGAGCGTTTAATGTCATAATGACGTGTATATGGTTTGGCATCACGACATAATTTTCGATTTCCAAATATTGAAATCGGGAAGGCATTTCCGATAACGTCATCTCTACGATTTTACCGTGATTTGTCAGACAGGTTTCGGCGGGAGCAAGCCCCCGCCCTACTTTGATCTTTGAAAGCATCTTTCTCTTCTGAAACGTACATATCGTAATAAAGTATCTGGCATTCAAACTATAATCATATCGTTTCAACCGAGGATGCTTCCTCTGGGGCAATTCACTCATTACTCAAAATCGAAATCGTCCTTATAGCGCTCCTTAAAGATATCGAAGACCTTCTGCAAGGTTTCTTCATCGTTGATTCCGACATAATTCTCGGTATCGTCGTCGACGGACTCGATCTTGAGGATCATGACCTCGCTCTGCTCGTCCTCCTCGGTCGGGAGCAGGATGATATACTCCTCGCCCTCATACTCTACGACGTCGAGGAACTCGAAATCCTTCTCATTACCGAGATCGTCCTCGAGGGTGATGATCTCGGGCTCATACTCATCATAAAAATCTTCATTATTCAGCATAAAAACGCCTCCTCAGATTGATAGTACCATTTTACAATGAAACGGCATAAAAGGCAAGTCTTTTGCTGCACCATACCATGTCTTTGTTGAAAAGTTCATCGTTCAGCGATCACAGTGCGGGAATATAAACCGTAGAGCTGTGACCGTAACCTTGGTAAAAGAGCAGTCAGACAACCTCCCGGCGCAGTGATCGCTCAAAGATCGGATACCAGCCGACAGCGATCGCAGCGCAGGATATAAGCCGTAAGGCTGTGACCGTAACCTTGGTAAATGAGCGGTTTGGACAACATCCCGGCGCAGTGATCGCTCAAAGATCGGATACCAGCCGGGCATAACAGTATGGAGTAGCAAAAAAACTCCCGAGACCTTGCGGAATCGGGAGCTTTCAATATTTCTTTGAAAGAAATTACTCGTTGATCGCGATAACAGCGCCGGAACCTACGGTACGGCCACCCTCACGGATAGCGAAACGCAGACCAACTTCGATAGCGATAGGAGTGATCAGCTCAACATCCATCTCAACGTTATCGCCGGGCATGCACATCTCAGTGCCCTCGGGCAGAGAAATGGTACCGGTAACGTCAGTGGTTCTGAAATAGAACTGAGGACGATAGTTGTTGAAGAACGGAGTATGACGGCCGCCCTCGTCCTTGGTCAGAACGTAAACCTGGCCGCGGAACTTGGTGTGGGGATGAATGGTGCCGGGCTTAGCCAGAACCTGACCTCTCTCGATCTCGTTTCTCTGAACGCCACGGAGCAGAACGCCGACGTTATCGCCAGCCTCAGCATAGTCCAGAGTCTTTCTGAACATCTCAAGACCGGTAACAACAACCTTGCGCTTCTCGTCGGTAAGACCAACGATCTCAACTTCCTCGGAAGTACGGATCTGACCTCTCTCAACACGACCGGTAGCAACAGTACCACGACCGGTGATGGTGAAGACGTCCTCAACGGGCATCAGGAAGGGCAGGTCAGCCTTACGCTCGGGAGTGGGGATGAACTCGTCAACAGCGTCCATCAGCTCGTGGATGCACTGATACTCGGGAGCGTTGGGGTCGGTAGAAGTAGAGGTCAGAGCAAGATAAGCGGAACCCTTGATGATGGGGGTTTCGTCGCCCGGGAACTCGTACTCGTTCAGCAGGTCACGGATCTCCATCTCAACGAGCTCGAGCAGCTCGGGATCGTCAACCTGGTCGGTCTTGTTCATGAATACAACGATGTAGGGAACGCCAACCTGACGGGAGAGCAGGATGTGCTCACGGGTCTGGGGCATGGGGCCGTCAGCAGCGGAAACAACGAGGATAGCGCCGTCCATCTGAGCAGCACCGGTGATCATGTTCTTAACGTAGTCAGCATGTCCGGGGCAGTCAACGTGAGCATAGTGACGCTTAGCGGTCTCGTACTCAACGTGAGCGGTGTTGATTGTGATACCACGCTCGCGCTCCTCGGGAGCCTTATCGATGTTAGCGTAATCAACGAAGTCAGCAGCGCCGCCGAAGTTCAGAACCTTGGTGATCGCAGCAGTCAGAGTGGTCTTACCATGGTCAACGTGGCCGATGGTACCGATGTTAACATGCGGTTTATTTCTTTCAAACTTTTGTCTTGCCATTGGGAAATTTCCTCCTTTAATTAGTAACTTTAAATTACCGATTACAGTTATTGTAACAATTCTGAAGAAGAATTGCAATAGCTTTTTGCAAATTTCCACAACGAATAGTGGCTTTATTTCTCAAAAACGTCTATCTGTTGTGTCAATTTCTGCATGAATGTCTTCATAAGGCTGATTCCGTCAGCCGTCGGAATGACACTGTAACTTGAATTACTTCTTGCCGTTGCGCTCGGACATGATCTCCTCGCCTACGTTCTTCGGAACCTCTGCGTGATGCGAGGGCTCCATGACGTAGTTACCGCGGCCCTGCGTCTTGGAACGCAGGTCGGTCGCGTAACCGAACATGTTGGAGAGCGGTACGTCAGCGACGATACGGGCTACGCCGTTATCGATCTCCTGACCTCTTACGGCGCCGCGGCGGGCGTTGAAGTCACCGAATACGG
>CAMVDB010000006.1 GCA_947166135.1 uncultured Clostridia bacterium | reverse complement strand
AGCTCTACTTTGAGCCCCTCACTCCCGAGGACGTCATGGCGATCATCGACTTTGAGCAGCCCGAGGGCGTTATCGCTTCCTTAGGCGGTCAGACCGCGATCAACCTCGCTCAGCCCCTCATGGACAGAGGCGTGAAGATCATCGGTACCGACTGCGCCGCAATTGAGCGTGCGGAGAACCGCGATAGCTTCAACGCGATCATCAAGGAGCTCGGTATCCCGCAGCCTGCGGGCAAGGCTGTTACCTCGATTGAAGAGGGCGTGGCGGCTGCCGCTGAGATCGGCTATCCCGTGCTCGTCCGTCCGTCCTTCGTACTCGGCGGTCGCGCGATGCAGATCGTATCTAAGGAAGAAGATCTCAGACATTATCTGAAAACCGCTGTTGAGATTGATGAAGACAAGCCTGTACTTGTAGATAAATACATCATGGGTAAAGAGGTCGAGGTCGACGCAATCTGCGACGGCGTTGATGTGTTCGTTCCCGGTATCATGGAGCTGGTCGAGCGTACCGGCGTTCACTCCGGCGACTCCATCTCCGTCTATCCCTCCTTCTCCATCTCCGACAAGGTCAAGGGCATTATCCTGCAATACGCGAAGAAGCTCGGTAAAGCCATCGGTATCATCGGTCTGTACAACATCCAGTTCATCGTAGACGAAAACGACGATGTATATATTATAGAAGTCAACCCGAGATCATCCAGAACCGTTCCGTTCCTCTCTAAGGCCACCGGCTACTCCCTCGCGGATATCGCGACCGAGGTCATCTTAGGCAAGAGCCTGAAAGAGCAGGGAATCTTCCAGCTTTATCCCGAAGAGAAGAAGCGCTACTATGTCAAAGTCCCGGTATTCTCCTTCCAGAAGATCAAAGGTCTCGACGCTTACCTCAGCCCCGAAATGAAGTCTACCGGTGAAGCGATCGGCTATGATAAGAAGCTCTCGAGAGCCATGTACAAGGCGCTTGTCGCGGCAGGCACCAAGGTGCAGAACTACGGCACCGTTATCGTGACCCTTGCCGATGAAGATAAGGAAGAAGCGATCCCGCTGGTACGCCGCTTCTATGATCTCGGTTTCAACATCGAGGCGACCGACCTGACCGCAAAGGTCATGCGCGAGCACGGCATCCGTACAAGGACGCTCAGAAAGCTATCTGAGGGCTCTACCCAGATCCTCGACGCGATCCGCGCAGGCTACGTCAGCTACGTTATCAATACCAGAGCCATCATGTCGGGCGTGCATTATGAGGACGGCACCGCGATCCGTCAGACGGCTGTTGAGAACGGCGTGACCATCTTCACATCCCTCGATACCGTCCGCGTCCTGCTCGACGTTCTCGAGGAAACCACGCTGACGATCTCAACAATCGACGCATAACGCGCGCGTCTGTATCCCGCCTTTTACAAAGGGCAGCGATTTGCTGAATAATCCGTAACGGCGGGTCAAGCGTGAAAAAATAATTAACGTTCGGTGAACCTATGCAAGATTCGATTTTTACCATTATTGAAAACAAGAAAATCGCGAAGGACGTCTATCGGATGCTCCTTCGCGGCGATACCTCGGCGGTAAAAAACGCCGGGGAATTCGTCAATATACAGCTCGACGGCTTCTACCTGCGCCGCCCGATCTCCGTCTGCGACGTCGAGGGCGACGTGCTGACACTGATCTACAAGGTGGTCGGCAAGGGTACCGCCGCCATGAGCGAAATGCCCGAAGGCACGCAGCTGAAGCTCCTGACGGGGCTGGGCAACGGCTATGACCTCACGCCCGCGGGGGATGAACCCCTTTTAGTAGGCGGCGGGGTCGGCGTACCGCCGATGTACCTGCTCGCCAAGCGACTGCTCGCACAGGGTAAGACCGTACACGTCGTGCTCGGCTTCAACACCGCCGACGAGGTCTTTTATGAAGATGAGTTCCGTTCTCTCGGCTGTGACGTCACCGTCGCGACCGTCGACGGCTCGCGCGGCGTAAAAGGCTTCGTTACCGACGCGCTGCCCTCGCACTATACTTACTTCTACACCTGCGGACCGATGCCGATGTTCAGAGCGCTCTATCGGGCGACTGTGACCTCGGGTCAGTTCAGCTTTGAGGAGCGGATGGGCTGCGGCTTCGGCGCGTGCATGGGCTGCTCGTGCAAGACCATCACCGGCTATAAGCGTATCTGCAAGGACGGTCCCGTACTGAGGAAGGAGGAGATCTTATGGGCAGACTGAGTGTGAACCTCTGCGGTATCGAGCTCGATAACCCGATCATCCCCGCCTCCGGCACCTTCGGATACGGCTACGAGTTCGCCGAGATCTACGATATCAATATACTGGGCACCTTCTCCTTCAAGGGCACGACCCGCGATCCGCGTTTCGGCAATCCTACCCCGCGTATCGCCGAGTGTACCGCGGGTATGATCAACGCTGTCGGACTGCAAAATCCCGGCGTGGATAAGGTCATCAGCGAGGAGCTGCCGAAGCTGAAAAAATGCTTTCATAAGCCCGTGATGGCGAACGTCAGCGGCTTTTCGGTCGAGGACTACGCCTACACCTGCGCTTTATTGGATAAAGAGCCGCAGGTCGGCTGGCTGGAGGTCAATGTCAGCTGTCCCAACGTTCACGGCGGCGGGATGAGCTTCGGCACCGACCCTCAGGCGGCGGCTGAGGTCGTTGCCGCCGTCAAGGCGGTCACCTCAAAGCCCGTGCTGGTCAAGCTGAGCCCCAACGTCACCGATATCGCCGCGATCGCCAAGGCGTGCGAGGCGGCGGGTGCTGACGGTATCAGCCTGATCAATACCCTGCTCGGTATGCGCATCGACCTGAAAACGCGCAAGCCCGTCATCGCGAATACGATGGGCGGCTTCTCCGGCCCCGCGATCTTCCCGGTCGCGCTTCGGATGGTGTACCAGGTCGCGAACGCCGTCAATATCCCGATCGTGGGCGGCGGTGGCGTGAGTACGCCCGAGAATGTGCTTGAGATGATGCTCGCCGGTGCGACGGCAGTTGAGGTCGGCGCACAAAACCTGATCGATCCCATGGCGTGCAAAAAGCTCGTCGAAGAGCTTCCCGCCGCGATGGATACATATAAAATAGAAAACCTGAAAGACCTGATAGGAGGCGTTAATAATGGGTAAGGACGTCATCGTAGCATGCGACTTTTCGTCCGCTGAGGCAGTCTTTGACTTCCTCGACAAATTCAAGGACGAGGCGCGTAAGCCCTTCGTCAAGATCGGCATGGAGCTGTATTATGCCGAAGGTCCCGAGATCGTGCGCGAGATCAAGCGCAGAGGTCACAAGATCTTCCTCGACCTCAAGCTCCACGATATCCCCAACACCGTGAAGAAGGCGATGGCGGTGCTCAGCCGCCTCGACGTCGATATCACCAACCTGCACGCAGGCGGCACCAAGCGCATGATGCAGGCGGCGCTCGAGGGACTCACCCGCGAGGACGGTACCCGACCCCTCCTGATCGCCGTGACTCAGCTGACCTCCACCGATCAGGAGGCGATGGAGAGCGATCTGCTCATCCGCGAGCCGATCGACAAGGTCGTGATGCATTACGCCAAGTGCGCCGAGGAAAGCGGACTTGACGGCGTTGTCTGCTCCCCCTTGGAGGCGGGTAAGGTACACGATACCTGCGGTAAGGACTTCCTCACCGTCACCCCGGGCGTACGCTTCGCGGACGGCGATATCGGCGACCAGAAGCGCGTCATGACTCCCGCCGCGGCGAAAGAGATCGGCTCCGACTATATCGTCGTCGGCAGACCGATCACCCAGGCGGATGACCCCGTAGCGGCATACCGACGCTGCGTAGAAGAATTTGTAGGATAAGAATAGATAACAGATTACAGGTAACAGATAAGAGAGTACAGATATTTGATCGGGTGCGGGTATCCCGCCCTTCACTGTTCTCTTTTCTCTTTTCTCTGTTATCTGAAAAGGAGCATATTATGGAACTGAATGTAAAGATCGCAAAGGATTTATTAAAGATAAAGGCGGTATTCTTCCGCCCCGAGGAGCCCTTCACCTGGGCGAGCGGCATCAAGAGCCCTGTCTACTGTGACAACCGTCTCACTCTCTCGGATAAGGACGTCCGTACCGACGTCGAGGAGGGCTTGGCACAGCTTATCCGTGAGAATTATCCCGATGTCGAGGTGCTGATGGGTACCTCCACCGCGGGCATCGCCCACGCCGCCATCACCGCCCATATCATGGGCCTGCCGATGGGCTATGTCCGCTCCGGTCACAAGGATCACGGCAGACAGAACCAGATCGAAGGCAGACTGGAGAAGGGTCAGAAGGTCGTCGTCGTCGAGGATCTGATCTCGACCGGCGGTTCGGTGCTCGAGGTCGTCGACGTGCTCCGCGAGGCGGGCGCCGAGGTTCTGGGCATCGTGTCCATTTTCACCTACGGTATGCAGAAGGGTCTCGACCGACTCGCTGCAGCTGATGTGAAGAACATCTCTCTGACCAACTTCGACGTGATTGCCGATGTCGCCGCCGAGGACGGTTATATCCGTCCCGAGGACGTCGAGCGACTGATCAGATTCCGAAACAATCCCTCGGATGAAAGCTGGATCGGAGCAAACGCATGAGAAGTGTACTCGATATCGTCGATCTGAGTGTGCAGGAGCTCGAGGAGCTTATGCAGACTGCCTGCGACATCATAGACAACCCCGAAAAATATCAGGAGGCGTGCCGCCACAAGAAGCTCGCCACCCTTTTCTTTGAGCCCTCGACCCGTACCCGCCTGAGCTTTGAGGCGGCGATGTACGAGCTGGGCGGCAACGTGATCTCGGTCTCCTCGGCGGGCGCAAGCTCCGCCGCCAAGGGCGAGTCCGTCGCCGATACCGCCAAGACCGTTTCCTGCTACGCCGATATCATCGCCATGCGCCATCCCAAGGAGGGCGCGGCGCTGGTCGCCTCCCGCGCGGCGAGCATCCCCGTCATCAACGCGGGCGACGGCGGTCACAACCACCCGACCCAGACCCTCGCCGATCTGCTTACGATCTACCGCGAGCGCGGCGATATGAACAATATGACCATCGGTCTGTGCGGCGACCTCAAGTTCGGCAGAACCGTCCATTCGCTAATCAACGCGATGTCCCGCTATGAGGGGATCAAGTTCGTGCTGATCTCTCCCGAGGAGCTGAAGGTCCCGAGCTACGTCAAGAAGGATGTGCTCAAGAAGAAGCGCATCCCCTATGTACAGACCACCGATCTCGAGGGCGCGATGCCCGATCTCGACATCCTCTACATGACCCGCGTCCAGCGCGAGCGTTTCTTCAACGAGGAGGATTACCTTCGCCTCAAGGACAGCTATATCCTCACCCCCGAGAAGCTTAGGAACGCGAAGAAGGATCTCGCGATCATGCATCCGCTGCCCCGCGTCAACGAGATCAGCGTCGCGATTGACAGCGATCCCCGCGCCTGCTACTTCAAGCAGGTCGCAAACGGCAAGTACATGCGCATGGCGCTGATCTTAAAACTCTTGAAGGAGGCGGGCACGATATGAACATCGACTCTATTCAGAACGGTATCGTGATCGACCACATCACTGCCGGTAAGGGCATGAAGCTCTATGATCTCTTGAATCTCGACGAGCTCGACTGCTCGATCGCGATCATCAAGAACGTCCAGAGCAAGAAGATGGGGCGTAAGGACATCATCAAGATCGACGCGGATATCCCCGTTAATATCGACGTGATCGGCTATATCGACCCCGGCGCGACCGTCAATATCATCAAGAACGGCGAGCGTGCCGAGAAGATGAACATCCGCATGCCGTCGATGCTGACCAACGTCATCCGCTGCAAGAATCCCCGCTGTATCACCACAACCGAACAGGAGCTTGATCACGTGTTCAAGCTTACCGATAAAGAGAACAAGGTATACCGCTGTATCTATTGCGAAACCAAGGAAGAGAGGATCATTTAAATGGCAACCTTTATCAATGAACCCGCACATACTTTTAACGAATATCTGCTGATCCCGGGCTACTCGTCCTCGGAGTGCATCCCCGCGAACGTCACCCTCAAGACCCCGCTGGTCAAGTATAAGAAGGGGGAGGAGAGCGCGATCACCATGAATATCCCGCTGGTCTCCGCGATCATGCAGGCGGTATCCGGCGACCGCCTCGCCGTAGCCCTCGCGACCCAGGGCGGCGTGAGTTTCATCTACGGCTCCCAGAGCGTAGAGGACGAGGCGGCGATGGTCAAGAGAGCCAAGAGCTATAAGGCGGGCTTTGTCCAGAGCGACAGCAACATCCGTCCCGACGCGACCCTCGCCGACGTCATCGAGCTGACCCGTCGTACCGGTCACTCCACCCTCGCCGTGACCGAGGGCGGCGCTCCCGACGGCAAGCTGCTCGGCGTCGTTACCAGCCGCGACTACCGTATCAGCCGTATGGATCAGTCGGAGAAGGTCTCGGACTTCATGACCCCCTTCGACAAGCTGATCTATGCTTATGAGGGCGCTACCCTCAGCGAGTGCAACGACCTGATCTGGGACCATAAGCTCAACTCCCTGCCCGTCATCACCAAGGACGGCAGAATGCGCTACTTCGTATTCCGCAAGGACTACGACAGCCATAAGCAGAATCCCAACGAGCTCCTCGACGAGCATAAGCGCTATGTGGTCGGCGCCGGTATCAATACCCGTGACTACGCCGAGCGCGTCCCCGCCCTGATCGAGGCGGGCGCCGATGTACTGTGCATCGACTCCTCCGAGGGCTTCTCGGAGTGGCAGAAGCTGACCATCGACTGGATCCGTGAGCACTACGGCGACACCGTCAAGGTCGGCGCGGGCAACGTCGTTGACGCCGAGGGCTTCCGTTATCTCGCCGACTGCGGCGCCGACTTCATCAAGGTCGGTATCGGCGGCGGCTCCATCTGTATCACCCGCGAGACCAAGGGTATCGGACGCGGCCAGGCGACCGCGCTGATCGAGGTCTGCGCCGAGAGAGATAAGTATTTTGAAGAAACCGGCGTGTACATCCCCGTCTGCTCCGACGGCGGTATCGTATACGATCATCATATCACGCTGGCGCTGGCGATGGGCGCTGACTTCATCATGCTGGGCCGTTATTTCGCCCGCTTTGATGAAAGCCCCTCCAATAAGGTTAGCATCAACGGCACCTATTATAAGGAGTACTGGGGCGAGGGTTCCCAGCGCGCGCGCAACTGGCAGCGCTACGACCTCGGCGGCGACAAGAAGCTCAGCTTCGAAGAGGGCGTCGATTCCCTCGTGCCTTATGCGGGTTCCTTAAAGGACAACGTCGCGCTGTCGCTCTCCAAGGTCAAGTCGACCATGTGCAACTGCGGCGCGCTGACCATCCGCGAATTACAGCAGAAGGCGAAGCTCACCCTCGTCTCCGCCACCTCGATCGTCGAGGGCGGCGCTCACGACGTTATCCAGAAGGATAAGAGCTCCGCGATGAAGTAAGAACAACGGCTCCCTTTCTCAAGGGAGCTGTCAGCGGCAACTTGTTGACGCTGACTGAGGGTTGATACGCTGAGAGCATACGACTGTTAATAAGAAATATGTCTGTCAATGAGTCAACCCTCCGGCTCCTTCGGAGCCACCTCCCTTAGGAAAGGGAGGCTTAATGAGTTTGGAGGTAACTATGAAAAAAATCGGTATTATCATGGGTTCGGACAGCGATCTGCCGATCGTCAAGAAGGCGACCGACATGCTGACGACCCTCGGTGTACCCTATGAGGTACATGTATATTCCGCTCACCGCACACCGGTGGAGGCGCGTGACTTCGCGCTGAGCGCCCGTGAGAACGGCTTCGGTGTTCTGATCGCGGCGGCGGGTATGGCGGCGCACTTAGCCGGTGCGATCGCCGCAAACACTACCCTGCCCGTCATCGGTATCCCCTGTAAGGGCGGGATGATGGATGGTCTGGACGCCCTTCTGTCCACCGTGCAGATGCCCACCGGTATCCCGGTCGCGACTGTCGCCCTCAACGGTGCCGCGAACGCCGCACTGCTCGCCGCTCAGATCCTCGCGGTAGAGGATAAGGAGCTTGCGAAGAAGCTCGACGATAAGCGCAAGGCTGACGCCGCGGTCGTCTTAGAGAAGGACGCGGGCATCGCGGACAGATTATAAAAACGGGTGAACAGCGAACGATGAATGGTGAAGGGCGGGCGCTGCCCGCACCCGAATTTTAGAAATCCGGAACGCGTCAGCGTTTCTCAATACCATTCACCGTCAGTCATTCACTATTCACCGATTATTTGGAGGTAAATATGGGAGGCTTTTTCGGTATCACATCCACCGAGGATTGTATGATGGATGTGTTTTTCGGCGTTGACTACCACTCCCATCTCGGTACCCGTCGCGGCGGACTTGCCGCCTACGACCCCGAGATCGGCTTACAACGCAAGATCCACAATATAGAAAACGCACCTTTCCGTACGAAGTTTGAGCATATTTTCGAAGAGATGCAGGGTACTTCGGCGATCGGCGTTATCTCCGACACCGATCCCCAGCCGATGCTGATCCGTTCGCACCTCGGCACCTACGCGATCTGCAGCGTCGGTATCATCAATAACGCCGAGGAACTGATCAACAAGCACCTCAAGCATTCCTACGGACATTTCGACGCGATGACCGGCGGCAGGGTCAACACCACCGAGCTGCTCGCCGCGCTGATCGATACGCAGTCGAGCTTCGCGGAGGGTATCAAGTTCGCTCAGAACATCATCGACGGTACGCAGAACATCCTGATCATGTGCGAGGACGGCTCGCTGATCGCCGCGCGCGATAAGGTAGGACGACTGCCTGTGTGTATCGGCAAGAGCGAGTACGGTTACGCGGTATCCTTCGAGAGCTACGCGTACCGGAAGCTCGGCTACGAGGACGAACGCGAGCTCGGGCCCGGCGAGATCGTTCGCCTTACGCCCGATAGCCTCAAGCAGCTCTCAAAGCCCGGTAAGAAGAAGCGTATCTGCTCCTTCCTCTGGAGCTATTACGGCTATCCGACCTCGACCTACGAGGGCGTGAACGTTGAGGTCATGCGCTATCGCAACGGTGCGATCATGGCACAGCACGACCGTGAGAATCTCGGCGACATCGACGTCGATTACGTCGGCGGTGTGCCCGATTCCGGTACGCCTCACGCGATCGGTTACGCGAACGCAAGCGGCAAGCCCTTTGCGCGCGCGTTCATCAAGTACACCCCGACCTGGTCGCGTTCCTTTATGCCCACCAACCAGAACGACCGCAACAAGATCGCGAAGATGAAGCAGATCCCGGTCTATGACCTGATCAAGGACAAGGATCTGCTGTTCGTGGACGACTCTATCGTCCGCGGTACCCAGCTGCGCGAGACGGTCGAGTTCCTGTATGAGAACGGCGCCAAGAGCGTTCACATGCGCTCCGCGTGCCCGCCGATCATGTACGGCTGTAAGTTCCTCAATTTCTCGCGCAACACCTCCGATATGGATCTGATCGCTCGCAGGGTGATCCTGGAGCTGGAGGGAGAAGAGGGCTTCGACCATATCCGGGAGTATTCCGACGGCGCCACCGAGCGCGGTAAAAGGCTCAGAGAAACGATATGCGAGAAGCTGAAGTTTGATTCTCTCGACTTCCAGTCCCTTGACGGTATCGTCGAGGCGATCGGTCTCGATAAGTGCGAGCTGTGCACCTACTGCTGGGACGGTGAAGAATAGCGGCGGATGCGCGCATCTTTATAAAATGTCATTGCGAGCGTATACAAATCGTCATTGCGAGGCTCCCAAAGGAGCCGTGGCAATCTCAACCGATTAAAACGGATTAGTATCATTATTCCTATAAATGCTCTTGCATGAGCAGAAAGGTAGAATTATGAATTTGAATTCCAAATCAGAAGCTTACGCCGCGGCGGGCGTGGATATCACCGCCGGCTACAAGGCGGTCGAGCTGATGAAGCAGCATGTCGCGCGTACCGCGACGGCGGGCGTATGCTCCGACGTAGGCGGTTTCGGCGGACTCTTCGAGCTTGATCTGACCGGTATCACCAAGCCGGTTCTGGTCAGCGGTACCGACGGCGTCGGCACCAAGCTCAAGCTCGCTTTCCTGATGGATAAGCACGATACCGTCGGTATCGACTGTGTGGCGATGTGCGTCAACGATATTATATGCGTCGGCGCGAAGCCCCTCTTGTTTCTCGACTACATCGCCTGCGGCAAGAACGTTCCCGAGCGGATCGCCGATATCGTCAAGGGCGTTGCCGACGGCTGTGTGATGAGCGGCGCGGCGCTGATCGGCGGCGAGACTGCCGAGATGCCCGGTTTCTATCCCGAGGATGAGTACGACCTCGCGGGCTACAGCACCGGCGTGGTCGATAAGGATAAGATCATCGACAATACGAAGATGCAGGCGGGCGACGTGATCATCGCGCTGCCGTCCTCCGGCGTTCACAGTAACGGCTTTTCGCTGGTGCGCAAGGTCTTTGACGTCGAGAACGCCGATATCAAGACGCCGGTAGAAGAGCTCGGCGGTAAGAGCGTGGGCGAGACCCTGCTCACCCCGACCAAAATCTATGTCAAGCCTGTGCTCGCACTGCTTGAGAAGGTCGATGTCAAGGGCATCTCCCATATCACCGGCGGCGGCTTCTATGAGAACATCCCGCGTTCCATCCCCGACGGTCTGTGCGCAAAGATCAGAAAGGCGGACGTCCGCGTGCTTCCGATCTTTAAGCTGATCCGGGAGAAGGGCGGCATATCCGAGCGCGATATGTTCAATACCTTCAACATGGGCGTCGGCATGAGTATCGTCGTACCCGCTGATCAGGCTGACGAGGTGCTCGTAATCCTGCGCGCTCAGGGCGAGGACGCTTACCGACTCGGCGAGATCGTCACCTCCGATAACGGGGAGAAGATCGAATTATGTTAAAGGCAAAGATAGCTGTGCTCGTGTCCGGCGGCGGCACCAACCTGCAGGCGATCATCGACGCGCAGCAAAGCGGCGTGATCCGCAGCGGCGAGGTCGTTCTGGTCATCTCGAACAACGCGAACGCCTACGCGCTTACCCGTGCCGAGAATGCCGGTATCGAGCACCTGTATATTTCGAAGAGAGAGCTGAAGACCCAGGAGGCATTTGAGGACGCGATCATCGCGGCTTTGGAGGAGCGGGGGATCGACCTGATCGTCCTCGCGGGCTTCATGTCTATCCTGTCGGAGCGCTTCACGGCGCGTTTTGATCACCGGATCCTCAACGTCCATCCGTCGCTGATCCCGTCCTTCTGCGGACAGGGCTACTACGGACTGCGCGTGCACGAGGCGGCGCTCGAGAAGGGCGTCAAGGTCACCGGCGCGACCGTCCACTTCGTCAACGAGATACCCGACGGCGGCGAGATCATCGCCCAGAAGGCGGTCGAGATCCTCGACGGCGATACGCCCGAAGTGCTGCAAAAGCGAGTCATGGAACAGGCTGAGTGGATCATCCTCCCTCAGTCAGTGGAAAAGATCGCAAAACAGATATTAGATAACAGATAATAGATAACAGTTGTGGGAAACGCTTCGCGTTTTGGATTCATATAATTGTCCGAGCGAAGCGAGTCTCCGAAACCGTTCTCTGTTCTCTATTCACTATTCTCTATAATAAAGGGGTAATTTGGAATGAATATCTACAAAATCAACGATATCGCCGAGCTGCTGGACGGTAATACCTATCCCGGCCGCGGTATCATCATCGGCAAGACTGCCGACGGGACGAAGGCTGCCACCGCCTACTTTATCATGGGCCGCAGCGCGAATTCCCGCAACCGTATCTTCACCGAGCGCGACGGCGCGGTCTATACCGAGCCCTTCGACGCGTCCAAGGTCGAGGATCCCTCGCTGATCATCTATGCCGCGATCCGCGAGTATGAGAACAACCTCATCGTCACCAACGGTGACCAGACCGACACCGTATACGAGGGTCTTGAGAAGGGCCTGAGCTTCAACAAGGCGCTCGAGAAGCGCGAGTTCGAGCCTGACGCCCCCAACCTGACTCCCCGTATCAGCGGTATGCTGACCTTTGAGGACGGCGACTTCTGCTATCAGATGTCGATCTTAAAGTCGATCGATCCCGAGGGTTCCGACTGCGCCCGTTACGGCTTTTCTTATCCGTCTAAGGCGGGCTTAGGTCACTTCATCCACACCTACGTCTGCGACGGCAACCCGATCCCGACCTTCCAGGGCGAGCCCGAGCGCGTGGCGATCCCCGACAGCATCGACGCGTTCACCGATAAGCTGTGGAACGCCCTCGACGAGAACAACAAGATCTCCCTCTACGTCCGTTACATCGACCTCGAGACCGGCGAAGAGGAGAACAGACTGGTTAACAAAAACATATAATTACATCGTAGGGGCGAGCAGTGCTCGCCCGCGGGCGACCGATGGTCGCCCCTACAAATAAGGGAAGGATAATAAAATATGAAAGAATTTGAGTTAAAATACGGCTGTAATCCCAACCAGAAACCCGCAAAAATCTTTATGCACGACGGCTCCGATCTGCCTATCGAGATCCTCTGCGGCAGACCCGGCTATATCAACTTCCTCGACGCGTTCAACTCCTGGCAGCTCGTCAAGGAGCTGAAAGAGGCGCTGGGACTCCCCGCCGTCACCTCTTTCAAGCACGTCAGCCCCACCTCGGCGGCTGTCGGCGTTCCGCTTTCCGATAAGCTGAAGAAGGCTTGCTTCGTAGACGATATCGAGGGTCTGGACGACAGCCCCCTCGCCTGCGCTTATGCGCGCGCACGCGGTACCGACCGTATGTGCTCCTTCGGCGACTGGGTTGCGCTGTCCGACGTCTGTGACGTGACCACCGCTCTGATGATCAAGCGCGAGGTCAGCGACGGTATCATCGCTCCAGGTTATGAGCCCGAGGCGCTGGAGATCCTCAAATCCAAGAGAAACGGCAACTATAATATCGTACAGATCGACCCCGACTATGTTCCCGATCCCGTAGAGCATAAGCAGGTCTACGGAATCACCTTTGAGCAGGGCAGAAATAACTTTGAGATCAACCGCGAACTCCTTCAGAATCTCGTCACCGCGAACAAGGAGTTGCCCGACAGCGCCGTGCGCGACCTGATCATCGCCCTGATCACCCTTAAGTATACCCAGTCCAACTCCGTCTGCTATGCGGTCGACGGCCAGGCGATCGGCGTCGGTGCCGGTCAGCAGAGCCGTATCCACTGCACCCGTCTCGCGGGCAGCAAGGCGGATACCTGGTTCCTCAGACAGAGTGATAAGGTGCTGAACCTTCCCTTTAAGGAGGATATCCGCCGTCCCGACCGCGACAACGTCATCGACGGTTATATCAACCGCAACGAAGAGGACGTTACCGCCGACGGCAACTGGCAGAAGTACTTTACCGAGCAGCCCGCTCCCTTCACCGATGAGGAACAGCGCGCTTATCTCGATACGGTCGAGAATGTCGCGCTCGGCTCCGACGCGTTCTTCCCCTTCTCCGACAACATCGAGCGCGCCTATAAGAGCGGCGTCAAGTACATCGCCGAGCCCGGCGGCTCCATTCGTGACGATCTCGTCATCGAGTGCGCCGACAAGTACGGTATGGCGATGGCGTTCACCGGTATGAGACTGTTCCACCATTGATTGATTCAGGAGTATCACATGAAGCTATTAGTTGTCGGTGGCGGCGGACGTGAGCACGCCATCATCAAGAAACTGAGAGAGAATCCCGCGATCGAGACGATCTATGCCCTGCCGGGCAACGGCGGTATCGCCGCCGACGCCGAATGTGTGAGTATCGGCGCGACCGATATCGACGGTATCGTGAAGTTCGCGGTCGAAAACAAGATCGACTACGCCGTCGTCGCTCCCGACGATCCGCTGGTGCTGGGCTGTGTCGACGCGCTCGAGGCGCACGGCGTCCCCTGCTTCGGCCCGCGCAGCGAAGCCGCGATCATCGAGGGCAGCAAGGTCTTTTCGAAGAACCTGATGAAGAAGTACGGCATCCCCACCGCCGCTTACGAGGTCTTTTCGGACGCCGAAGAGGCTCTCGCGTATATTGAGACCGCTCCCGTCCCGACCGTCGTCAAGGCGGACGGTCTGGCGCTGGGTAAGGGCGTTATCATCGCCATGACCCGCGATGAAGCACGTGACGCGGTCATCTCCATCATGAAGGATAAGAAGTTCGGCAAGAGCGGCAACAGCATCGTCATCGAGGAGTTCCTTGAGGGACCCGAGGTCAGCGTGCTGAGCTTCACCGACGGCAGGACCGTTGTGCCGATGATCTCTTCGATGGATCATAAGCGTGCCGGCGATAACGATACGGGGCTGAATACCGGCGGTATGGGTACCGTCGCCCCGAATCCCTATTATACCGACGCTGTCGCGAAGGAATGTATGGAGAAGATCTTCCTGCCGACCGTCAACGCCATGAACGCTGAGGGACGCACCTTCAAGGGCTGCCTGTACTTCGGTCTGATGATCACTGCGGACGGTCCTAAGGTGATCGAGTATAACTGCCGTTTCGGCGACCCCGAGACCCAGGTCGTTCTGCCTCTTTTGGAATCCGACCTCTATACGATCATGAAGGCGACCACCGACGGCACCCTCGATCAGACTGAGGTGAAGTTCTCCGATAAGCATGCCGCCTGCGTTATCATGGCAAGCAAGGGCTATCCCACCGCTTATGAGAAGGGCTACGAGATCACTATCCCCGCTGAGATCGCCGACTGCGTATTCGTTGCCGGCGCCGCCGAAAAGGACGGCAAGCTCCTTACCTCGGGCGGCAGAGTGCTGGGCGTGACCGCGATCGCCGATACCCTGCAGGGCGCGATCGACAGCTCCTATAAAATGGTGGAGCAGATCAGCTTTGAAAACGCCTACTACCGTCATGATATCGGTAAGCGGGCGCTTGCTGCCGAACCCGAGGCATAATTGGAGGAAACCATGGTATACAGAATCTATGTAGAAAAACGAGAAGGACTGCAGAACGAAGCGAAAGCCCTGCTCTCCGATATCAATAACCTTTTGTCGATCAGCTCGCTGACCGACCTGCGCGTGATCAATCGCTATGACGCGGAGGATATTACCCCCGAGCTCTTCGACTATGCCGTCGGTACGGTCTTTTCGGAGCCGCAGTTAGATATAGCGAGCGAGGAGATCGACACGACCGGCGCATACACCTTTGCTGTGGAGTTTCTGCCCGGTCAGTTCGACCAGCGTGCGGATTCCGCCGCCCAGTGTATCCAGATCATCTCTCAGGGCGATCGTCCCATCGTCCGTTCGGCGAAGGTCTACGTCCTGTACGGCGACCTGACCGAATCCGAGATCGCCGAGATCAAGAAGTACGTCATCAACCCCGTTGAGGCGCGCGAGGCGGCTCTCGAGAAGCCCGCGACCTTAGCGGTTCAGTACGATATCCCTACCGCCGTCAAGACGCTCGACGGCTTCAACGAGCTTGACAGAGAGGGGCTCGAGCAGTTCGTCGCCGACTACGGTCTCGCGATGGATGCAGACGATATCGCCTTCTGTCAGCAGTATTTTCGGAGTGAACACCGCGACCCGACCATCACCGAGATCCGCATGATCGACACCTACTGGTCGGATCACTGCCGCCATACCACCTTCCTGACCACCATCGACAGCGTGAAGTTCGAGGACGAGCTGTTACAGCAGGCGTACGACGAGTATATCGCCGTTCGTAAAGGCTTAGGCAGGACCAAGCCGATCTGCCTGATGGATCTCGCGACCATCGCCGTCCGTCAGCTGAAGAAGGACGGCAAGCTCCCCAAACTCGACGAGAGCGAGGAGATCAACGCCTGCACCGTGAAGATGGAGGTCGAGGTCGACGGCAAAAAGGAGCCGTGGCTCCTGCTCTTTAAGAACGAGACCCATAATCACCCCACCGAGATCGAGCCTTTCGGCGGCGCCGCGACCTGTATCGGCGGCGCGATCCGCGACCCGCTGTCGGGACGCGCTTACGTCTACGGTGCGATGCGCGTGACCGGCGCGGCTGATCCCACCGTCCCCGTCTCACAGACCATCGAGGGCAAGCTCCCCCAGCGCAAGATCGTCACCACCGCTGCGGCGGGCTACAGCTCCTATGGTAACCAGATCGGTCTCGCGACCGGTATCGTCGACGAGCTCTACCACCCCGGCTACGCCGCTAAGCGTATGGAGATCGGCGCGGTCATCGCCGCCGCTCCCGCTGAGAACGTTCGCCGCGAGGTTCCCGCTCCCGGCGACGTCGTGATCCTCTTGGGCGGCGCGACCGGACGTGACGGCATCGGCGGCGCGACAGGCTCCTCCAAGGCGCACAACGCCCATTCGGTCGAGACCTGCGGCGCTGAGGTGCAGAAGGGTAACGCTCCCGAGGAGCGTAAGCTCCAGCGCCTGTTCCGCAACGCCGAGGCGACCCGTATGATCAAACGCTGTAACGACTTCGGCGCGGGCGGCGTATCCGTCGCGATCGGCGAGCTCGCCGACGGTCTGGATATCGACCTCAACGCCGTGCCTAAGAAGTATGAGGGCTTGGACGGTACCGAGCTCGCGATCTCCGAGTCACAGGAGCGTATGGCTGTCGTTGTCGAGCCCGAGAACGTCGACGCGTTCATGGCGCTCGCGAAGGAAGAGAACCTCAACGCCTGCCCCGTAGCGGTCGTCAAGGCGGATCCCCGCCTCACCATGACGTGGAACGGCGCGAAGATCGTGGATATCTCCCGCGAATTTTTGAACAGTAACGGTGCTGAAAAGCACATTGATATCACGCCCGCGAAACCCGAGGCGTATGATAAAGAGATCAGCGGCGGCTTCGCTGAGAATATGAAGAAGCTCGCCTCCGATCTGAACATTTGCTCCAAGCGCGGACTCTCCGAGCGCTTCGACTCCACCATCGGCGCGGGTACCGTGCTCATGCCCTTCGGCGGAAAGCACCAGCTGACCCCGATCCAGGCGATGGTGCAGAAGGTCAGTGTCGAGAAGAAGCATACCGATACCGTTTCCCTGATGGCGTGGGGCTACAACCCCCTGATCGCCGAGAAGAGCCCCTACCACGGCGCGTATCTCGCGGTCATAGAGTCGGTTTCCAAACTGATCGCCACCGGTGCGTCCTTTGAGGACGTCTACCTGACCTTCCAGGAGTACTTTGAGAAACCCGGCACCGATGGCAAGCGTTGGGGTAAGCCCCTCGCGGCGCTGCTCGGCGCTTTCAAGGCGCAGATGAACCTCGGCATCGGCTCCATCGGCGGCAAGGACAGTATGAGCGGCAGCTTCGAGGATCTCGACGTCCCGCCGACTCTCGTCTCCTTCGCTGTTACCACCGATAAGGCTGAGAACGTGATCTCACCCGAGTTTAAGGCGGCGGGTCACAGGGTCTGCCTGCTCACTCCCGAATATGATGAAAACGGCTTGCCCGAGACCGGCAGTCTCTTGAAGCTGTACGATAAGGTCACCGACCTCATGCGCGGCGGTAAGGTCTATGCCGCCTACACCCCGACCATCGGCGGCATAGCCGAGGCGGTGATGAAGAGCGCCTTCGGTAACGGCTTCGGCTTTGCGTTTGATAAGGACATCGATCCCGACACCCTCTACGGTTATCGTTACGGCTCGTTCATGATCGAGACCGACGGCGAGATAGAGGGTACCCTGATCGGTACCGTGACCGACGACGGCGCGTTCACCCTCGGCGGCGAGTCCGTCAATGCCGACGAACTGCTCGGCGTTTATGAAAACAAGCTCGAGGGCGTCTATTCCTGCAATATTCCCGATACAAAGGCACCGGTTGAGACCTTCTCCTTCACGGAGGAGACCGTCGCTCCCACACCTGCGATCAAGACCGCTAAGCCCAAGGTGCTGATCCCCGCGTTCCCCGGTACCAACTGTGAGTACGACTCCGCGAAAGCGATGGCTGACGCAGGTGCCGACGCCGAGATCATCGTCATCAACAACCTTTCGGCGGCGGGTATACAGGAGAGTGTAGAACGTTTCGCAAGCGCCCTTAAAACCGCCCAGATGGTATTTATCCCCGGCGGCTTCTCCGGCGGCGACGAGCCCGACGGCTCCGCTAAGTTCATCACCGCGTTCTTCCGTAACGCGGCGGTCAAGGAGGGCGTCACCGACTTGCTCGACAACCGTGACGGTCTGATGTGCGGTATCTGCAACGGCTTCCAGGCGCTGATCAAGCTCGGCCTGGTGCCCTACGGCAGGATCATCGATACCGATGAGAGCTGTCCGACCCTGACCTACAACACGATTTCCCGCCACCAGAGCCGTATCGTCCGTACCCGCGTGGCTTCCAACAAGAGCCCGTGGCTGAGCCTGACGAACGTCGGCGACGTCTACACCGTCCCGATCTCTCACGGTGAAGGTCGCTTCTACGCGTCCGAGGAGCTGATTAAAAAGCTCGCCGAAAACGGCCAGATCGCGACCCAGTACGTCGATCTCTCCGGCAATGCGACCACCGACGTACACTTCAACCCGAACAACTCCGCCTATGCGATCGAGGGCATCACCTCGCCCGACGGCAGAGTCTTCGGTAAGATGGGTCACTCCGAGCGCAAGGGCAGCTTCCTGTACAAGAACGTCCCCGGCAACTACGATATCCGTATGTTCGAGGCTGCGGTTAAGTATTTTAAATAAGATTTTCCCTGATGATGAGGCTGTCGCTGCTGCGGCAGCCTTTCTTCGTTTTGCATACGCATTTGTCGTGCATATTTTTTTCTTGCAAAACGTTTAATAATATAGTATAATGCAGTTATCTACGTGAAGGGAGTGATGATGTGAAGAAAGCCGCGACCCCGCCTTCGGAAAAAGCCAAGGCGAGGGCAGAGAAGCGCGCGAAAAATGCCGCTGAGAACGAAGAGATCATGCGCGAAGTGCTCTCCGAGACGCCCGACCCCGATCAGGCTCCCGAGAAGCCGAAGGGCGCGAATAAGCTCACTAAGCGCATCGGCATCATCCTCTTCGTCATCATCAACGCACTGGTCATCTACTTCACGGCGGCGAGGGAGTTTACCCGTAAGGAACTCCCGCCGATTCATTTTTCGTTTACGAACGTCCTCTTCCTTTTGGGCGGACTCGTGTGTCTGGCGATCGTGCTGGGCTGCGAAACCTTTAAGTACATTCTGATGATGCGCCATTTAGGGGAGAAGGTCTCGTGGCGGCACGCGTTCTCGACTGCCGCTCTCGGTAAGTACTACGACTGTATCACCCCCTCCGGCGCGGGCGGTCAGCCCTTCCAGATCTACTACCTGCATTCCAACGGCTACAGCTCCGGCGCCGCCTCGGCGATGCCGCTGAGCGGCTTCTTAACGATGCAGTTCGGCTTCGTTATCCTCTGCGTTTTTGCTTTCATCTTCGGCAACGGCGCGATGGACGCGACCGGACTGACCGGTATCAAGATCACCGCCTATATCGGCGCGGTCGCATATACCGTGGTTCCCTTGATGATCATTATCTCCGGTGTCGCGCCGAAGATCGCGATGCGCATCGTAGCGTTCTTCGTCCGTTTGGGCGCAGCGATCCATCTCGTGAAGCGTCCGAACCACGCGATCATGAAAGCGGTGCGCTCGCTGAACAACTACAGCGTCAATATCAAGAAGATTACCAAGGATCGCAAGCTGCTCATCAAGCTCCTTGTCCTCTCTACGATCTTCCAGCTCGCGATGTGCAGCATGCCGTTCTTCGCGGTGCGTACCTTCGACGGCAAGCTCGGTTACTTTGAGGCGCTGTTCATGTGCGTATTCATTCAGGCTGCTGTCTCGCTGATCCCGACTCCCGGTAACGCGGGCGCGGCGGAGGGCTCGTTCTACATCGTATTCAGCTCTCTTGGTACGGCGGGCACCTTCTGGTCGATGCTGCTCTGGCGCTTACAGTGCTACTATTCCTTCATCATCATCGGCGTACTGATCTACGGCTATATCGCCGTGACCAAAATGCGTGAGAAACGCAGACAATTGAAACAATCGACAGAACAAGCGGAGTAGTCCTCCGCTTTTCTTTTGAAAAGGAGATCTATGATGAACCCTAAGGATATCCGATCCGCACAATTTCTGGATGCCTACTATCCGATCGTCGACGGCGTTGTGACCACGGTGCATAACTATGCCGAGCTGATGAACCGGACCGGTTACAGCTGCGTTGTGACGCCTCGCCCCATGCTGCCGTATGACGACAGCGGGCTGAGCTACGAGGTCTACCGTACCAGCGCGCTGAAGATCCCGATCGCCGAGTACGCGACCCCGATCCCGAAGCTCGACGGTAAGGTCAGGCAGTTCCTGCGTAACCGGAATATCGATATTTTTCATGCACACAGCCCGTTTATGGAGGGTACCTTCGCCTCGTCTTATGCGAAGAAGCTGGGAATCCCCAGCGTTGCGACCTTCCACTCCAAGTATTATGACGACGCCGTCAACATCACCGGATCCAAGACGCTCGCCAAGTTCGTCGCCGCTAAGGTGGTTCGCTTCTACAACAGCGTCGACAGCGTGTGGGCATGCTCGGAAGGGACGGCGAACACACTGCGCAGCTACGGCTATCGCGGCGATATTTTCGTGATGGATAACGGTACGACCTTTGAGATGCCGCAGAATCCCGACATTTTGCGTAAGAAGGCGGCAGAGGCGTTCAAGATCCCCGGGGACAAACATATCCTGCTGTTCGTCGGTCACCAGATCTGGCATAAGAACCTCAAGCTGATCCTCGATACCTTCAAGCTGTTGGAGAATAACAGCGATGATTACCGCCTTTTCATCGTCGGTAACGGCTACGACGCTCAGGCGATCCGCAAGTATGCCGATGATCAGAACTTCCGCGACGGTCATGTCAACTTCGTCGGTAAGATCTCCGACCGCGACGTACTCAGCGGTCTGTATCTCAGCGCCGATCTCTTCTTCTTCCCGTCGGTATATGACAACTCGCCGCTGGTGGTGCGCGAGGCAGCCTCGATGGGCGTTCCCTCGTTGCTTACGGAGGGCTCGAACGCCGCCGAGGCGGTGATAAAGGACGTTTCCGGCTTTACGGCGAAGGAGAACAAGGTCGCCATGTTCCGTGAGATCCTGCGTATCTTCGGTACGCCCGGACTGCTCGATAAGGTCAGCGACGGCGCTCTGCATCATGTCGCCAAGACCTGGAAGGAGATCGTCCCGCTCGTTCAGGATAAGTATGCCGAGATCATCGAGGAATATCGCTTCAAGCATCAAAATGATTGATCACCCTGCGGTACAGCGCGTCTGTACCGCTTTTTTCTGTTCAACAATCGTATTCGGAATCAATTTGATTACATTTATGGTGCGTGATTGGTGAAAAAATTGTAAAAATTATGGCATCAATGTTACATTTTCCCTTGATTTCTCCATACATATAGGTTATAATGGTTATGCCGGTGGCGTTTTGTGACACATTGTGACACATTGAAACCGAGATCGCGCAGAGGAGGCGGAAGAATGTTCTTAGGTACCAGCGACCATAGCCTTGACAGCAAGGGCAGAGTGATCCTGCCGGCTGAGTTCCGTGAGGAGCTCGGCGAGACCTTCTATCTGACCATGGGCTTCAACCGCTGTGTGCAGGTGATGTCCGTGGAGCAGTTCGACCGTCTGCGTGACCAGATCCGACAGCTCCCCGCCGATAAGGCGCTGGCTTTACAGTATCTTCTGATCTCACCCGCCAAGCCGGTCTCGTCCAACGCACAGGGCAGGATCAGCATCCCTCAGAAGCTCCGCGAGGATCTGGGGCTCAGCGGCGAGGTGACGGTCGTCGGTATGGATACCCGCGTCGAGATCTGGGATAAGGATACATTCTCAGCGTTCATGGAGCGGCAGAAGCAGGCTTCCGTAGCGGAAGCGCTCGAGCTGCTGAGATTATAAAACGACATTGTGAGTGAGCGACAGCTCTCGATCCGGGCGAAAGGAGGCAGCCGCGTTTGGAATTCAAGCATGTGACGGTACTGCTCCGTGAAGCAGTCGACGGACTGAATATCCGCCCCGACGGCGTGTACGTCGACGGTACCGCAGGGGGCGGGGGACACTCGGCAGAGATCCTCTCGAGCCTTAACGACGGCTCGCTGTACAGCATCGACCAGGACCCCGACGCCATCGCAACGGTGACGGAGCGGTTCAGGGATGATCCCCGCTCACATATCGTACAGGGCAATTTCGGCGATATGAAGCAGCTTTTGAACGATCGCGGCGTGGAACGCGTCGACGGCGTGTTGTTGGATATCGGCGTATCCTCCCATCAGCTGGACGACGGCGCACGCGGCTTCTCGTATCACGAGGACGCGCCGCTGGATATGCGCATGAGCCAAAGCGGTATGAGCGCCGCCGATTTAGTCAACACCCTTGAGGTCGGCGAGCTGAGCCGTATCATCTCTCTTTACGGTGAGGAAAAATACGCCTATTCCATCGCAAAGGGCATCGTCCGCTGCCGCGCCGAGAAGCCGATCGAAACGACCCTGGAGCTTGCAGAGATCGTCAAGGAGAACGTACCCCAGAAGGCGCGCCGCGACGGACATCCCGCGCGCAAGACCTTCCAGGCGATCCGTATCGCGGTCAACCGTGAGCTCGATGTGCTTGAGAGCGGCTTACAGGGCGCTTTTGAACTGCTCGATAAGGGCGGCAGGCTCAGCGTGATCACCTTCCATTCGCTGGAGGATCGTATCGTCAAGCAGTTCATGCGCGACAAGGCGCAGGGCTGTACCTGTCCGAAGGACTTTCCCGTCTGTGTGTGCGGGAAAAAGCCGCAGGTGAAGATCATCACCCGCAAGCCGATCTTACCCTCGGATGAGGAGCTCGAGAACAATCCCAGAGCCAGATCGGCGAAGCTCCGTATCTGTGAGAAGCTCTGATTTTTCCCCGAGGGAATCAAAGGACCGTTTTTTCGGCAGATATGGCAAATTATAACGCATTACCGCCTATATTTGTACAGTTTTACTATGGACATATACGGGCGGATATAGTAAAATGATAACAACATTGTAATAATTATTCTTCACTATAAATAGTTTTGAAAGCGCTGTTTGGCACAATATCCTGTGCTTGCCGCCTGCATTCCGCGGCTATGATGTTACCGATTGATTACAGAAAGATTACAGCGTGTTTCCCCGAAGCGTATTAAGCGGATGAAAAACAGAAACCAAAATGCTTGGAATGTCGCTTCGGTACGATAGATTTGAGGTGCAGTATGGCTTATTACTCACACAGCAGCCTCGCGTATGACCTGAGTCTCTTTGAAGGCGATCCCGAGAGGGACGCCGAGGCTGAGGTTACCGAGGAACTGCCGGCTGAGCAGGATAGCAGCTCAAAAGAGAATACCGATGACAGAGAACGATTCAAGCGCTCCGGGCGCAGGGCGCGTTCCAAGAGCAAGAAGCGCCGTACAGGCGTGTTCCGTATCACGCTCGCGGCGATATTCGGTATCGCGATCGCGTTCATCGTCGTCTCGATCATCCACGGTCAGGTACAGCTGACGGAGCTGAATCAGGAGATCGTGAACGCCAAGGCGAAGCTTGCCGAGCAGCAGAGCGTGTACACCCAGCTCGAGATGAAGGTCGATTCCTCGATCTCGACCCCTGTAGTGGAGGAGTACGCGCAGGATAAGCTGCATATGTCCAAGGCGAGCAACGCCCAGAAAGAATATGTCAATTTGTCTACGGGAGATAAAGCGGAGGTCACGATGACCTCCGACAAGAGCATCTTCGAGTCCATCGCCGAGGCATTCGCCTCGCTGTGGTCATAGCTCACCCGCGGACTGCATACAATGATTTGAGATAAGAGTTGAGATTTGTCTTAACTCTTATTCGTGCTTTATTAGATAACAGAGATCAGAGAACAGTGAAGGGCGGGGCACCCGCACCCGATCTGTATTTGCTCGAAGATCGCTGATTACTTTGATTGGAAAGGAGTGTCGCTCATTGGGCGCTAATCAAAAGCTCAGAAGAAGAACCGTCTGGCTCTTGGTCATCATCCTCGCGCTGGGCTTCGGCGCGGTCATCACGCGACTGGCGTTCTTGCAGCTGGTACAGGGCGAAGAACTCCAGCGCAGGGCGATCGAACAGCAGCTTTCCGACACGCCGATCTCCGCAAAGCGCGGCACTATCTATGATACCAACGGTAAGATCCTGGCGCAGTCCGCTTCGGTATGGCATGTCGTTATGGCTCCCGCTTATTTTGACGACGGACCCGAGGGCGATGAGCAGCGCGCATTTGTCGCGAAGCGCCTCTCCGAGATACTCAAGCTCGATGAAAAGGAGCTTCTTGAGGAAACGAAGCAGAACACCTACTATGTTTCCGTCAAGCGTAAGATCGAGAGCGAGGAGAAGGAGCAGATCTTAAAGCTCAAGGAGGAGCTCGCCGAAAAGTATCAGAAGTCGGGTATCCTCTCTCTTCTCGATGACTATAAGCGCTATTATCCGTATAACGATCTCGCGTCTTCGGTCATCGGCTTCACCGGCTCCGAGGATCAGGGCTTGTCGGGCGTAGAGTACCAGTACAACGACGATCTGTCCGGAACGCCCGGCCGTATCGTGTCGGCTCAGAACGGTATCCAGACCGAGATGCCCTTCGATTATAACCAGAACATCGGCGCCATCGACGGTAACTCCCTCGTCCTCACCATTGATGAGACCGTCCAGAGCATTACCGAGAAATATATGAAGCAGGCTGTTATCGACAACGACGTCAAGGAGCGCGGTGTATGCGTGATCATGAACGTCAATAACGGCGAGGTGCTCGCCATGGCGACGGTCAACGGCTTCAATCCCAACGATCCCTATACCATCAACAAGGATCAGAAGGAAGAGATCGACAAGATCGACAACGACTATCTGATCGAGCATGAATATACCGAGGATCCCTCCCTTTTGTCAAAGGAGGAGCGTGACAAGCTGATTACTCAGGCAAAGAACGAGGCGGAGAGCGCCGCTTTGGCGCGTAATTGGCGTAACAAGGCAATCTCCGACACCTACTATCCCGGTTCGGTATTTAAGATGGTCACGCTTTCCATGGCGCTCGAGGAGGGCGTCGTCAATAAGGACAGCCGCTTCGTCTGTACGGGCGCGTTCCAGCTGTACGACGATACCATCCATTGTCACAACACCGCCGGTCACGGCTCACAGACCTACGCGGAATGTCTGCTCAACTCCTGTAACCCCGGCTTCATCCAGATCGGCCAGCTGGTCGGCAAGGAAAAGTTCTGGAACTACTATCAGGCGTTCGGCTTCTCTGAAAAAACCGGTATTGACCTTCCCGGTGAATCCGACGACCAGTTCTTCATCCATGACGGCGTCGAGGGCAACATGCTCGATACCGACTTGGCGGTTGCTTCATTCGGTCAGAACTTCTCGATCACCCCGATCCAGATGATCACCGCGGCGAGCGCGGTCGCAAACGGCGGCTATATCGTACAGCCGCATGTCGTCAAGCAGATCCTTGACGCGGAGGGCAATGTCGTAAAGAATGTTTCCACCGAGACCAAGCGGCAGGTTATCTCCGAATCTGTCTCTAAGGAAATGTGCGGTATCCTTGAGGAGAACGCCACTACCGGTTCCGGCTCTAACGGCTATGTCGCGGGCTACCGCGTCGGCGGTAAGACCGGTACGTCCGAGAAGCTGATCGACGTCAACGGAGACGGCGTGGACGACCATATCGCGTCCTTCTGCGGATTCTCACCCGCCAACAATCCTCAGTATATTGCGCTGGTATTCTTTGACGCGCCTACTGCGGGTAACTACTACGGCTCCGCGGTTGCGGCGCCTGTATTTGTCAGCATTATGAGCGAGGTCCTTCCGTATCTGGAGGTCGTCGCTCAGTACACCGACGACGAGGCGAACAACATCAACGTTGCGGCGGGCCCTTACACGGGCATGAGTGCGGAGGATGCGATCAAGGCGGTCGAGGGCGACGGCTTCATCGCCGTGCTCAAGGGCGAGGGAACCACGGTCAAGACCCAGAATCCCCCGACGGGTACCCTGACCCCCACCGGCGGAACGATCGTCCTGTATACGGACGATTCCGCGGCGACCGACGTTGTCACCGTGCCGAACTTCACCGGCTACAGCGTATCCGACTGTAACTACATCGCGGCGACCTACGGACTCAACGTCAGCGTGACCGGTATGGTTTCATCCGGCAGCACCGCAGTATCTCAGAGTGTGCCCGAGGGCAGTGAGGTCACGCCCGGTACGGTTATTACGTTGACCTTCACCGGTACCGGTATCGCGGATTAGCGTAAAGCTTTGCTCAGTGTAATAAATGCTTAAAAAGTGTGGTTGATATCGACTGCTGATCATTAGCCACGATAGAAGAGGTGTAACCATGGAAACAGGCTTATGGGCGTTCGGCGCGGCGATCGTGTCCTTCGCTATATCTGCCGTCGTAGGTAAATTTCTGATCCCCTTTCTGCACAGGCTGAAGTTCGGCCAGACGATTCTGGAGGAGGGTCCCAACTGGCATAAGGATAAGCAGGGTACTCCCACAATGGGCGGTATCATGTTCATCATCGGTATCGTGATCGCGACGACCGCGGGCGTACTGCTGTACGCGATCGGTCACGGCGGACTCGATTCCGTCAGCCGCTTTGTATTCATCGGACTTTTATACGCGCTGATGAACGGCGGTATCGGCTTCATCGACGATTATGTCAAGGTCGTCAAGAAGCGTAATCTCGGTCTGACCGCGAAGCAGAAGCTGGTTCTCCAGTTCCTGAGCGTAGCCCTGTATCTGTTCCTGATGTACATCTGTAAGGATGATACCCGCATCATCATCCCCTTCGTCGGCTATGTCGATCTGGGCTTCTTCTACTATATCATCATGGCGGTAGCGCTTGTCGGTATCGTCAATTCCGTTAACCTGACCGACGGTATCGACGGTCTGGACGGCTCGATCACCTTCTTCTGCTGCCTGTTTATGATGCTGATCGCGAACGTGCTCGGCAATCATCAGGCGAACATCATCTATGCCGCGGCTGCCGCAGGCGGCTGTCTGGGCTTCCTGATGTGGAACTTCCATCCCGCAAAGTGCTTCATGGGCGATACCGGTTCGCTCTTCCTGGGCGGTATGGTGTGCTCGATCGCGGTCGCGATGGATATGCAGCTGATGCTTCTCCTGCTGGCGCTCACCTATATCCTCGAAGAACTCAGCGTCGTTCTGCAGGTCAGCTACTTCAAGCTTACCCACGGCAAGCGTCTGTTCAAGATGTCGCCTATCCACCATCATTTTGAGATGTGCGGCTGGTCGGAGATGAAGATCGTCTGCGTGTTTTCGGCGTTTACCGCCCTGTGCGGACTGACTGCGCTGCTGCTGGTCATCTTCGGCTTGACCTGATTCCTCAAACTACGAAAGGAGGGGGCATATGACTTCATTAAAAGATATTTCTCGCCGCCGGATCGCGGAATTCAAGCGCGAGAGGGATGCCTCATCCAACGGAGGCAGACGTAAAAAGAAGTTTTCCCTGCTGTCGATCGGCAAGGGTATCGATATCCCGTTTATCATTATCATGCTCGCTCTTCTGATCATCGGTATCACCATGATGTTCAGCGCGAGCTATCCCGTCGCCTTCTACGAGATCGGCGACAGCTATTATTACCTCAAGCGACAGCTGATCTTCGCCGTAATCGGACTGGTGATCATGTTCGCGGTATCCTTCGTGGACTATCACTACTACCACCGCTTCGCGGCGATCATCCTCGGCGTCAGCTACTTTGCGCTGGTGCTGGTACTGGTACTGCCGTCTCAGGCGGGAGGCGTCCATCGGTGGATCGGCTTCGGCGCCTTCGGTATACAGGCGTCCGAGATCAGTAAGTTTGCGATCATCCTCTTTATGGCTCACTGGGGCAGCCGCTATTATGACAAGATGGGCACGCTCAAGTACGGCGTACTGCCCGGCGCGGCGGTCTTCGGCTCTACGGCGGCGCTGCTGCTCCTCGAGCCGCACTACTCCTGTATCGTTATCTGCGCGATGCTCACCGTCATCATGATGTTCGTTTCGGGCATTAAGATCAAGTGGCTCGCGATCGGCGCGGGCGTTCTCGCCGTCATCATCATCCTGCTGTGGGTCACCGGTGCGCTGACCTACGCGATGGAGCGTATGGACGGCTGGGGCCAGGCACTCAACGACGACCTCGACCGCGATATGTGGAACGCGACGTGGCAGACCCGAAACAGCCTTTACGCGATCGGTTCGGGCGGCCTGTTCGGTCTCGGACTCGGTCAGAGCCGACAGAAATATCTGTACCTGCCGGAGCCGCAGAACGACTTCATTTTCGCCATCGTATGCGAGGAGCTCGGTCTGGTCGGCGCGGTCGTGATCCTTCTGATCTTCGCTCTCCTGGTATGGCGCGGCGTTATCATCTCGTTGCGTGCGCGCGACCGCTTCGGTAAGCTGCTGGGAATCGGACTGATCAGTCATATAGGACTACAGGTCATATTGAATATCTTGGTTATTACCGACTGGCTGCCGAACACGGGTATCTCCCTGCCGTTCTTCAGCTACGGCGGCTCGTCGCTGCTGACGCTGATGTTCGAGATGGGCGTTATCCTCTCGGTATCCAGAACATCGAATATAGAGAAATCTTAACCGGATTACGGATAACAGATAACGGATAATGGTTGTGGGAAACGAATTTATCTGTCCGAGCAAAGCGAGTAACCTACACCGTTAACCGTTAACCGTTAACCGTTCTCCGTTTTTCGGAGAAAAATATGAAAGTATTACTCGCCGGCGGAGGTACCGCCGGACATATCAACCCCGCGCTTGCGATCGCGGGCTATATCAAGGAGCAGGAGCCCGACGCTGAGTTTCTCTTCATCGGTAACCGCGACGGTATGGAGCAGCGCCTTGTTAAGCAGGCGGGCTTTCCGATCAAGTCGGTGGTCATCAGCGGTTTCCACCGCAGCTTCGCTCCGAAAGAGATCATCCATAATATCAAGACGGTGCATTACTCCTTCTCTTCCCGCCGCGCGGCGAAGAAGATCATCCGGGAGTTCAACCCCGATATCTGTATCGGCACCGGCGGTTACGTCAGCGGTCCGGTCATCCTTGCCGCCTGTAACCTCGGCTATCCCGCCGTTATTCATGAGCAGAACGCCTATCCCGGCGTGACCAACAAGATGCTCGCCGGCAACGTCAGCCGCGTGATGCTCGCGAACGACGACGCGCGTCCGCGCTTCACCGATAAGGCAAGGTTTGTCCTGACCGGCAACCCTATCCGTCCCGCGATCCTCGCGACCAAGCACGACGAGGCGAAGAAGCGCCTAGGGCTGGATGACAGCAAGCCGATTATCCTCTCCTTCGGCGGTTCACTCGGCGCGAAGTGCATCAACGAGGCGATGGCTGAGCTGATCGCCCGCTCCGCGAAGGATAAGAAGTATTACCACATCCACGCTTACGGTCAGCAGGGCACATGGATGCCCGACCTTCTGAAGAAAAAGGGCGTGGATATCGAAAAATGCGATAACCTCGATATCCGTCAGTATATCGACAACATGAACGACTGTCTCGCCGCCTGCGATCTGGTCGTATCCCGCGCGGGAGCGATCACCTTATCCGAGATTCAGGCGAAGGGCAGACCCGCCGTGCTGATCCCGTCGCCTTATGTTACCGAGAACCATCAGTACCATAATGCGATGTCGATGGTCAGGAAGAAGGCGGCGAAACTGATCGAAGAAAAGGATCTCGACGGAAAAACGCTTATCGAGACAGTAGACAGCATCCTGACCGATCTCTCCACCCTCGGCGAGTATCGAAAGAACGCCCAGAGTCTCGCGATCACCGACGCCAATGAGCGTATCTATCAGACTGTTAAGGAAGTTTTGAAAGAACACAAGAAATCTTAATCGATATGGTGTAACCGTTCACCTTTCACCCCGAAAAGCATAGTATAAAGAGCAATGACTTTTGGAAAGGGTGTTTGTGTGTCGGTATTTGTGGTTGACGGAGGCAGAAAACTAGCGGGAGAGGTCAGCGTACAGGGCTCTAAGAACAGCGCCTTGCCGATTTTGGCGGCGACCCTGTTGTGCGGGGGAGAGTGTGTGCTGTATAACTGTCCGCGCCTGAGCGACGTGGACGCGTCGCTTGCGATCCTGCGTTATCTCGGCTGTACGGCGTACCGCGAGGGCTCGACCCTCGTCGTCGATACCGACGGCATGGACCGCTGTGATATCCCGCCCGAGCTGATGCACCGCATGCGCTCGTCGATCATTTTCCTCGGCGCGATCGTTGCCCGCTTCGGCAGAGCCCGTATGAGCTTCCCCGGAGGCTGTGAGCTCGGTCCGCGGCCGATCGACCTGCACCTGAGCGCCCTGCGCGAGATGGGCATTACCATCAGTGAGGAGCACGGCGTGCTGGACTGCGTGATCGAAGACCGGCTCAGCGCCGCAAAGATCGCCCTGCCGATCCCTTCGGTCGGCGCGACCGAAAATACGATGATTGCCGCCGCCGTAGCCGACGGCACCACTGTGATCGCGAACGCCGCGCGGGAGCCCGAGATTGTCGATCTCGCGGATTTCCTCAACGCCTGCGGCGCGAAGATCAGCGGCGCGGGTGAGAGCACCATCCTCATCGAGGGTGTAGAAAAACTGACTCCCGCCTGTCATACGATCATCCCCGACCGTATTGTCGCGGCGACCCTGATGTCCGCCGCTGCCGTGACCGGTTCTTCCGTTCGGATCAAGAATGTGATCCCCGCTCATCTGCAGTCTGTTCTGCCCGTATTTCGTGACAGCGGCTGTGAGATCGATATCGACCCCGACGGGCTGCGCGTGAACGCGCCCTACCGTTTACATAGTCCCAAGCTGATCCGTACCATGCCGTATCCGGGCTTTCCCACCGACGCACAGGCGCCGGTGATGAGCATGGCGGCTGTCGCCGACGGTATGACGGTCTTTGTCGAGAACCTGTTTCTCAGCCGCTACAGCCATGTCAGCGAGCTGTGCCGACTGGGTGCGGATATCCGCGTCGAGGGCAAGGTCGCTGTCGTAGACGGCGTGCGCCGCCTTCTGTCGGCTCCGGTAAGAGCCCACGACCTGCGCGGAGCCGCCGCGCTGGTGATCGCCGCGTTATGCGCGAGGGGCGAGAGCGAGATCAGCGGAATCGAATATCTCGAACGCGGCTACGAGGACTTTGAGCTGGTGCTCAGCTCTCTCGGCGCCGACGTCAAGAAAATATAGAAAACAAGGAAGTCCCTTTCCTGTGGGAAAGGAGGAGAAAAAGATGGCGAAACAACCGAAAAAAAGATCATCAGAGACCCGTAAGGCGCCCCCTGCACAGCGCAGGAAGAACGGCAGAAAGCCTGTTTCCCGCAACGCCTCCAAGGCGCCTGTCGGCAGAACCGCACGGCGTCACCAGCCGCGCAGCCGCTATGAGGAGCGCGACGACCGCTACTACGAGCTCGATACCTTCGCGGAGCGCGAGGTGTACAGCGAGCCCGAATACAGCGAGCAGCCGGGCGACGAGATGCTCAGCGAGTTTTCGCACGGCGATGACGACTTTTTTGTGGATGAAAGCCAAAAGGGCGACGAACGCCGCCGCAAACAGAAGAATACAAAAGGCGGAAAGAATACCAAGTCCGCCAAAGCTCATAAGAAGTCATCTTCGAAGCGACCCGATAAGCCTCATCGCGAGCGCAAGCCGATATCGCCCGCCCGCCGCAAGCTGATCCGTATCCTCAGCTATACCGCCATCATCACGGTGGTGCTGATCGTCGGCGTGGTGCTCTCCCTGACGGTACTCTTCAAGACTCAGGTCTTCGAGGTGACCGGCACCGAGCGCTATGACCGCAACGCCGTCGCTGCCGCGACAGGTATCACCTCGGGTCAGAACATCTTCTTAGCGCCGAAGCACCTTGCCGAGCGCCGTATCAAGAAGGAGTTCCCCTATGTGGAGGAGGCGCGCGTCGGCTTCCGTATCCCCGATACCATCACCATCGATATCGAGGAAGCGGTTGAGGGGTATCTGCTCAAGCAGACGGATACCGACTACTTAGTCATCAGCACCAAGGGCAGAATCCTCAATAAGGTGAACAACGCCGCCGATTATAACCTGCCGACCTTCATCGGTCCCAACCCGACCTCCGGCGAGATCGGCGACTACGTCAAGTACGAGGACGATAAGGTCGTCTCGATGATCGAGAGCATCACCCAGACCTTTGCCGATAACGGCTACACGGGCATCACCGAGATCGACGCGACCAACATGGCGGTCATCACCTTCACCTACGAGAACCGTATCAAGGTCAAGCTCGGCTTCCCCGAGGATCTGAGCTACAAGATCCGTACCGCGATGACCATCATCAGCGAGAACCTTGACAAGAACGGTGCGTCCGTCACCGGCGTACTGGATGTCTCCCGCTGTAACACGACGAAGCGCTCCTATTTCAACGAAGGCTCGCTCAATCCGACCACCGCGCCCGTACAGGATCCCTCCGCTCCTACCGAGGAGCCGACCGAAGCCGATACCTCCTCTGAGATCGGCGGCGATTACGTCTGGACCGAGGGCGATTATACCGCGGAGTAACGATCTATTAGATATGGTTACTATGAGACTGCAGGAATAATGACATTTTTGATGTGAAAATTCATAATTTTTCAAAAAATTAAAGAAAAAGATTGAATTTATCATATCGATGTGTTAAATTATATATTGATAGATTAGAATTATAAAATCGACAAGTATGTGCGGAGCTTTCAGCGCCCTCATACGACAAGGAGGATATAAAATGGCTTTTGAATTGGAAAAGAACCCCGCGAGCGGCTTACCGGTCATTAAGGTTATCGGTGTAGGCGGCGGCGGCGGTAACGCTGTAAACCGCATGATCAAAATGGATGTTAAGAACGTAGAGTTCATCGCCATCAATACGGATGAGCATGTTCTGCGTTATTCACAGGCTCAGGAGAAGATTCAGATCGGCGAGAAGGCGACCCGCGGTAAGGGCGCCGGCTCCATGCCTTCTGTCGGACAGGCTGCCGCTGAAGAGAACCGCGAGGAGATCGCGGCGATCCTGAAGGATACGGATATGGTATTCATTACCGCAGGTATGGGCGGCGGTACCGGTACCGGCGCGGCTCCCATCGTTGCAAATATCGCGAAGGATATGGGCATCCTGACCGTAGCGGTCGTGACCAAGCCCTTTGCTTTTGAGGGTAAGAAGCGTATGGCTCAGGCTGAGCAGGGTATTGCGGAGCTGTCCGCGTGCGTTGACTCCCTGATCATCGTTCCCAATGAGAGATTAAAGCATGTTTCCGACCAGACCATCACCCTCCAGAATGCGTTCCTGATCGCCGACGACGTACTCCGTCAGGGCGTCCAGAGCATCTCCGATCTGATCGTCGTTCCCGGCCTTGTCAACCTCGACTTCGCCGATGTATCCGCGATCATGCGTGACGCGGGCTTCGCTCACATGGGTATCGGTAAGGCTACCGGTAAGGACAAGGCGTCTGTGGCTGCCGATATGGCGATCTCCTCCGCTCTGCTCGAGACCTCCATCGACGGCGCTACCGGCGTTATCATCAATATCACCGCTTCTCCCGACATCACCCTCGAGGATATCGACACCGCTTCTACCATGGTTCAGCAGAAGGCTGCCGATAATGCAAACATCATCTGGGGTGCTGTGATCGACGAGGATATGAAGGACGAGATCAGCGTGACCGTTATCGCTACCGGCTGCGGCGGCGCTAACGATAACTCCGGCGCGTTCCCGACCTCCTCTCCCAAGGCTGCTCCCGCGGCTGCAGCCGATCCGCTCGAGGCTCCGGCTCCCGCTGTAGAGGTCGAGTCCACCGATGACGACGATTCCTTCTACGACATCATGTCTATCTTCAATTCAAAATAAATCAATAAGCAGACTGAAAGCCCATCCGAACGGATGGGCTTTCCCTGTGTCTGTATGAGTTTTATTCCGCTAAGCCGACGGGGTTGTAGCCCGCTTCGGTGATGACGGCGGCGACCTTGTCGTAGTCGAGCGCCTCGGGCGAGGTGATCTCTACGCACTTATCTTCATGCGAGGCGGTCACGCTCTCGATATTGAAGTTCTTCTCGATCGCTTCTCTGACATGCTTCTCGCACATCGGGCACATCATACCCTCAACATTTACTTTCATTTCAGCCATTTTCGGTTCTCCTTTTTCGGTGATATTTGTATTTTCGGTGGCTGCGGGCAGTTCCACAGCCGTTTTCTTGCTTTTCTTATGTTTGTGCGGGTCAAAGAGATTCAGCCGCAGGGCGTTGCTGACCACGCAGAAGGAGCTCAGGCTCATCGCCGCCGCGCCGAACATCGGGCTCAGCGAGATTCCGAAGATCGGGATCCACAGTCCCGCCGCCAGCGGGATGCCGATGATGTTGTAGATGAACGCCCAGAACAGATTCTGGCGGATATTCCTAAGCGTTTGGCGCGAGAGGCGGATCGCCGCCGCCGCTTCGCTGAGGCGCGAGCCGACCAGCACCACGTCCGCGGAGTCGATCGCGATATCCGAGCCCGATCCGATCGCTACGCCGGTATCGGCTGCGGTCAGCGCAGGCGCGTCGTTGATGCCGTCGCCCACCATCGCGGTCTTGCCGTAATGCTTGAGCTCGGTGACGATGTCGCTCTTGCCCGCGGGCAGAACATCCGCGTATACGCGGTCGACGCCTACACTGTCTCCGATCGCCTTGGCGGTATGGGCGTTGTCGCCGGTGATCATCACGATCCTTACGCCCAGCTCGCCGAGCTCCGTGATCGCCTGCCTGCTGTCATCCTTGACGGTGTCCGCCGCCGCGATGATACCCAGCAGCTTTTCACCCTTGATGAACAGCATCGGCGTTTTACCCTCATCGGCAAGCGCGTTGATCTTTTTTTCAATATCCGGACTCAAAGCGGTCTTTGTGCGGATGAATTTCGCCGAGCCTCCGTAGACCGTTTCGCCGCCGATCGTACCCGTCAGCCCGTGACCCGATAGATTTTGAAAACTGTCACAAGTAGCAGGGGAGAGGTGCTGTTCCTCCGCGCAGGCTGTGATCGCCTCCGCCAGCGGGTGGGCGCTCATCCGCTCTAAGCTGAAGGCGGTCATCAGCAATTCGTCAGGGCTCACGCCGTCAGCCGGCAGGATATCCGTGACGGACGGCTCGCCCTTTGTCACGGTTCCGGTCTTATCCAGCGCAATGATCTCCGTTTTACCGGCGGTCTCCAGCGCTTCGGCGTTCTTGAAGAGGATGCCCGCCTTAGCGCCTACACCGTTGCCGACCATGATCGACACCGGGGTCGCAAGACCGAGCGCGCAGGGACAGCTGATGACCAGTACCGAGATCCCGCGCTCCAGCGCTTCTGCGAACGCCGCTCCCGTCAACAACCATATAATGAAGGTCACGACCGCGATGCCGATGACCGTCGGGACGAAGATCCCCGATACCTTATCGGCGATTCGCGCGATCGGCGCCTTGGTCGCGCTCGCTTCATACACGGTGCGGATGATCTGACTGAGGGTCGTATCCTCTCCTACGCGGGTCGCGCGGCATTTCAGAAAGCCGCTTTGGTTCAGCGTTGCGGAGTAGACCGCGCTGTCGATCGCTTTGTCGACGGGGATGCTCTCGCCGGTCAGCATGCTTTCGTCGAGTGTGCTCTCACCCTCGATCACGACGCCGTCCACCGGTACGCTCATGCCCGGTCGCAGGATGAAGATATCGCCGATCTGTACCTCTTCGATCGGCACTTCTTTTTCAGCGCCGCCGCGTTCGATGACGGCGGTTTTCGGTGACAGGTTCATCAGCGCGCGCAGTGCGTCGGTGGTCTTGCCCTTGCTGTGGGCTTCCAGTATCTTGCCCAACGTGATCAGCACGAGGATCATCGCGGCTGACTCAAAGTACAGCCCGTGCAGCAGGCGCATCTGTTCCGCCTGATCGGCAACGGTCATCGCGAACAGCTCGTACACGCTCCAGATGAAGCTCGCCGCCGAGCCGAGCGATACGAGCGTGTCCATATTCGGCGCACGGTGGATGAACCCCTTGATCCCGCTGACGAAAAAGCGCTTGTTGATGACCATGATCGTCGCGCTGAGGATCAGCTGTACCAGCGCGATCGCGATGTGGTTGTGTTCAAAGAACGCGGGCAGCGGGAAGCCCCACATCACATGTCCCATCGAGAAGTACATCAGTACCAGTAACAGTATCAGCGAGATCGCGAACCGCTGTACCAGCGGTTTTACCTCGTTCGGCTTTTCTATTTTGATCTTCGGTTTCTCGTTTGCGCGGGAAGTCTGCGATTTCGCGGTATAGCCCGCTTTTTCTACGGCGCTGATGATCTTATCGGCGTCGGCGCTGCCCTCGACGGTCATCGAGTTTGTCAGCAGACTGACCGAGCAGGAGGTCACGCCCGGGACGCTCCCGACAGCCTTCTCGACCCTTGCCGAGCACGCAGCGCAGCTCATCCCGCCTACGTCATATCGTTCCATAAATTCACCTTATTTCATCAGCTTGCCGATGATGTCCATCAGCTCGTCGAGGTTTTCTTCGCCGTTTTTGATATCGCGCACGACGCAGCCCTCTATATGGCGGCGGAGCAGCTCGCGGTTAAAGGCGGAGAAGGCTGATTTCGCCGCGGCGCTCTGGGTCAGGATATCGACGCAGTAGGCGTCGTTCTCGACCATCTGGCGGATCCCGCGGATCTGTCCCTCGATGCGCGACAGACGGTTGATCAGCTTCTTCTTCTCGGTCTCGGAGCGTTCGGTTCTTTTCTCGGATAAGCAGTGTTCACACGGCATGTTGTTTCCCTCCGTTTGTGCGGTTGAGATTAGCAGGAAATGGCAATTTTGCATACCCCATAGGGGTATCTCTGCACTTATTATATACCCTATAGGGGTATATGTCAAGCGTCTTCATCATAATTATTATCGGCACAGGGCTTTACATTTTTCCATATTTGCGATATAATATCGATGTATATTATCGCGGGGCACATCCCCGCAACAGGAGGTATATTATGTCTATTGATTTAACCAAGTACGGCATCCATGACGTCGCTGAGATCGTCTACAACCCGTCTTATGAGCAGCTGTTCGAGGATGAGATGAATCCCGCGCTCGAGGGCTTTGACAAGGGTCAGCTGACTGAGCTGGATACCGTCAACGTTATGACCGGTATCTACACCGGCCGTTCGCCTAAGGATAAGTTCATCGTTATGGATGATACTTCCAGAGACACCGTATGGTGGACCACTCCCGAGTATCCCAACGATAACCACCCCGCTACCAAGGAAGCGTGGGACGAGTGCAAGAAGCTCGCTCTCGATGAGCTCTCCGGCAAGAAGCTCTATGTCGTAGACTGCTTCTGCGGCGCTAATAAGGACACCCGCATGGCGATCCGCTTTATCATGGAGGTGGCTTGGCAGGCTCATTTCGTCAAGAATATGTTCATCCAGCCCACCGCTGAGGAGCTCGAGAACTTCGAGCCCGATTTCATCAGCTACAACGCTTCCAAGGCGAAGGTCGAGAACTACAAGGAGCTGGGTCTCAACTCCGAGACCGCCGCGATCTTCAACGTCACCTCCCGTGAGCAGGTCATCCTGAACACCTGGTACGGCGGCGAGATGAAGAAGGGCATGTTCTCCATGATGAACTACTATCTGCCCCTGCAGGGCATCGCTTCCATGCACTGCTCCGCTAACACCGATATGGAGGGTAAGAACACCGCTATCTTCTTCGGTCTGTCCGGTACCGGTAAGACCACTCTGTCCACCGACCCCAAGCGCCTTTTGATCGGCGACGACGAGCACGGCTGGGACGATAACGGCGTCTTCAACTTTGAGGGCGGCTGCTATGCGAAGGTCATCGGTCTGGATAAGGAATCCGAGCCCGATATCTACAACGCCATCCGTCGCAACGCGCTCCTCGAGAACGTTACCGTAGATGAGAACGGCAAGATCGACTTCGACGACAAGAGCGTCACCGAGAACACCCGCGTCAGCTATCCGATCGAGCATATCGAGAAGATCGCGAAGAAGGTCAACGGAATCTCCTCCGGCCCTGCCGCTGAGAACGTCATCTTCCTGTCCGCGGACGCGTTCGGCGTACTGCCTCCCGTTTCCATCCTGACTCCCGAGCAGACCCAGTACTACTTCCTCTCCGGCTTCACCGCGAAGCTCGCGGGTACCGAGCGCGGCATCACCGAGCCGACTCCCACCTTCTCCGCCTGCTTCGGTCAGGCGTTCCTCGAGCTGCATCCCACCAAGTATGCCGAGGAGCTCGTCAAGAAGATGAACAAGAGCGGCGCGAAGGCGTATCTGGTCAATACCGGCTGGAACGGCACCGGCAAGCGTATCACCATCAAGGATACCCGCGGCATTATCGACGCGATCCTCGGCGGCGATATCAAGTCCGCTCCCACCAAGATGATCCCGTACTTCAACTTTGAGGTACCCACCGAGCTGCCGGGCGTTGATCCCGCCATCCTCGATCCCAGAGATACCTACACCGATCCCGCTGAGTGGGATGCCAAGGCGAAGGATCTCGCCGAGAGATTCATCAAGAACTTCAAGAAGTATGAGACCAACGAGGCCGGCAAGGCGCTGGTCGAGGCAGGTCCCAAGCTCTGATTAAGCAATTTGATCCTAATGACAACACCCCTGAGCCTCAGCTCAGGGGTGTTTGACGTTCAGCGTTTTCTTCTGTCCGCAGAGTTCCGTTTTTTCAGAAAGAAATAGAAGATGCAGACTGACCGCCTGCGGAGTGATCCGCGGGCGGTTTTTGCATGATCGCATACGATTTGCACAGGCTATTTGTAAATTATTTGTTGCCGTGCGGTATCTGTATTGACAAAGAAAGGCTGATTTTGATATAATAAACTATAAATATCTATAATGGGTAACTATGATTAAGAATCATGATGTTAGGAGGAAGAGGAATGGCTGAGTTTTCCAACGGCAATCAGCCTGATTTTCAGCCTGTCGACGTCAGCGAACCGAGAGAGATACGCCGCGAGTCGGAGATCCTCGAGGAACAGGCGGCTTTCAGACGGAGCGAATGGTTCAGATCGCATATGACGGTGATCTTCGCGGTCGTCGGCGTAGTGCTGGTAGCGCTTATCGTGGTCGGTATCCTGTTTTATTCGCAGAAGACAAATCCGCTGAGCCGCGTGCTGCAGGCAGCCTCTAAGGATTTCGGTACTAAATTCAATTACACGATCACGCTTTCCGCCGATGATGCTCCCGCGATGCGTTATGAGGGCAGTATCGATTCCGACCGAGGCTCACATCAGCTCAGCGCCGTTTATCAGGCGGATTACGGAACGTATACCTATACCGGAGCGGTGACCTCCGTCAAGAACAAGGCGTATAAGGGCAGCTTATATAAAGAGAAGTGGACGATTGAGGAATGTACGGCTCAGATGCACGACTTCTTCGATTTTGAAGCCGATTTCGCCCGCGGCGAGTTCGACGGCGGCGCCTTACTGCGTTTTCTCGGACTGACATCCGAGTTCTCTGCCGATGAACTCAACCGTTTCGAGTCATGGTTCCGCCAGCGGCTCTCGACCGAAAGCGATATCGCGACGATCACCTCCTCCGCGGTTGAGGGCGGTACCGAGACGACCTTTGAGCTGCAGCTCTCGGAGCTGTTCAGAGAGATCGCCGAGGAAGGCGCTCCGCTGTTCTACCATTCAACCGACTACGATTCCTTTAAGCTGCGCTATGAGGCGAATAAGCCCGAGCTGGAGCGGTCGAAGTGTACGATGCGCGGCGTCGTCAATGCGAGCGGCTATCTGTCCGAGTTCTCGCTGAATGTTAAAACGGTTAAGGAGAGCTACACGCTCGACTGTGTGATGAGCGACTTCGGTAAGGCGAAGGTAGAGCTTCCCGAAGCCTTTACCGACGCGGTCTCCGCGCTGGAGACCGATTGATCCTGTTGAAAGAAAAGAGGTGACCGCATGCGTAACAGAAAGGTCGAATACGCCTGCCTGAGCAGCGTCGGCAGACTGCGCCGTAATAACGAGGATAATTTCTGCTGTGCCGGACATATCCGCGCGGATGTGAACGGTACCGAGGACGTCGCTGTCAGCGGTGCGGTCAGCTGTGACGATAACGCGCTGTTCGCTGTTTTTGACGGTATGGGCGGCGAGCCATGCGGCGAGGTCGCGTCCCTGATCGCGGCGCAGGAGAGCGAGCGCTTCACGCGTGACCGTGACCGGTATGAGGAATACCTCTACGAGCTTGCCGAACTTCTCAACACGCGTGTGCGCGAGGAGACCGAGGCGCACTCGCTGGTCATCATGGGCACCACGGCCGCGATGCTGCAGGTGTCGGGCGACGATATCTACATACTCAACGCCGGCGACAGCCGGATCTATAAGCTCAGCCGCCATGAGATGCGCCAAATCTCCGAGGAGCATATCACGCCTGTTTCGGGCGGCAAGGCGATCACCAAGTTTCTCGGTATGCCCGAGGGCTATTCCCTGCGTCCGTACATCGCTATGGGCAACTTTAAGGCGGGGGATATGTTCCTATTGTGCTCCGACGGTGTGACCGATATGCTCACCGATCAGGAGATCGCCGATATCATCGACGATAAGCGCGAGCTGAGCGTATCGGTGCGCGAGCTGGTCGACGCGGCGCTCGAGCGCGGCGGCGTCGATAATACTACCGCGATCCTGCTCAGATTTACCAAGTAAACTATCCTGTCAAACGACATATGATATAACAGAAACCAAAATAAGGGATGTCTATGGATTATAAAAACGACAAAACGGCTAACCGCAGGAGATATAAATCCCGCTACCACAGCCCCCATAATTATAAGGCGAAAACGCCCGGTAACGGTACCCGCGCGCCGATCCTGATCGGTGTAGCGACCTTTCTGGTGCTCGCGTCGCTGGTGTTGATCTTCACCTTCGGCGACAGCATCTATACCTTCCTCGATAATGTGCTCCATCCGACCCTCAAGCCCGAGGAGGCGACCCTCGGCGTTGTGATCGCGACCGAGCCGGAGCTTCCCTCCGAGGCGGAGCCGATGCCGATGTCCGAGGCGCCGAGCGTTACGCCGAGCGAGGGCGCTTCCGAGGCTCCCGCGGTACAGAGCAACGAGTTCAACCGTCTGCTCGCGGCGGCGAGTCTGAAGGCGGAGAGTCTCACGAACTCCCAGATGATCTTTGTCGAGAGCGCCGGTACCTCCGCTAAGGTCTATACCTACGAGAAGGGTACCGACGGTATCTGGAAGCCGAAGTTCGATACCATCGCGGGCTTTATCGGCACGGGAGGCAAGGCGGCGACTGTCGGTCCCGAGGACGATACGACCCCGATCGGCACTTATGCGATCGAGTACGCGATGGGTACCAACATGGACCCCGGTACCGCGCTGAACTACACGGCGATCTACGACGGTCTGCAGTGGGTGACCGATCCCGCTTCACAGAACTATAACCGTCTGGTCGACCTCGATACCCCGGTCGATTATTCCACCAGCCAGGATCTGTCGATCTATACCCGCTCCTATCCTTATGCGGTGGTGTTCAACTATAACCGCGATCCCGTAAATCCCGCTCTGGGCTGTGCCCGCTTCCTGCATGTAGCGGAAGGCCCCACCTACGGCGGCGTCGGTATCGCCGAGAACAGCCTGCGGGAGATCCTTCTCTGGCTGACACCCGAAGCGAATCCCACGATCTCGATATTCTGAGTACAGCAAAGCCCTGCCGATCGGCAGGGCTCTTTTTTCGGTCGATTGTATACGGTGTCAGGCTAGGATACCGTTTATTTCAGGCGGCTTTCTTCTTGAATATATCCTTCGGCAGCTGGGCGATGATGATCGCCGCGAACATCAGCGCGCAGCCGATCCATTCATTCACCTTCGGAATCGCGTGTAGGAAGATCATGCCGCCAATTACGGCGAACACGCTCTCCATGCTCATGAGGATGGACGCCAGAGCAGGGGAGGAGGCGTATTTCTGTCCGATGATCTGCAGGGTATAGCCTACGCAGCTTGACAACAGCGCGAGGTACAGCAGCGGCTGCCATCCCGCGAGGATAGCCGAGAGATCGGGCTTCTCGAAGATCAGCATGAGGATCCGCGACAGCACGCCGGTCACGAGGAACTGGATGGAGCTGAGCTTCACGCCGTCAACCTTATCGATGTAGCGGTCGACGCAGAGGATCTGTACCGCGAACGAAGCGCCGCAGATCAGTACGACCACGTCGCCGAGGTACAGCGTGCCGAAGCCCTCGTACAGACAGAGAAAGTACAGTCCGACCGTCGCCAGCACGACGGCAATGATGATGGATAATCCGGGCTTCTTCTTGAGGAACAGCCCGAAGATCGGGACAAAAACGATGTACAGCGCGGTCAGAAAGCCGCTGTGTGCCGAGGCGGGAGCGCCCTCGGGATAGAGCGCGATGCCGAACTGCTGGAGGTTGACGGAGATACACAGCATCACGCCGCAGATCACGCCCGCCTTGATCAGCGTTCTGCGGTCGGCGGGATTCTCTTCTCTGAGCCGCTTTCCCTGCATACGTCGGGTGATCGCCGCGACGGGGATCAGCGCGATCGAGGCGATCAGCGAGCGGATCATATTGACCGTGAAGGGCGGGATTGTGTCGGCGAGCTTCTCCTGCGCGACGAAGGCAAAGCCCCATATAATCGCCGCCGTCAGCAGCAGCACCGACGACAGCAGGTTTTTACTTTTCATCCAATCATATCCTTCCGTTAGACATATCGGGAAAAATGTGGTATAATCATACAAATCATACAAATATAGTAATCGGATCTCGGAGGTACAGTTATGGAGCTCAAACCGCTCAGCTATCAGCTGACAGTCTGCAAGGTCGATTCGTTACGGGATATCTCACTCGACGACGACTTCTTCTTTATCGGTAAAACGGACGAGGAACTCTCACTCGTCTGCCGTACGGAGCATGCGCCGCAGCATACCGCGGAGCGCGAGGACGGCTGGCGCGGCTTTCGGATCGAGGGCGTGCTCGACTTCTCTTTGATCGGGATACTGTCCAAGCTGACCGCCGTTCTGGCGGAGAAGGGGATCGGCGTTTTTGCCGTTTCCACCTATAATACGGATTATATCTTAGTCAAGGGGGAACGCTTCACCGAGGCGCTGGAGGCGCTCGGGAACGCCGGTTATACCGTCGTCGGCTGACCGAAATCACCTGATTATCATACAGGAATTGCAAAAATATGTCAAGAAACGGTCGAGCGCTTTGAGCCGATTCGTGAAATTGTATGAAAATTCTCTTTAATTCTAATGGAGCAACAAACTGCTGTGTAAAAGGTGTATGATACCAAAAGTAAACTTTTAAGTCGGTACAGAGATGCCGACAAGGTTTCGGCGCAGTATTGTTATGCGTGTAGTATGCCTTGTCCGCATCGGACAGGGCATTTTTTATGGATGATTATATTTCGGAACGGATGCCGCCGACTGTTTTGAGGGTAGCTATGAAGTATAAGGCTGCGCTGATGTCCGCTGAGGATATCGACAGAGCGCTCAAGCGTATTGCGCACCAGATCATTGAGAAGAACCGCGGACTGCAGAACGTCTGCCTGATCGGTATTCATACCCGCGGCGTGCCGCTGGCACAGCGCCTCTCGGCACATATTTGTGCGATAGAGGGTACCGCTCCGCCCGTCGGTGAGCTGGATATCACTCTCTATCGCGACGATCTCTCCCGTATCGGCGATACGCCGACCGTAAAGGGGAGTAAGATCGATTTCCCGATCGAGGATATGACCGTTGTGCTGGTCGATGACGTGATCTACACCGCCCGTACCGCCCGCGCGGCGCTAGAAGCGGTGATGAAGCTCGGCAGACCTGCCAAGATCCAGCTTTGTGTGCTGATCGACCGCGGTCATACCGAACTGCCGATCCGTCCGAACTACGTCGGAAAAAACATCCCGACCTCGGTCGACGAGGTGGTAGCCGTCAGGCTGGAGGAGATCGACGACGAAACGGCGGTCAAGCTCTATTCTCATTAAACAGTGGAGAACGGTTTTTCTTAGCGAATCCGGTCTTCATTAGAATAAACCAAAACTCAAGGGGGAAATCTAAAATGCAAATGATTTACAACGTAAAGGATAAGCCCAAGTTCGGTCAGCTTATCGTATTTGCGTTCCAGCAGCTGCTCGCGATCATGGCGGCGACCATCGCTGTCCCGATGATCGTAGGCAACGGCATGAGCACCTCGGCGGCGCTGTTCGGCGCGGGCGTCGGTACGCTCGTCTATGTTCTGTTCACCAAGGCGAAGAGCCCTGTATTCCTCGGCTCGTCCTTTGCTTTCCTCGGCTCCATGGCGACTGCCTTTGCGGGAGCTGCCACTGCGGCTCTGGGCTACCTCGGACTGATCATCGGCGCTGTGCTGGCAGGTCTGGTGTACGTTGTCCTTGCGGCTGTCGTTAAGGGCGCAGGCGTCAAGTGGATCAACAAGCTCATGCCCGCCGTCGTCATCGGTCCTACCGTCGCGATCATCGGACTGTCGCTTGCCGGCAATGCTGTCGGCGATCTCCAGGCGTCCAACATCGAGGGCGGCTCCAACTATGTCGCGATCATCTGCGGTATCGTGACCCTTGCGGTCGTCATGCTCTGCTCCGTTTACGGCAAGAAGATGGCGCGCCTGATCCCGTTCATCATCGGTATCCTCGCGGGCTATGCCGTCGCGACCTGCTTCTATTTCATCGGCAAGGCGACCGGCAATACCGCGCTGATGGTCATCGACTACTCCGCTTTGGTCAACAACTTCAAAGAGATCAGCTTCTCGAGCTTTATCTCTGTTCCCGACTTCACCTTCCTGACTGCGTTCGGCAGCTTTAAGGCGCTCAGCGGCGCTTATATCGGCACCATCGCTGTCGCGTATATCCCGGTCGCGTTCGTAGTCTTTGCCGAGCATATCGCCGACCATAAGAACCTCAGCTCCATCATCGAGCACGATCTCTTAGAGGATCCGGGTCTGAGCCGCACCCTTCTGGGCGACGGCGTAGGCTCCATGGTAGGCGCCTTCTTCGGCGGCTGCCCCAACACCACCTACGGCGAGTCTGTCGGCTGCGTCGCGATCACCAAGAACGCTTCCGTTACCACCATCATCTGCACTGCTGTTGAGGCGATGCTGATCGCCTTCATCACACCTTTTGTCGCGTTCCTCTCCACGATCCCGCACTGTGTCATGGGCGGCGTGTGCATCGCGCTGTACGGCTTCATCGCGGTATCAGGTCTGAAGATGCTGCAGAAGGTCGATCTCGACGATAACCGCAACCTGTTCACCGCTTCGGTCATCCTGATCGCGGGTGTCGGCGGTCTTGCGCTGAATTTCGGCAACGTCACCATCACCGAGGTCGCCTGCGCGCTGATCCTCGGCATCCTGACCAACGTCATGCTGGGCAAGAAGTCTAAGGACGCGAAGAAGTCAAAGAAGTAAGAGAATTCCTATTTGAAAATATACTGCAAAAAGAGTCGGAGCGGGTACGCTTCGGCTCTTTCTGTATGCAGATATATATGGAAAAAGCCCTTGAACCGCAGTCCAAGGGCTTTGATGTTGATTACATTAGTCATTCAGGAACGTTTCGACGATGAAGCGCGGGCGGTGCTTGCTTTCGAGGTAGATCTTGCCGATGTACTCGCCGATGATGCCGATCGCCATCATCTGCAGGCCGCCGATCGCCCAGATCGAGACCGCCAGCGATGCCCAGCCGGTCTCGGTGGCGCCGGTGAAGAAGCGGATGATCGAGTAGATCAGCATGATGATACTGATCAGGAAGATGATCAGACCCAGTCGGGTGATCATTTTGATGGGCTTGGTCGACAGCGAGGTGATGCCCTCCCACGCCAGCGCGAGCATCTTCTTGAGCGGATATTTGCTCTCGCCCGCGAGTCGCTCGCTGCGCTCGTAGGTGACGATCGCGCTCTTGAAGCCGATCATCGGTACCAGACCGCGCAGGAAGAGGTTGGTCTCATGAAATTCGGAGAACGCCTCCAGCGCCCGCTTGCTCATCAGGCGGAAGTCGGCGTGGTTGAAGATGACCTTCGCGCCCATCTTGTCGAGCACCTTGTAGTAGCCCTCGGCGGTGAAGCGCTTGAAAAAGGTGTCGGTCTCACGCTTGGAGCGAACGCCGTATACGACGTCACAGCCGTCCTGATAGCGCTCGACCATCTCGTCAAATACCTCGATATCATCCTGCAGGTCGGCGTCGATGGAGATGACGGCGTCAGCCTGATCCCTGAGGGTCATCAGTCCGCACATCAGCGCGTTCTGGTGGCCGCGGTTACGGCTCAGCTTGATGCCGCTGTAGATGCTGTCGGTATTGTGCAGCCCCTCGATCAGCTGCCATGTCTTGTCCTTGCTGCCGTCGTCGATGAAGACGATGCGGCTGTCATAGCTGATCAGCCCCTTGTCCATCATCGCATTGAGCTTAGCGCGCAGCTTTTCCGCACTGTCGGGGAGCACTTCCTCCTCGTTATAGCAGGGGACGGCGATATATAGCTTTGTCATGCAGATCCTTCTTTCATTTATCCGAATATTTTCATCAGCGCCTGAGCCAGCGGCGGAAGGTAGTATCTCGCGTAGCCTAAGGCGGTGGGGTGGATGCTATCGTGGGTCAACACCTTTTTTCTGGTGTCGACGGAGGTATAGAGACCGTTCATTACCCGGTCCTCGGTATTCAGCTCGCTGTCGTTATACAGGTCGATGGTAACGGCGCTCCATTTCTTCGCAAGCTCGATGCCGCGTTCGCCGTACTTCTTCTCTTTATCATCGGCGGCAAGCGCCATATTATGCGAGCGGACATAGACGACGGGAATGTCGCCCCAGTACTTGCGGATCATCCACATGGTTTTCTCAAAACCACCGGAGAAATCCTTCTCGTCGACCTTGGACATATCGAAGCCCTCGGCGACGCTGCCGATTTTGGTGAAGACCATATCGTTCGTGCCGCCGTTGAGCAGGATGACGTCCGCGGTACGGTGCTCGCTCTTCGCCTGACGGATCTGGTCGGGGATATGTCCGTGCTTGTTGTATACGCCCATGGTCGCGCCCGGTACGGAGTAATCGGTACAGTTCATCCCGTATTTCGCGGCGATCATCGAGCCCATGCCGTCGTCGTTGTTGCCGCTGCCGTGCATGATGCTGTCGCCGAAGGTCAGGACTGTCTTACCCTTGAGGATACGGCGGTATTTAAGCTCGTTCCTGAGATTCGCAAATTCCTCGGCGGTGATGCGCGCTTCGGGATAGATGCGGTCGATCCTGTCGGGGAAGTAGCCGTAGTAGGCGGCGACGGTCATGTAGTCGTCGTATTTGCTGACGTCCGACGGACGCTCCGCGTCCTTGGGCAGCTCATAACCGAACGCCTTCACCATCGTAGAGCAGACGAAGCGGCGCGTCAGGGGCTGAACGATCTCGGTATCGGTATAATAGCTGAGGATACCGTGCTTTACCGCGGATTCAAAGACCGCTTCGCTGTCGTAGCGGTCGAGCTTGTCATCGGGGAACTCGGCGCTGATCAGCTCATACAGCCAGCTGCTGCGGGTCAGCCCCGCGCAGGCGATCTTCTCGCTCAGGCGGTCAGCCAGTACGGCGTCGGGATTGCTCTCGGACGCGGTCGCAGGATTCTCATGCGTCTGGTGACCCTGCGCGGACACGACAAAGACACAGCACAGGCAGATGACCTGTACCGTGACCAGTATCGCTATAAAGACCCGGGGTCGTTTTTTGACAGCGCGTATGAGGCGCTCCTTGAATCGCTGCAATTGTATCAAGCCTTTGGAATAATGATTTGAAATGCCTTCGGTATGACGGTGATCGTCGGATCGGTCATGACGAACATCTCGCCGTCGATGCCGACTTTGATCTCTCCGTGGTTGTCGAGCTTCAGCTCGCGGCATTTTTTATGTATGATGAAATTCTTTCCTTTAGGATGGTCGATGTGTTCGCCGCGGGTGAACGGTCCCATCATCCACGTGAAGTAGCTGATGGGTACGGTGGGGATCGCCATGAAGTCGATCAGTCCGTCGTCGAGCGCGGCGTAGGGGGTCGCCTTGATGCCGCCGCCGTAATACATGCCCTTTGCGGCTACGGCGAGCATCTGGGTCTTGAAGCCTCCGGCGATGGAGATCCTCTCGCCGTCGGCATAAGGAACGAAGGTGTGCTTTCTTTTTGTCAGCAGGCATTGTACGATCGCCAGCTTGTAGGCGAGGGGACCGGACATCAGCGGCAGCCGCTTGTTCTTCTGCGCGCGGTCCGCGACCTCACAGTCGTAGCCGACCGAGATGACGTTCAGCGCGTAGCGGTTGTTGCACTTGAGCAGGTCGACGGTGATTGTGCTGCCGTTTACCATCTTCTCCATATCGAGGAAGTCCTCACCTCGAGCAGGCAGCGAGCGGATGTAGTCGTTGCCCGTGCCGACGGGTATCAAGCCCAGCGCGACGTTCTCGTGCCCCAGCAGTCCGTGCAGCGCTTCGTTCGCGGTGCCGTCGCCGCCGCAGGCGTAGACGCGCAGGGGTTCTCCCTTTTCGGCATATTCGCGGGCGATCCGCTGTGCGTCTCCGGCTTCTCTTGTATATTCGATGATGATGTCGGAGCGTCCGAGAGCCTCGATCTTGGCTTGCGTCTCGGGAGTCGTGTCCTTGGTCCCCGCGTTGCGGTTCAGAATAAACAGGTGTTTCATCCGACGTTCCTCTCCGTGAGTATTACTCACCGGTAAAGTGTTCCAGCTCGCGCTTCAGCCTTGCGACAGGGAGCCCCATAACGTTGAAGTAATCCCCCTCGATACCCTTGACCAGGAGCGAGCCCTGTCCCTGGATACCGTAGGCGCCCGCCTTGTCGAACGGTTCGCCCGTGGCGATATACTCAGCGATTTCCCTGTCGCTGAGCTCATAAAACTCGACCTGAGTTTTTGACGAGAAGGTGAGCCAGCGTGAGTCGCAAATGATGCAGCAGCCCGTGATAACGGTGTGCCTGCGCCCCGAGAGCAGGCGCAGCATCCGTTCGGCGTCCGCTTGATCCTTTGGCTTGCCGAGCACTTTATCATCGACCAGTACCACGGTGTCGGCGCCGATGACGATCCGATCCCGATGATTCACGGCGACGGAGCCCGCCTTGTATGACGCAAGGAACACGGGCGTTTCTTCGGGCTTGACGTCCTCGGGCAAGTCCTTCGGCTCCTCGGCGACGATCACCTCGAAGTCCTCGGTGATGCGCGCGATCAGTTCCTGTCGGCGGGGTGATTTTGACGCTAAAATAATGCTGCTCATAGTGATCTGCTCTTTTTCCGGTTTTTTACGCAGCGGAAAGACCGCCGCGACGCATAATAGGCTATTAACCAATATATCATACCACATATTCCCGAAAAAAGAAACAGATTTTTACAAAAAAATTGCACAACCTCCGTTCTTTACGGCGGAGCGATCGGAAAATCCCTTTTTGTTCGCCCCTTAAGTTCAGTCTAACAGAAATTCAGTCCGATAAACAGTACTAAAGAAAACCGCCGTTGCCCGGGCGGGCGGCGGCGGAGTCGTTTTATGTTATGAATACTGTTTTTGTACGCTGTTGAGGTAATCGCAGAAGCCGTCCTTCGCGGCCTTGGGCGATTCGATCCTGACCTTGTCGCCGAAGGAGAACAGCCAGCCGTAGAACTGCGGCGAGAGCATGACCTCGGCGCTCATGGTGAAGGTACCGTCGCTGTGCGGCATGATGAACACCTTGTCCGAGAAGCGATCGACCACCACGCCGATCAGGCTGTCGTCGAAGCGCAGCTTGACGTTGACGGTCTCGCCGCCGTACATGCCGAACACCCGCTTGGTGTAGACCGCGAGATCGAATTGATCCACCGCCTTGGTGCTGTCGGCGCGCATGTCCTCGACGGAGATATCCTCCATCTTGTCGACGCGGAAGTGCTTGAGCTTATCCGCCTCCTTATCGTAGGCGATCATGTAGTAGTTCTCGTCGTCCCATGTCAGCGCCTTGGGCGTCAGCAGGTAGCGCATCCCGTCGTGGCGGCGAACCCGTACGAGCTTGCGGGCGCCTGTGCGCGAGACCTGCCAGTTGGTATAGTAGAAGCCGATCTTCCGCTTCTTGTTGATGGCGCGGTTGATGCTGTCGATGTTGCGGTAGATCTCCTCGTTCGAGTGCTTGACGCGGTTGGCGACGATCACCTGACGGTGCAGCTCCTTCGCCTGGTTCTCGGAGGTGAGGTGCTCGATCTTACGGATCAGGTCGCGGCTCTTCTTTACGGTGATGAACTTCGAGCTCTGTACCGCGTCGATCAGCAGCTTGATCTCCTCGAGGGTGAAGTCGCGGGATACCAGACTGAACAGCGAGATCTTGCCGACCTTGGTCTTGACGATATCGAAGCCGAAATCACGCAGGCACTCGATATCGTTGTAGATGCTCTTTCTCTCGGCGGCGATGTCGAACTCCGCGAGGTAGTCGATGATGTCCGCGACGGTCACGCCGTAGTCGTCATCGGTCTTTTCCATGAAGAACTTCATGATATACAGCAGCTTTTGTTTTTGCTTCGGATTCTTTGCCATAGCTTTTTCCTTTCGGTTTCTGTTTTATGCGAGGTGTGTGACGTACTGCGCCAGCCCTACGACCAACGGCATGCTCAGCAAAGAGAACAGCGCCGACGCCGAGACAATCCCCGCGCTGAGCGCTGTGTCGCGCCCGTATTTGGTCGCCATCATGGTGGTGAAGGCGGCGACAGGGGAGCTGACCGCGATCACGACGGATACGGTGATGACCGGGTCGATATGCAGCGCCGTCATCACGCCCAGCGCGATCAGCGGCAGGACAATCAGCCGCAGCGCCATCGCGAAATACGCGCCCTTATCGGTGAGCACGCGCCTGAGGTCGGAGTGGGTCAGGTGGTAGCCGATGACCAGCATCGGGATCGGTGTATTCAGCGCTGCCATCATGCTGACCGGCGAGCCGAGCACGGTCGGCAGCTTGATCGAGCAAGCGAACAGGATCACGCCGATCACCGTACCGATGACGCCCGGATTCACCACCGCCTTGAGCGCGGCTTTGAGGTTTTTCTGTCGGCTCATGGTCAGCAGTCCGTACGTCCACATGAAGATGTTGAACATCGCGACGAACGCCGCGCCGTAGAACACGCCGTCGTCGCCGAGGATCGCCTGCTGGAGCGGCAGCGCCATGAAGCCGCAGTTCGAGAACACGACGGCGAACTTCAGTACGACCGCGCGGGAGATCTCGGTCTTGCGGTACAGTATCTCGGCGAGCAGAACGGAGAACAGCAGGGAGAGGAACGCCGCGAGCAGCGCCGTGAGCAGTCCCCACAGCATCTCGGGACGGTACTCGCGCTGGAAGGCGTTGATGATCACGCACGGCGTTACCGCGTACAGCACGACGTCCGTCATCGTTCGCGAGCCTGCTTCGGTGATCAGTCCGAGCTTCGTCAGCAGAACGCCTGCGCCGATCAGCACGAAAAGCACCAGCACCTGTGTGCCGACATCCGTGAAAGCGCTCAGCATGTCATCCCTTCCTTTCGATAAGATATAAAGGTCTTTATCCGGGACTTTGGCGGATGATGGATCAAAGTCCCTGTTTTTGTACTCCGTCATTATACCAGAGACAAGGTCAAAACGCAAGGCGGAGCATGGTAAAAAGAAATAGTTTTTTCAATAATAAAATATGCAAAATGTCTAAGTCCCGTATAATACCCTGTGAAAATGCACATAATACTACCGTGGATTTTATGAAATATGCAAAGCAAAAAACCGCCATTCACCCGTTTTGTGCAAATATTTTCCGTCAACAATACCTACAAAACTCTTGCGCTCTCCCGCTCATTTGGTTAATCAACCAAAATTTGCATTATCATTTGACAAGTTCCGTCGGGAAAGCTATAATACGAATTGTAAGCGAAAAGCGCTTAAACAGTATATTTTCGAAATACAAGAAAGAAGGATTTTTATTATGGCAACCGCAAAGAAGACTACCGCTAAGGCGGAGACCAAGACCACCGCTAAGAAGACCGCTACCAAGAAGGCTGAGACCGCTGCTAAGGCTGAGACCAAGGCTGCTGCCAAGACCGAGACCAAGGCTGCTAAGAAGCCTGCTGCTAAGAAGGTTGAGCCCAAGTTCGATCTGTACATCCAGTTCGGCGGCGCTACCGTTTCCGTAGCTGACATCGAGAAGAACGTCAAGAAGGTCGTTAAGGGTAAGAAGGCTTACACCGTTTATGTTAAGCCCGAAGAGAGCAAGGCTTACATCGTAGCTGACGGCGAGACCACCGGCATGGATGTATTCTTTGTTGCTGACTGATCATAGTTTTGCAAGTACGGCGGGGAGCTTTTCGCTCCCCGTTTTTTTCATTCCGTAATCCGCGCTTTTATGCAAATCAGCAAGAGTTCGTTGTAAACAGAATATTAAATCGTGTAAAAAACTATAGCATTTTGTAAACGGATATGCTATAATGATGATACTCAATTTTTAGGAGGTAAAAGAATGAAGACAATTTCCAGAGTTCTCGCCGTCGTTATGCTCGCGGCGATGCTGGTTTCCGTGTTTGCTGCATGCGGCAGAGTAGTCGATGAGCACATGCTCGGCTCCTGGAAGCAGGAGGACGAAGTCGACGGTAACCTGACTTGGACTTTTGAGAGGGACGGCAAGTGCAGCCTGACCAATAACGACACCGGTGTTGTCGACGAGGGTACCTATCGCCTCGAGGCTGAGGGCAGCGGCAAGATCTATATCAAGCTCAACAGCTGGGATAAAGAGAAGATCTGCACCTACGTAGCGACCTCTAAGGTCATGGATATCGAAGAGATGTCCTTCAGCTTCTACGGCTACAAACAGTAAAACGGCATAAACGCTTCGGGGGTTGTCGAACGACAGCCCCTGATTTTTTATATAGAAAAGCCCCTTACAGCAGAATGAGAGCGCTGCCGTAAGGGGC
>CAMVDB010000005.1 GCA_947166135.1 uncultured Clostridia bacterium | reverse complement strand
ATCTACCTTTGGTAGTCCCTTTTTGTGCTGTCTACACAATATGGGGCGGTTCAGAGCTTCCCCGCCTTTTCTGTATCCGTTCATGCTGATGGTTTCTCGCTTGACATAATCAAAAAATATGGTATACTATACCTGTTGTTGGGAAGTAGCCAAGCGGTAAGGCAACGGACTTTGACTCCGTCATTCGTGGGTTCGAACCCCGCCTTCCCAGCCAAAAGCCTGATTTGATATCGGGCTTTTTCTTTTTTGTTCTTCAAGGTGGAAATATAGGGTTGTCGCATGAAACATGCGATAGCCGGTTTTAGTGTTATCCTGAGCGGGTACGCGTACCCAAACGATGGAAAATACAGTTCAAGATGTAAATAATATATTTCCATATAACAATTTATAAAATAATAGATGACTTTTTTCAATTAATGTGTTAAAATAGCTGTAACTATAAATATGATAGAGGCTATTAATGGAATCAAACGGAAAAATCATCAATAAATTGTTCCGCAGCTCCGTTATCAGTATTATCGCGGCGGCAGTAGCGGCGATGCTGGGAATCGTGATCGACGGTATCGTGATCAGTCGGTTCCTGGGTCCCGAGAGCATGGCGGCTTACGGTATCGTCACGCCGGTTGTCAACATGGCGACGATATTCAGCGGCGTCCTTGCTACGGGTGCGCAGGTCGTCTGCGCTCAGCATTTAGGTGCGGGCGATTCGAAGGGCGCCCGTCGCGCGTTCTCGATGTGTATGGTGATCACAGTCGCGATCTCGGTGATCCTGATGTCGCTGATCATTATTTTCAGAGAGAATATCGCTGTATTCCTCGGAGCGCGGGGAAATTCCGCAAAGCTCCTGCCGTATGCCTCGGATTATCTGCTCGGTATGGTGTTCTCCCTGCCGTCTGTCATTTTCCTGTTTGAATTCAACGCGTTGATGCGGCTCGACGGCGACGCGAACCGCGTGATCGTCGCGGTAGCGGTGATGACTGTACTTGATGTAGCGGGCGATCTGCTCAACGCGCTCGTCATCAAGGGCGGGATGTTCGGCATGGGTATGGCAACGACGATCAGCTATTTGATCGCGTTGATCATCATGCTTCTCCATTTTACGAAGAAGGATATCATCTTCAGGTTCAGCTTCAAGGGCTTACGTCTCACCGATCTGCGGGATATCCTCACAACGGGCTCGGCGTCCGCTGTCGGTTCGGGCTCCGCGATGCTGCGTAATATCGTGCTGAACCGTATCCTGGTCGCGACCGCTTTATCCAGTACGGCAGTAGGTGCTTTGGGAGTGCTGAATACCGTGTATAACTTTACCTCCAGTACTCTCGTAGGCGTCGGTATGACCTGCGCGATGATCGCAGGAATGATACTGGGCGAGCAGGATCGTACCGGAGCGCTCCATCTGGTGAAGATCACCTTTAAGACGGCGCTGATCATCGGTGCGGCTCTCGGCGTCGTGCTGTTCTTCTCAGCGGATTTTGTCGCGAATGTATTTAAGAATGAGAACGGCGTCAAGATGGTCGAGCTTGCGGCGCGCGGTCTGCGTTTTTATGCCGTCAGCTTGATCCTCTACGGAATCAACAACGCTTTCGTCAATTATACCCAGGGACTCAGGCGCATGGGCTTGTCGAATGTATTCTGTTTTTTACAGAATTTTGTATTTGTCGTAATTCCGGCGCTTGCGTTGGTCGGTATTCTTGATACCGACGCTGTATGGTTGTCATTTATTATCGCCGAGATGCTGACGCTGCTTGCTATCATCGTACTCGCCGGTGTGTTCAAGAAAGGTATTCCGTATCGGTTGAAAGACTATTTGTTCCTCAAGGAGCCGTTCGGAGCCGATTCGGATGATCTTTATGAGGTCTCTATCACGGATATCGATCAGGTCAACGCCGCTTCTCAGGCGGTTGCACGATTTTGCGAATCCAAGAACGCCGATAAAAAGCAGTGCTGTCTGCTCTCGCTCTTTGTCGAAGAGCTCGGTAATAATACTGCCGAGTACGGTTTCTCACAGGGGAAGAACCACAGTCTCGATATCCGTGTCGTTCATATGGAAGACGGCTGGATCCTGCGTATGCGTGATAACTGCAAGGCGTTCGATCCGACCGAGTGGATCAAGCTTCATGAGAGCTCCGATCCAGCCGCGAATATCGGTATCCGTATGGTATGCGGTATGGCAAAATCGGTTAACTACCTGAGCACCATGAACCTCAATATCTTAACTGTCCGCATCTGAGATAATTATTTCATTTGGAGTAATTGTATATGAAAAAACGCAGAAGGATCATCAGTGTTATGTTTGCCGTAGTCATGTTACTTGCACTTACAATGTGTTCTGTCTCCGCTTTGAGCACCTATATTCGAGGCGACGCAGACAGAAGCGACAATGTTGATGCAATCGATGTGACGTATATCCTCAGAAAACTGAGTAATATCCCTGTTCCGAATACCTTTTTTCAGCGTGCTGCCGATGTGAACGGAGACGGAGAACTGGAAGTGGTTGACGCGACGCTGATCCAGCGATACAATGTCAATATCTCTAATCCTTATAAAATCGGTGAGATTGTTAAATACGACGAGTACGAGCTTCCGGTCGTATAAGCAGCGGGAGAAGAAGTTATGAAATTGAATCCGAAGTTTTTACATCATAAAATGGATGATCAGTCGCTTGTCGTTCCGACTGCCGAAGCCGGTTTCAGCGGCTTGGTACAGGGTAATAAAACCGTCGGGGTCATCGTTGATTGTCTGCAGCATGACACTACCGAAGAAGATATTATCGACGTTTTGTGTGAGCGCTTCGACGGAGACCGTTCCGATATCGAAGCGGATGTTGCCGATGTGATTTCTAAATTGAAGAATATCGGCGCGATCGACGACTGATAAGAAAGGATGAATACGATGCCTAAAAGAATAATCACAGCGATTATCGCACTGATCATGTGCAGTGCTTTATTGACCGGTTGCGGTGAAGATAAAAAGGACGATAAAACGAAGCCCTCTGAGACCGTCGCCGCAACTCAGGCACCTACACAGGCGGCGACCGATCCAACCACCGCCGCTGAAAAAAAGACCGATTCGAAGAAGTCCGAGGATAAGTCCGAGAAGACCGATAATAATGTAGATGCTCAGAACAGCGGTTCCGACGATTCTCAGCAGTCTGAGCAGAACGGCGGCGGTACCTCCTCCGGCGGCGGCTCCGAACAATCCTCGGGCAATACAAAATCCGATACTTATAAAAGCAATAATCAAGGGAAGGAAGAGCCCGCTCATCATGAGGAGGTCCCGATTATTCCTCAGGATGAATACGAGCTTCCGATCATCCCCGCAAATTAATATTATCCAGACTGATTAACAGCCCGTAGCTTCAGCTATGGGCTTTTCTGTCGAATCGTATAATAATACTTGAAAAATACGATCTGTTGCGTTATAATACATGAGGCATAAAAGGCGGAGTCGATCTTCGTCACCCGAAAGAAGGACGATTATGCAGGATCTATTGAAGAAAATCATCGAAATGGATGAAAAAGCCCGAGAAATCGAGCAAAATGCCAAATTAGAAAAAGAGAAAAGCGAACAAGAGGTAGAACAGCTCAGGGAGCAGATCTACAACGATTTTATCGAGAGAGCGAAGGACCGCGTAGAGAAGAATATCGCCGTCGAGCAGTCCCGCGCCGACGCGAAGATCCGCGATTATCAGGAACGGACCGATTCCGTAAAGGCGGAGATGTACCGCTTGTACGAGCAGAACTCGGACAAGTGGGTCGATGAGATCGTAAAGAGAGCATTGGCGTAAGCCTTTGCCGAATAATACAGAAAGGTGGTGAGTGTATGGCGATTATTGATCCCGCTTCAGCGATCACCGCGAAGGTCAAATCCCAGTACGGCAATCGGCTCAAGGAGAAGGACTATCAGGCGATGGTCAAGTGCGGCTCCGTCGGCGAGGTGGTTCAGTATCTGAAAACATACACTCATTTTCAGAGCTCTCTGGAGAAGGTGAGCAACGACGTTCACCGCGGTAATCTGGAGAACATCATGCGCGAAAAGCAGTTTGAAAGTTTCCTGCGCTTTTGTAAATATAACGGCGGCAACACGCCCGTAACGCGCTACGGACTCAGGCTGATCGAGATCCGCGAGCTGATGAAGTTCATCACGCTCCTGTCGATCAACCGTCCCGAGGAGTACCTTTTCTCTCTGCCGCTGTTCTTTATACAGCATACGGATATCAAGCTTGAGAAGCTGTCGGCTGTCCGTGATCATCATGATCTGCTCTCGGCGCTGGAGCACTCCGATTACGATCAGATCATCAAGCGCTTTCCGCCGAATGAGATAGGGGACTACGACCTCGCCGCGATCGAGGACGCGCTCGAGAACCACAGCCTCGCGCTCTTGTATCAGGATCTTTCAAAGATCAAGAAGAAAAAAGAGAAAAACCAGCTTCTCAGCCTGTTTGATACCTTGTCCGATTACCACAACTACTCGCGTATCATCCGACTGAAGAAGTATTATCATATGAACAGTGAAGCGGTGAGATCTCATTTGCTGCATTACGGTAATCTGACAGGTAAGCGGCTGGAGAAGATCCTCTCAAAGGATTCCTTCGAGGATGTCCGCGAGGAACTGTCGCATACCTCCGTCGGTAAGAAGGCACAGAGCGTCTATTCCGACAGCGAGATGGCGGTGCAGGGTCGGTACGAGATGTGTCGGCATCAGCTGTACTTCTCGACAAATCCCGAGATCGTTCTGCTTGCGTTTTATATTCTGTCACAGACAGAGCTGTCAAATGTCATTGCGATTATCGAGGGGGTCAGGTATTCGATGGAACCTGACAGCATTTATGAAACTCTCGTACTGTAAGGTGAGGTGATACCATGGCACTTGCAAAAATGAAATTAGTCAACGTCATCGGCTTGCTGCGTGATCTCGATGATGTTGTTTCCGTTCTGGGGCGAACGGGTGTATTCCAGCCCGACGAAACGGCGGATTTCTTCTCCGATAAAGAGAAGCTGCTCCCCGTGAACACCGCTAACGATTACGCGCCCCTGCTCGATAAGCTCAGAGTGTTGATGGCGGGCTCCGGCATCAGGCCGAAGATCGTCGACGCGCCCGAGTATGATAACATGAGTCCCGCCGAGATGAAGCAGTTCATCGACGAGACCGATGCCCGTCTCGGAGAACTGATCGAGAAGAGGGACGCTCTGCAGGCGGAGCTTGATACAAGCGAGGCGAATATCGCGAAAGCGAAGCACTTCATTGGTCTGGATATCGATATTTTCAAGATCTATGAGTGCGAGTATATCATCACCCGCTTCGGTAAGCTCCCCAAGGACAGCTATGTAAAGCTGCAGAACTACAGCGATAATCCGTATATTGACTTCTTCCCGTGTTCTAACGACGGGACCTATTACTGGGGCGTTTATGTCACGCCGCAAAGTAAGGCGGATGACGTCGACCGTCTGTTCTCTCGAATGTTCTTTGAGCACGTAGATATCTCCGATATCCACGAAAAGCCCGAAATATATGTCGAACAGCAGACAAAACTCAAAGATGACCTGACAGCCGAGATCAAGAAGCTGAACGGTGAGATCGATGCCTATGTCAAGGATCATGAGAACGGCATCCTCAAGATCTTCTCCACGCTTTGTAAGCATCACGCCTTCCTGTCGATCAAGAATCATGCCTGCAAATATAAAAAAAGCTTTGTGCTGGTCGGCTGGATCCCTGCCGAGTATGAGGGACAGATAAAAGACCTTCTCTCTCCGATTGAGAGCGTGGAGGCCACCTTCACGAAGGCGGAGGATGAGGTAAAGCACTCACCGCCCGTGAAGCTGAAGAACCGCTTTTTCTTCAGGCCGTTCGAGTATTATACCGCGATGTACGGCTTGCCGAATGCCCGTGAGATCGACCCCTCGTGGTTCATTGCGCTGACGTATACATTACTATTCGGTATCATGTTCGCCGATGTCGGCCATGGCTTGATGCTGCTGATCGCGGCGATCTTCATGTATAAAAAGATGAAGATGCCGCTTGGCGCTCTCCTGATCCCGTGCTCGATCAGCTCGATGGTATTCGGCTGTGTATTCGGCTCGGTGTTCGGCTTTGAGCATATGCTCGATCCTGTCTATAGATCGCTGTTTGGCTTTGAAGAGAAGCCCGTAGAGGTCATGGACGGCAATACGACCATGATCCTGATCTTCGGCGCTGTCGGGATCGGTATCGTTCTGCTGATCATCGCGATGATCCTCAACATCGTATCAAACCTGAAGAGGAGAGATATCGGAGGCGCGTTGTTCGGAGTGAACGGCGTAGCGGGTCTGGTGTTTTACACCTCGCTGGTCGCAGGTCTGGGCTGCAATATGTTGTTCGGTGTGTCCATCATGAATCCCGCATATATCATCTGCCTGATCGTGATACCGCTGCTTCTGGTCTTCTTCCGTGAACCGCTGTCTAAGCTGATCAGGGGAGAGCGAAAATTGTTTGAAGGAAGTTTCGGTTCGTTCGTGGTCGATAATATCTTCGAGATGTTCGAGGTCGCGCTGTCTTATGTGACCAACACCATGAGCTTCCTGCGCGTCGGCGCGTTCATCCTTGTTCATGCGGGCATGATGACCGTTGTGTTTGTCCTCGCGAACATGTTCGGGCCGGTCGGCTACTGGATCACGGTCGTGATCGGCAACATCCTCGTCATGGCGCTGGAAGCGCTCCTCGTCGGTATCCAGGTTCTCAGACTTGAATACTACGAGATGTTCAGCAGGTTCTACATCGGCGACGGCAGAAAGTTCGAGCCCGTCACCGTCAAAGATATAGCTTAATTTGGAGGTAATTTATTATGTTACAGTATTTATTGATGTTTATTCCCGCCGCTTTTCTGGTGATTTCCGTTTTGCTCTGCATGAGAGCGTATAATAAGGGCAAGAGCCCCAAGAAGGCTGTATTGAGCCAGATCTTCTCCTTCTGCGCGGTATCCGCGTTCTGTCTGATCTGCCCGATCGTCGCTCACGCAGCGGGCGCGGGCGAAGCGGCTCAGGCTGCGGCTAATTCCTCCGCGGGCCTCGGCTATATCTCTGCGGGTCTTTCTACCGGTCTGTCCTGTATCGGCGGCGGTATCGCTGTCGGCGGCTCTGCTCCCGCGGCGATCGGCGCTACCAGCGAAGATCCCAAGAACTTCGGTAAGTCGATCATCTTCGTTGCGCTCGGTGAAGGCTGTGCGCTGTACGGCATGCTGATCTCCATCATGATCCTCACCAGCCTCTGATAACCATGAGAATGTACTTACTCAGCGATAACGTTGATACCCTGATGGGGATGCGTATGTCCGGTGTGGACGGCGTTGTGCTCCATAAGGAGGACGAACTCCGCGAAAAGCTCAGTTCGCTGGTCAAGGAGGAAGATATCGCTGTTATTTTGATCACATCTACGCTGTTGAACCTGATCCGTGATACAGTATATGATCTGAAGCTTCATCTCGAGCGACCGCTGATCATCGAGATCCCCGACCGCCACGGAAACGGACGGACGAAGGACAGCATCACGAAGTACGTGAAGGACGCGATCGGCGTCGATATGAGCTGACGCAAACGCCAAGAGAAGGTGAATTATGAACGACAACCACAATGATTCCAAGTTTTTGACTGCGATCTATCAGAATGCCGAAGAGCAGAAGGAGCAGTTGAAGCAGGATCTGAAAGAGAATAACAAGACCGGTAAGCAGAAGTTGAAAGCTTCTCTTTGGTCTGCATCCGATAATACGAAAGAAAGCAAGTTCTTTGACGCGATCAATCAGGATGCGCAGGAGCATATGGCGCAGATCTCCCGTGAGATCGAAGCGTACAAGAACGAGAAGGTTGAGCAGGCGACCGAGCAGGGCCTCAACGACGCCTATGAGTTGATCCGTGCCGACGTTACCAAGCGCACCGCCGCGATCGTAAACGGCGTCGCGAAAAAGCAGCTTGAACTGAAGAACAGCTTGTATTCGGAGCGCGAGGTGATCCGTGATGAGGTGTTCCGCAAGGCAGAGGAGAAGCTCAGAAGCTTTGCGGCGTCCGATGATTATATCGGTTTTCTGAACACATCTTTGGGAAAGATCGCGCATAATATGGGCGACGGTAAATGCATTGTTTATATTGCTCCCGCTGATGAAGATAAGCGCGCTCTGATCGAATCGAAGCTCTCCGGTGCCGAGATCAGGGTCGACAACCATATCCTGATCGGCGGCGTCAAGGCACATATTGCCGCTCGGGGAATCATGCTCGACGATACCCTTGATACCCGACTGACGGATCAGTACGCGTGGTTTAACGAAAACTCAGGCTTGAAGGTGGTGTAACGATGGCAAATGTAATATACGGCATCAACGGCCCCGTCGTTATCGTGAAGAATGCGACCGAGTTCTCCATGATGGAGATGGTCTACGTCGGTAAGCAGCGACTGGTCGGCGAGATCATCGGTATCACCTCCGAGTTTACTACGATCCAGTGCTACGAGGAGACCACCGGACTCAAGCCCGGCGATCCCGTTGAGGGAACCCATACCCAAATGACGCTGATGCTCGGTCCCGGTATCCTCGACAATATTTTTGACGGCATTGAGCGACCGCTCGCCGAGATTGAGAAGGAAGTCGGCGCGTTCATCAACCGCGGCTCTCAGGTATCCTCTCTCGATACCGAGAGGGAATGGGACGTTACCGTCACCGTGAAGGTCGGCGATGAACTCAAGGGCGGCGAGGTCTTCGCCACCTGTCCCGAAACACAGATCATTACCCATAAGATGATGGTGCCGCCGCTGCTCAGCGGTAAAGTCGTTGAAGTAAAGCCGAACGGCTGTTATAAGCTCAACGATGTCATCGTGAAATTAGAGGATCGATACGGTACGATTCACGAGCTGACCCTCGTGCAGCGCTGGCCGATCCGCACGCCCCGTCCCGTTGCACAGCGCCTGACGCCTACCGTCCCGCTGATCACCGGTCAGCGCGTCATCGATACGCTGTTCCCGATCTCCAAGGGCGGCACGGCGGCGATCCCCGGCGGCTTTGGCACCGGCAAGACCATGACCCAGCATCAGCTCGCCAAGTGGTGCGACGCGGATATCATCGTCTATGTCGGCTGCGGCGAGCGCGGCAATGAGATGAGCCAGGTTTTGCAGGAGTTCTCCGAACTGATCGACCCGAAGTCCGGCAGACCCTTGACCGACCGAACCACCCTGATTGCCAACACATCTAACATGCCCGTCGCGGCTCGTGAAGCCTCCATCTACACCGGTATCACTTTAGCTGAATACTACCGTGATATGGGGTATGACGTCGCGATCATGGCGGATTCTACCTCCCGCTGGGCGGAGGCGCTGAGAGAGATCTCCGGCCGATTGGAAGAAATGCCCGCCGAGGAGGGCTTCCCGGCGTATCTTCCCTCGCGACTGTCCGAGTTCTATGAGAGAGCCGGCAGAGCCGATGTGCTCAGCGGTTCTCAGGGTTCCGTCACCATCATCGGTGCGGTATCGCCGCAGGGCTCCGACTTCTCCGAGCCTGTCACCCAGAATACCAAGCGTTTTACCCGCTGTTTCTGGGCGCTGGATAAGTCTCTCGCGTACGCCCGCCATTATCCCGCCATCAACTGGATGGACAGCTACAGCGAGTACTTCACCGACCTCGATCCGTATTATGATGAGCATTACGGCAGAGAGTTTATCGAGTACCGCAACAGCATCTCGGCGCTCCTGCAGGAGGAGAACCGCCTTATGGAGATCGTCAAGCTGATCGGCTCGGACGTTCTTCCCGATGACCAGAAGCTGATCATTGAGATCGCGAAGATCATCCGCGTCGGTTTTCTGCAGCAGAACGCGTTCCATAAGGACGATACATACGTCCCGCTCGAAAAACAGAAGCGCATGATGGAAGTGATCCTGCATCTGTATGAGCAGGCAAAGACCGTTGTCGCGCGCAACATTCCGATCAAGCGCATCATCGAAGCGGGTCTGTTTGAAAAAGTCACTAGGATCAAGTACGATATCCCGAATGATAATCTCGGCATGTTCGACGAGTACATCGCGGATATCGATGAAAAGATCCGGAATATAGTAAGCTGAGGAGGGAGCCGTTTCATGATCATAGAATATGTAGGCGTTAAAGAAATCAACGGCTCTCTGGTCGTTATTGACGGCGTCAAGGGCGTATCATACGAAGAGATCGTCGATATCAAGCTTGATAACGGCACATCCCGTCAGGGACGTGTCGTACAGATCGAGGGCGATCGCATCGTCGTGCAGGTCTTTGAGGGTACGCGGGATATCAGCCTTGATAACACCACCACCCGACTGACCGGTCATCCGATGGAGATGCCTTTATCTCCCGAGATCGTCGGCAGGATCCTCGACGGCGCAGGCAGACCGATCGACGGACTCGGCGATATCTACCCCGTTAAGAAACGCGATGTCAACGGCACCGCGATCAATCCGGTTTCCCGTATCTATCCGAGAAACTATATCAATACCGGTATTTCGAGTATCGACACCCTGTCTACGCTGATCCGCGGACAAAAGCTGCCGATCTTCTCCGGTTCGGGTATGAAGCATAACGAGCTCGCGGTGCAGATCGTCCGCCAGGCGAAGATCACCGGTGCGGATGAGTCTAACTTCGGCGTGGTATTCGCCGCTATGGGCGTCAAGAACGACGTTGCCGACTATTTTAAAAAAAGCTTTGAGGAAGCGGGCGTTATGCAGCATGTTACGATGTTCCTGAACCTCAGTAACGACCCGATCATCGAGCGTACCCTGACCCCGCGCTGTGCGCTGACGGTCGCTGAGTACCTCGCCTTTGAGCTGAATATGCATATCCTCGTCATCATGACGGATATGACCTCTTATGCCGAGGCTCTGCGTGAGTTCTCGTCAAGTAAGGGCGAGATCCCCGGACGAAAGGGCTATCCCGGTTACCTGTACAGCGATCTTGCGTCCATGTATGAGCGTGCCGGCATGATCAAGGGCTCGACAGGTTCTCTGACCCAGATCCCGATTTTGACCATGCCGAACGATGACATAACGCATCCGGTGCCCGATCTGACGGGCTACATCACCGAGGGTCAGATCGTTCTCGATCGCGGACTGCAGAATCAGGGCATCTATCCGCCTGTCAACGTTCTGCCGTCGCTGTCCCGATTGATGAAGGACGGTATCGGCGAGGGCTTTACCAGATCCGACCATCCCGCACTGTCTAATCAGCTATTCGCAAGCTATGCGAAGGTCATCGACGCGCGTTCGCTCGCGTCCGTTATCGGTGAGGAGGAGCTCTCCGATACTGATAAGAAGTATATCGAGTTCGGCAGACAGTTCGAGAGCACTTTCATCAATCAGGGCTTTAACGAGGATCGCGACATCGGTCAAAGCCTCGATCTAGGCTGGAAGCTTTTGTCTACGCTGCCTCGCAGCGAGCTGGATCGTGTTGACGACGAGCTGCTCGATAAGTACTACGGTAAATAATCGATAGGGGAGAACCCTCTATATTTTATAATAGGTGAGGTGATAGCATGGCGCAGCATGCCGTACCAACAAAAGGTAATCTGATGGCGACGAAGAAGTCGCTGGCTTTGGCGAAGGTCGGCTATGAGCTGATGGATAAAAAGCGTAATATCCTGATTCGTGAGATGATGGCGCTGATCGACCGTGCCTCAGCTATCCAGAGCAGCATTGACGATGCGTTCGCCGATGCTTATAAGGCGCTGGAGAAAGCGAATATCACCCTCGGCTTCTGTAACGAACTGTCCAAGACAATTCCGTTCGATACCTCCGTGACGATGGATTCCCGCTCGATCATGGGTGTTGAGATTCCTATCCTCTCGATCGGGAAGCCCGAGGAAAGCGAGCTGCATTACGGCCTGCATTCTACGAACGCCCGCTTCGACGAGGCGGTATCGCTGTTCATGCAGGCGAAAAATTTGACCGTAGAGCTTGCCGAGATCGAAAACAGCGTATATCGTCTGGCTGTCGCGATCAAGCAGACTCAGAAGCGCGCGAACGCGCTGAAGAACATCATGATCCCTAAGTTTGAGGATGATGTGAAGTTCATTACTGACGCGCTCGACGAGAAGGACAGAGAGGAATTCTCTCGACTGAAGGTTATCAAAAAGCAAAAGGCTGATAAATAAACGACTTTGTTTCCGAAAGGAGAATTGATCATGTCAATTGTAAATCTACAAGCGTATAAGGTCGATAAAATCGAATTTGTCAATGAATTGGAGAACGGCACCAAGATTGCACTGGGCAACAAGTATTCTTATCAGGTACAGTATGCCGTAGGAAAGAACGTCGCTAAGGGCACCTTCGATATCGAGGTCCACGATAAGGAGAACCCCGATCAGTTCAAGATCCATATCGTCATCGTCGGCATCTTTGCTTTCGACGAAAAGGAGAAGAAAGAGCTGATCCATACCGAGACCTTCAAGTCGCTGTTCCCGTATGCCAAGGCGCTGATCACTACCGTGACTGCCAACTGCGGCATCCAGCCCGTCATCATTCCGAATATCGACATCGACAACCAGGAGATCTACCGTATCGACGGTAATCAGCAGTAAGCAAAAGGGAGCGTTCCGTGACGCTCCCTTTTCTGATAAAAAAGGATGTACCGAGGAGGGTACATCCTTTAGTCTTTTGGAGCAGATGATGGGAATCGAACCCACACGGTCAGCTTGGAAGGCTGAAGTTCTACCACTAAACTACATCTGCATTTCTGATTTCTTTGTGTAGTATAACATAATCATTCATATTTGTCAATTGCTTTTATCCGCACAATCAGGAGATCACTCAATATCCATTGGCTTACGTTCGTTGGTCATATATCCTTTACCTCGGTGCAATATGCCGAAAACAATCGCTGATATTTATTCAGTTTTTACAATATTGTAATATCATATTTCACTTATAGCCTTGATTATGCCATTTTACTTGTGTTATAATGTTTTGGAAAATCGAGTCAGTATGACTATTTTGTATGAATATTTTCTTTAGGGGGACAACGAAATGCCTTTGTGTATGGGTTGCTTAAATGAGATTCCCGCCGCCGATGCGGTCTGTGAGACCTGCGGTTTTAATAATTCCGAGAAGCAGTCAGCACCGTTTCTGCCTTACGGTACTGTATTGAATAATAAATATGTAGTAGCGAAAAATCTTGAGACCAACGGTGAGAGCACCCGTTATCTCGGTTATGATAAAGAGAACGGCACCGTGCTTTCGATCCGCGAGTTCCTGCCGATCGGTCTGTTCGACAGAGAACAGGATGAAACCTCTTTGTATGTCGAATCCGAGGACAGAGCGAGCTTTGACCGTGCTCTCTCTGACTTTCGCAGTTATTATGAAACAGTCAATACCCTCAGCGACAAGAGCGCGATGATCGAGATCGTCGATATATTCGCTGAGAATAATACCGCTTATGTCATCGAAGAGAACGACGACCTGCTGTCCTTTACCGACTATGTTGAGCACAGCGGCGGTCATCTCGAGTGGGATTCCGCCCGTCCGCTCTTTATGCCGATCATCACACTGATCGAGAACCTTCACAAGCTCGGTGTCGGTCACTACGCCGTATCTCCCTCAAATCTTTATGTAACAGCCGGAGGTAAGCTCAAGCTCGGCGGATTCAGCACCGAAAATGAGCGTAAGCGCGGTACGATGCTGAAATCTCAGCTCTACAGCGGCTGTGCCGCACCCGAGCAGTACCTTGATAATTTTCCACTGGATTCCGCGACGGATATCTACGGCTTGACTGCTACGCTGTTTTATGCGTTGACCGGAAATCTCCCGGCTAGCGCCAAGGAGCGAGAGAAGGACGCGCGCCTCCTGATCAGCACCACGACCGTCAAGCGATTGCCGCCCCATGTCGTGACCGCTCTCGCGAACGGTCTGCAGATGAAGGCTGACCAGCGTATTGCTGATTTTGATGAGCTCAGAGCACAGCTCTCCGTATCCTCTACGGTTCAGGCGATCCAGGATGAGATCTCCCGTACTGCCAGCATGACGCCCATCAAGACCGAGGGCGAGCGCGCACGCTCCGGTGTGAATCCCACCGCTGTCGGTTTGGTTGCGACGATCGTAGCGCTTCTGCTGTTCTCTGCGGTCGGTTTGTTCTGGTTACCTACAAATCCGATGATGGGCTTGTTTACGAACGGCTCCACCGCTCCCATGACCATCGCGCCTCCGACTGAGGCGTGGACGGGTCCCGTTATGACCAACTACGTCGGTCAGAAGTACGAGGACGTCGTCAAGGCATTCCAGGGCAAGGTCAAGAAGAGCGCTGACGGCGAGTTCAGCGATACTGTTCCCAAGGGCAGCGTTATTTCGCAGGAGCCTCCCGCGGGTGATCCGATTGTCAGCGATTCCGATAACATCCTGTATGTTGTTGTCAGTAAGGGACCGCAGATGACCACCCTGCCCGATGTCGTCGGCAAGTCCTCTACGGCAGCAGCGGAGGAGATCACCGGTGCCGGACTGGTCGCGCTGATGGATGTCGATTACAGCGATACCGTTGCCGAGGGCAAGGTCATCGAATATGTCAGCCATAAGGCGGGCGATAAGGTTGAATCAGGTTCCGAGATCACCATCAAGGTTTCCCGCGGCGCTAAAAAGACCACTACCTCTGCTAATAACAATAATTAACGACAGACGTGTAATAAAATCAGGTGGGTCGATTGACCCACCTGTCTTGTTTTTCAGTATTTTATTTTGGTCAGCGTATTTTCCGCCTGACGAATGACATTGAAGATCTCGCCGGCAGAATCAGGATATTCTTCGGCGAGCTTCTCGGGAGAGAGCTCTATCGTTCCTAGTGAATTGAGATAGCTTTCACTTTCGTGATTCGTCATACTTTCGATATCTGCAAAGCATTTTGACATTGCTGAGCTGCTGTATCCGCTGTATACACTTTTCGGAACGGTGAACATTTCATCGGGATTATTTTTGTTTGCGGCGTAAAGACAGCGGAACATACGGTAAACGCACAGCATGAAGTAGTTGGTGACGTTTCTGTCCAGTCTGCGGTTTTTAGCGGAGGCGGATATATCGTAGATCACCCTTAGCATGCTTCCGATCAGCCTTCTGTTGACGATCTGTGCGGCGTTCTGCTTCTTTGACTCTGCTTCCGAAGCGTTTTCGCTGAGGTCATATTCTCGGTCTACTGTTCTGCCGAGCAGATAGTCACAGCTGACGTTGTAATATTCAGCCGCCTTGACGACGAAGTCCAGACCGCATTGGCGGATGCCTTTCTCGTAGTGCGATAACAGAGCCTGAGAGATACCCAATTCCTGTGCCGCCTGCTTCTGGCTTAGGTTGCGTTCTTTCCTTAAAAATGTAATAATACGTGCAAAGTCACGGTTCATCTTATCACTCCTTATACAAATAGTATAAGCTAAAATCTACAATTTGTAAAGTAGGTGCTGTCATGAAATCTTATTATATCCATCTGATTCGTCACGGCGCGATCAGTCCGACTTTAATGGGCAGATACATCGGCGTTACAGATGTTGCACTGTCCGAAGAGGGTAAAAAGGATATCCAAAGGCTGGATTCGACTATGGATTATCCCTACGCGAAGGTTGTGTTTACTTCTCCCTTGAAGCGATGTGTTGAAACCGCCCGGCTGATCTATCCGAACATCGAGCCGTTGGTGATCGATCAGCTTTCGGAATATCATTTCGGTGAATGGGAGAACCGTTCGGCTGACGAGTTAAAGGGTAATGAGGATTTCGCGAAGTGGCTCGCGGGCGACAACTCCGTCAAGCCGCCGAGAGGGGAGAGCAACGCCGATTTCACACGTCGTATCTGTATCATGTTCGAGAGTATCGTTGACGGACTGATCAAGACCGGCAACACCGACGCTGCGATCATCACCCACGGCGGCGTCATGAATACCTTGCTTGCCGTCTACGGACTGCCTCAGGCAAAGCCCTTCGACTGGGCTTGCGACAACGGTTACGGTTACTCTCTTCGTGTCACTCCGGCATTATGGATGCGCGATAAGGTAGCCGAAGTATATCAGCAAATACCTCTTATCAGAGCTGAGGACGACTGATATCTGCGATTATGCAGTTTTATGTTGAAAAAATTTCATAAACCCACAGAATTTGACAAAATATTATTGTATTTTGCAAGTAGATGTGATAAAATGAAAGATGGTTTATGAAATGAGTGTGATAATATGGTATCAAATCTGTTAGTCAGGATCGATCTGTCGCGCAAGACCTTCTCCAAGGGTCAGCGTCGTATCGCCTCCTATATCGAAGAACATTACGATGAAGCGGCTTTTATGACTGCCGCCAAGCTCGGCGAAGTCGTCGGGGTGAGCGAGAGTACCGTGGTGCGTTTTGCGACCCAGATCGGCTACGAGGGCTATCCCTATCTGCAGAAGGCGATGCAGGAAATGATCCGCGATAAGCTGAATTCGATGCAGCGTATCGAGGTGACCACCGGTCGTATCGGCAACGATGACGTTGTCGAGAGTGTTCTCAATCAGGATATCGACAAGATCAAACGTACCATCGACGAGATCTCACGCGAGGATTTTAAAAAGACCGTCGACGCGATCATCAATGCCGAGAATATCTATGTTTTCGGCGTGAAGTCCGCTTCCCATATTGCCGGATTTCTCGCATATTACCTCGATCTGATTTTCGGTAACGTCCATGTTCTGGATTCTACCTCAAAAACGACTACCTTTGAGAAGCTATTCCGTATCTCTGACAAGGATGTGATCATCGGGATCAGCTTTCCGCGTTATTCTACGATGGCTGTTGAAGCGATGAACTTCGCCCATGATCGGGGCGCTCAGGTCGTCGCGATCACCGACAGCATGATCTCCCCGCTGGTTGCGAATGCCGACGAGGTACTGTTGGCTCGATCTGATATTGCATCTGTTGTCGATACACTCGTTGCACCGCTGAGCCTGATCAACGCCCTGCTGGTCGCCATCGTTATCGAACGCAAGGATGAGATCATTCATACCTTTGCCGCTTTGGAAGAGGTTTGGAAGGAACAGAACGTTTACGCGCTCGGCAATACCGAGAAAGCTGTTGAGGACAAGCATGAAAGCTGATGTGATCGTTATCGGCGCTGGTCCCGCGGGAATGATGGCGGCAGGTACTGCCGCCGGGAACGGCGCGCGCGTCGTGTTGCTTGAGAAGAATCAACGCGTCGGAAGAAAGCTCGCTATCACCGGCAAGGGTCGTTGTAATATCACGAACTTTTGTGATAACGATGAATTTATCGCTCATGTAACGGCTAATCCGCGTTTTCTCTACAGTGCCGTGAACAACTTCTCCTGTTATGATACCGTCGCGTTCTTTGAAGAACGAGGACTGAGAACAAAGGTCGAGCGCGGCAACCGTGTATTTCCCGAATCAGACAAGGCTGCGGATGTGGTCGATACCCTCCGCGATTGGCTTGCTGAGCTCGGGGTAGAGATCATCCACCGAGAAGCGAAGGGGTTGCTGATCGAGAACAGCTTTATCAAGGGCGTTCGTCTGGATGACGGAGAAATCCTCTCCGACAGCGTGATCGTTGCTTGCGGCGGCTTGTCCTACAAGGCGACCGGCTCTACCGGTGACGGATATTCCTTCGCAAAATCCGCAGGTCATGCCATCACACCCCTGTTGCCTTCATTGGTGCCGCTGAATACCGATGATAAGGATATACCCGAACTGCAGGGCTTATCGCTGAAAAACGTCACCCTGACCGTTCGTGATAATCATACAGATAAAGATATTTATTCCGACTTCGGCGAGATGCTGTTTACGCATTTCGGTATTTCCGGTCCGATGGTGTTGTCCGCAAGCGCCCACATGCGCGATATGTCGCCGAACCGTTATACCGTTATCATTGATTTGAAGCCTGCTTTGGATCAAGAAACGCTGGATAAGCGGCTTCTGCGCGACCTGTCGGCGTTTGCGAACAAGGATATGATCAATTCTCTCGGAGAGCTGCTCCCGAAGAAGCTGATTCCCGTAGTCCTTGATCGCGCGGATATCCCTCCTCATACAAAATGTCATGCGCTTACCGCCGTACAGCGTAAGGCGCTGTTGAATACACTGAAAGCGTTCAAGGTGACTATCCGCTCTTTCCGACCGATCAACGAAGCGATCGTTACCCACGGAGGAGTAGACGTCAAGGACGTTGATCCCCGTACCATGCAGAGCAAGCTCGTCAAGGGGCTGTACTTTGCGGGAGAGGTGCTCGATCTCGACGCCTACACCGGCGGATTTAACCTACAGATCGCCTATGCTACCGGCAGATTAGCCGGACAGAATGCTTTTTAAGACTTGTAATCAAATACCGGTCACCGACCGATGTTATTAAGGAGAAACTATGTCTATCGCTATTGCTATCGACGGCCCCGCAGGCGCAGGTAAATCCACCATCGCCCGCCTTGCCGCCAAGGAACTCGGCTTTATCTATGTGGATACCGGCGCTCTGTACCGCGCGATCGGTCTCGCCGCTTCACGCAGAGGTTATACGAAAGAGAATCAGCCTGAGATTACCGCGATGCTCGATGATATCCGCGTTGAACTGACCTTCAACGATAAGGGCGAGCAGATCGTCCTGCTCGACGGGGAGGACGTCAGCGGTCTGATCCGCACGCCGGAGATCTCGATGATGGCGTCCGCTGTTTCTGCAATCCCCGAGGTCAGAGCTTTCCTGCTCGATCTCCAGCGCGATATGGCGCATACCGAAAATGTCATCATGGACGGCAGAGATATCGGTACGGTCGTACTTCCCGATGCGAAGCTGAAAATCTTCCTTTCTGCCTCTCCCGAGTGTAGAGCCCGCCGTCGCTATGATGAGCTGATCGAGAAAGGTATGGACGTGAAATATGAGGATATCCTCAGCGACGTGATCGAGCGTGATTACGCCGACTCCCATCGTGAGGTCGCTCCGCTCAAGCCCGCCGAGAGCGCCGTGATCGTCGATACCTCGGGCGAAGACCTCGAAACATCCGTAAATAAACTGCTGAATATCATGAGGGAACATATATGAAACGCAATCATTTCTACTTTTTCTGGAGAGGCTTTCTGAAACCGTTTTTCTTCTTGGTTCATCGCATGAAATATATAGGCGTCGAGAATGTGCCCGCTGAGGGTTCATATATTCTCGCTTCCAATCACCGCCTTGCGTCCGACCCGATCATTATGGGTATGGGTCTTAAGCGTCAGGTACTCTTCATGGCGAAAGAGGAGCTTTTCCAAAATAAGTTCCTCAACTGGTTCATGCGTAAGTTAGGCGCATTCCCGGTCGGCAGAGGTAAAGCCGATACCTCCTCCATCCGTCATTTTGAAAAGGCGCTGGAGGAAGGCAATCTGATCGGTATTTTTATCGAAGGTACCCGATCGAAGGACGGCGAATTTCTGCCCCCGAAGAACGGCGTCAGCCTGATCGCATGGGATACCAAGACTCCCGTTATCCCGATCTGTCATACCGCTATCAACGGCAGATTCGTCATGCACTACGGCAAGCCGCTGTCGCTTGAGGATATGGGCTTTGATAAGGGCGGCGCCCGCGAGTTCCGTAACGCAAGCCGTGTCATCATGGATCATATCAAGGCGCTGCGTGAAGAGGATCTCGCTGCTGCCGAGGCTAAGAAGCATGGCTGAGATCATTGTCGCTGAGTCTGCCGGCTTCTGCTTCGGCGTGAACCGCGCGGTCGATATCGCTTTTAACGTAGCCCGGGAGGGGAAGGGCGGCGGTACGCTCGGCCCGATCATCCATAATAAAGAACTCGTCAAGGAACTGAGCGACATGGGTGTTGTATCCGTTGATTCGATCGACGAGATCAACGGCAGACAACCTGTCATTATCCGTTCTCACGGCGTGAAGCGGGATATTTATCGCGAGCTTAACGATATGGGACTTGCGTATATTGACGCGACCTGTCCCTTTGTGTCTAAGATCCATCGCATCGTCTATAAAATGAGCTCACAGGATTATACCGTCCTGATCGCGGGCGACGAGAATCACCCCGAGGTACAGGGTATCCTTTCGAACTGTGTGAGCAATTATTATATCTTTCAGAATGAACAAGATCTGGAGGAATTGGATAAAATGATTCCTTCAGAGAAAAAAGAAAGCATTTGTGTGGTTGCTCAGACAACTTTTAATAAAAAAATATGGCAAAATTGTTTAAAAATTTTGAAAAAACTATATACAAATGCCAAAATATTTGATACAATATGTAATGCTACGTCAAAGAGACAGGTTGAGGCACACTCTCTGTCACAGCGATGCGACTGTATGATCATTATCGGCGATCGCTCCAGTTCCAATACAAATAAGCTCTATCAGATTTGTAAGAACAACTGTGAGCGAAGCTTCATGATCGAAACAGCCGCTGAGCTTAAAACAGAAATGTATGCTGAGGCTGAGCTGATTGGCGTGACAGCCGGCGCTTCTACACCGGAAAGGATTATAAAGGAGGTACTGGATACAATGAGTGAAAACATCACATCCAGCGTAAACGAAACTGAGAACTTTGAGGAGATGTTAGAAGAATCTCTGAAGAGTTTGAACACTAATGAAAGGGTTATGGGTACTGTCGCGAGCATTACACCGAACGAGGTGTATGTCGAGGTCGACGGAAGAAAGCAGACTGGCTTTATCCCATTTGACGAGTTATCATCCACTCCGATTCAGAGCGCCGATGAAGTTGTCAAGGTCGGCGATCGTGTAGAACTGCTGATTATGAAGACCAACGACGTTGAGGGTACCATCATGCTCTCCAAGCGCAGAGTTGACGCCCAGAAGGGGTTCGAGGAGATGCAGAAGGCTTACGACGAGAAGCAGGTTCTGACCGGTCTTGTTACCGAGGTCGTTACCGGCGGTGTTATCGTCGTTTCCAACGATATCCGTGTATTTGTCCCCGCTTCTCAGGCTGCTCTCGAGCGTGACGCGAATCTCGAGGAGCTCAAGGGTCAGGAGGTTCAGTTCCGCCTGATCGAGTTCTCTCAGCGCGGCAGAAGAAGAAAGATCATCGGCTCCATCAAGAGCGTTCTCCGCGATGAACTCAACGCTAAGCGTGCTGAGTTCTGGGAGAACTGTGAGGTCGGCAAGACCTATACCGGCGTAGTCCGCACCCTGACTTCCTACGGTGCGTTCGTAGACCTCGGCGGTGTTTCGGGTATGATCCATATCTCCGAGCTGTCATGGCTGCGTATCAAGCATCCGAGCGAGGTCGTCAACGTAGGCGATACCGTAGAGGTATACATCAAGGACATCAATACCGAGACCAAGAAGATTTCTCTTGGTTACAAAAAGACCGAGGACAATCCTTGGGTCATCCTTGAGAGAGATTATCCTGTCGGCACCGTTGTCAAGGCGAAGGTCGTCGGTCTGACCGCTTTCGGCGCATTTGCCAACATCATTCCCGGTATCGACGGTCTGATCCACATTTCTCAGATCTCCAACAAGCGTATCGAGAAGCCCGCTGACGAGCTTGCTGTCGGCGATGTGGTAGAGGCTAAGATCACCGGTATCGACTTCGAGAAGAAGCGTGTCAGCCTGTCGATCCGTGCTCTGCTTCCCGATGATTCTCAGCCCGCTCCCGTCGTAGAGGAAGAGGATGAGGTCGTTGCAGTTGTCGAGCCCGACGCTGAGCCCGTTATTCGCGAGCTCGAGGACGAGGTTCCTGCTGTCGAAGAAGCTCTCGCTGCCGAGGATGCTGAATAATTGATTTTTGCCGCGGGCATCCTGACGGGTGCCCGCTTTTTCTTTTATTTATCTGTATGAGAATATTATTCTTCTGATAATTTGATATGATATATGTATTATAATGAATAGGACGTGATAACATGTTTGAACAGATCACAAAGGATACAAACGCGGTCTTTACACAGCTGATCGAGACTGCAAAGCTTCATGAGGGTTCGATCGTCGTTCTCGGCTGTTCCACCAGTGAGGTCGGCGGCGACCGTATCGGCACTCATTCCAGTATGGATATTGCCGCGGCGATCTATGACGGCTTCTTTGATCTTTTAAAGGAGAAAGGGATCTATCTCGCGGCTCAGTGCTGTGAGCATCTGAACCGTGCCTTGGTGATCGAGCGTGAGCTTGCGACTAAGCTGAATCTTCCGATCGTCAATGCGGTTCCTCAGCCCAAGGCAGGCGGCAGCAGCGCAACGACGGCATACGCGCGCTTTGATGATCCCGTGATTGTAGAGAGGATCAAGGCGGATGCAGGCGTTGATATCGGCGGTACGCTGATCGGCATGCATCTGAAGGAGACGGCTGTTCCTCTGCGCCTGCCGCAAAAGAAGATCGGCGAAGCATTCGTCGCATCCGCCCGAACCAGAGCGAAGTTCATCGGCGGCGCTCGTGCTGTATATAATGAAGATTTACTGTGAGGCAGATTATGGCTGAGATCAATGGAAATGAGAAGAATATGACAGCGAAGGAAGAGTTTATTCAGATCTATAATGAATATATCACCCGTCGCGGCGCTGCCGAGTTGTTGGAGTGGATCCGAAAGACCGATTTTTTCACCGCTCCCGCCAGTACGAAGTATCACTGCGCATGTGAGAACGGTCTTGTCATGCATTCGGTCAGCGTTTTCCGTACGATGGTCGAAAAGCACTTTGACGAAGAGACCGACAGCATGGAGAGCTTTGCGATCTGTGCCCTTCTTCACGACTTATGTAAAGCGCAGTTCTATAAAGTATCCTCTCGTAACGTGAAGAATGACGAGACCGGTCAGTGGGAGAAGGTTCCCTTTTATGCGATCGAAGATACCTTCCCTTACGGTCACGGTGAGAAAAGTGTGTTCCTGATCGAGCGCTTCATGCGTCTCAGACTTGATGAAGCGATGGCGATCCGCTGGCACATGGGCGGCTTTGACGACAATAACGGTATGTATGTAAGCAAGGCTTATGATAAATACCCGCTTGCAGTAAAGCTTCACCTCGCCGATCTCGAGAGCACTTATCTCAGAGAGAAAGGCACATCCTCGGTGCGCAGGTGATCTATGGACTTTGAAACGTCGAAGAAGCGGGCTCTGCAGCTCGCTCAAGAGATCAATTATCATAACGACCGCTATTATAATCAGGATGACCCTGAGATATCCGACTTCGAGTACGATATGCTGCTTCGGGAGCTCGAGGATATCGAGGCGAAATATCCCGAGTTGATCACTCCCGATTCTCCCACCCAGCGCGTCGGCGGCAACAGGGGAGAGAAGTTCTCTCCCGTCGTGCATACCGTCCCGATGGAGAGCCTTCACGACTCTTTTTCTCCGGATGAGATACGCGATTTTGACCGGCGAGTCCGCGAGGTGATCCCGAATCCCGCGTATGTCGTCGAGCCGAAGTTCGACGGTTTATCGGTATCCTGCGAATATCGAAACGGCGTATTCGTCCGCGGATCGACGCGAGGCGACGGTACCACCGGCGAGGACGTTACCGAGAATCTCATGACCATCAAGAGTCTGCCCAAGCGAATTAAAAACGCTCCCGCCTTTTTGGAGGTCAGGGGCGAGGTCTATATGTCCGTCGCGACTTTCGAGAGGATCGTAGCCGAACAGGAGAACAACGGTGAGAAGCCGTTCAAGAATCCCCGAAACGCTGCGGCAGGTTCTCTGAGACAGAAGGACGCGAAGATCACAGCGAAGCGCGATCTGGATATCTTTGTATTCAATATTCAGGCTGCAGAAGGCTATGAGCCGGTCACACATGTTCAGTCGCTGGATTATTTGACTGAACTCGGCTTCCCGACGGCGTTCTACCATAGCTTTGATGATATCGATGACGTTCTCGCTGAGATCACACGGATCGACGAGCATCGCGGTGATCTGCCCTGCGATATCGACGGCGCTGTCGTGAAGCTGAATAACCTTTCCGACCGTGAGCTCCTCGGCAGTACCGCTAAATTCCCTCGATGGGCGGAGGCATATAAGTATCCGCCTGAGGAGAAGGAGACCGAACTTCTCGATATCGAGGTCAATGTCGGTCGCACCGGCGCGATCACACCCGTCGGTATCTTCAAGCCTGTTTTGCTGGCCGGTACGACCGTATCACGCGCGACCCTTCATAATGAGGACTTCATCCGTGAGCTCGGCGTCAGTATCGGCGATACCGTATTGATCCGCAAGGCGGGCGAGATCATCCCCGAGGTGCTATCTGTTGTGCGCCATATTAATGGCGCTGACGTCTATACCTTGCCTGAATTTTGTCCTTCCTGCGGCAGTAAGCTCGTGAAAGAGGAAGGCGAAGCCGTGACCCGCTGCACCAATACCGAATGCCCTGCACAGCTGCTCCGACACCTGATCCACTTCGTCTCTCGTGACGCGATGGATATTGACGGGCTCGGTCCCGCCGTGCTGGAACAGCTCCTTGACGCGAGCTTGATCAAGAGCTTTACCGATCTGTATCAGCTGAAAGCGGAGGATCTCTCCGCTCTCGAACGCAAGGGTGAAAAGTCCGCCAATAATCTGATCGCCTCGATCGAAAAGTCGAAGAAGGCTGAGATCAACCGTCTGGTGTATGCTCTCGGTATTCGCCATATCGGTGAGAAAGCCGCGAAGCTGTTATGTGAGCATTTCCTCAGTATCGATAAGCTGTTTGAGGCTTCTGTCGAGGAGATTTCCTCGATCGACGGCTACGGTGCCGTCATGGCGCAGTCGGTATATGATTACTTCCATCTGGAAGGTACAAGGCATCTGATCAACAAACTTAAGGAACTGGGCGTTGAGATGAAGCCGTTACAGGAAAAGCAAAAGGAAGGTATCTTCCTTAACAAGACCTTTGTGTTGACCGGTACACTTCCCACCATGAGTCGAAAGGAAGCCTCTTTGCTGATCGAAAAAAACGGCGGTAAGACTTCTTCTTCCGTATCGAAAAAGACGGATTATGTTCTCGCGGGAGAGGATGCCGGATCGAAGCTGACAAAGGCGCAATCCCTCGGCATTACGATCATCTCGGAAGCTGAACTCCTCGATATGATCGGCGATAATTGAATCATGATCGAATCCCTGTCTGTATGGCAGGGATTTTTTTGTTCTAATCTTGTCCGTATTTACATATGCTGTATTACAACCATAAAATAACGGACGGTGAAATGATGGAGAATAACAGCATTGATGAGATCCTCGAACGACTTCCTGCGCATATTCGTTCGCCGTTACAGCAGTGCAGAAACCTGTATAAAGATAAGGCAACGGAGATCGTACTGCGTTCGGACAGACCTGTGACAGTTTATTGCGGTAAGGATTATTACGGCGTATTGAATTCCGGCGTCATGTCCGACTCGGCTGATAATGCTGATTCGGTAATTTCCTCACACAGCGATATAGAATCAACGATCCTTCGGCTGTGTGACTATTCTGTCTATGCTTACCAGCAGGAGATCAACAACGGTTTCGTTACGATCGGCTCCGGTGTGCGCGTCGGACTCAGCGGAAGAGCGGTTGTACAGAACGGAAGGATCACCAATATTCGGGATGTCACGACGCTGAGCTTTCGTATTGCGCGGGATGTGCTCGGCTGTTCCGAAGGCTTGATCGATAAGGTCGACCCGTTAAAAGGTGTTTTGATCTGCGGTGAGCCCGGGAGTGGAAAAACGACCTTGATCCGCGACTATGCACGCCATCTCGGTTATCATCATCGCGTCAGCGTTTTGGACGAGCGCGGCGAGTTAACGGCTTATAACAGAGGTAAATTCGGCTTTGACACAGGCTTGTGTGATATCTTCATCGGTTATCCGAAGGCTCTGGCGGTGACCTCGGCGATTCGCAGCATGAGTCCCGAGTTAATCGTCTGTGATGAGCTCGGAGAGCGCTCCGATTTACAGATGATACGGGACTCCTTACGCTGCGGTGTTGCCTTTATCGCTTCGGTACACGCATCCTCTATCGATGATCTGTATACGCGCAGAGCGACGGCTTCACTCCTGCATACAGGCGCTTTCCGAAGTGTTGTTTTTCTGAGCGGAAAGGGACAAGTCGGAAGAATCTCTAAGATCATTGATCAGGGTGATGGGGATGATTAAGCTGATACTGTGCATGATGATCGTGTTCAGCGGCGCATTGATTGGCGCATATTATTCTCGTAAACTCATCAGAAGGAAAGATACCCTCGCTTCCTTTCTCTCGCTGTTTCAAAGGGCGTCTATTATGATTGCGTATGAAAACAGCGATCTATGTAAGCTTTTCAGCGATAATTTCGCGGGATACGATTTTCTCTATGATAAGTCGTTTGATATTCAGTGGCTTGAATTCATCGATCGTTTTCACTACGTCCTGAAAGCTAAGGATAGGGAGATCCTTTCTGACTTTATCAGGAATATGGGCGTGTCGGATGTCGAGAGCCAACAGCGACATTTAGCGATGTATTCACGATTATTAGAGGAACAGCTGGATGACGCAGGGGAAGAGGTGATCGGGAAATCCAAGCTGTATCAGGTTTTACCTCTTTCGGCAGGAATCGTAGTGTCACTGCTTTTGATATAGTGACCGAAAACAAAGGACGGTAATAGTATGGATGTTGATATGATATTCAAGATCGCGGCAATCGGTATCATCGTGGCGATTCTCAACCAGCTTTTGATCCGAAGCGGACGCGAGGAACAGGCGTTACTTACGACGATCGCGGGTCTGGTGGTCGCGCTGATGATGGTATTGTCTCAGATCAGCGACCTGTTCACTACGGTCAAGAATACATTCGGGTTATAACGATGAGTATTCTTACGATTTGCGGCGTAGCGGTCATAACGGCGGTGCTCGCGCTGATGCTGCGCGGTCACAGTCCTCACGGCGCAATGTTGATGTCGATCGCGTCCGGTGTACTGATCTTTTTATCAGTGCTGAATCATATACCCGATACGTTGTTTGGCTTATCCGATCTGCTCAGCGAAAGCGGCGTAGATCCATCTAAGCTTACAATTCTCTTCAAGGTGATGGGCATTTGTTACATCACGGAGTTTACCTGCGATTGTGTTACCGAAGCCGGACTGATGTCACTCTCGACGAATCTGTCTTTTGCGGGTAAGGTTCTGGTATTGTTGTCTGCCTTACCGTTGTTTGAGCAGATCATCCAGGTGATCCGAAATCTCGGTGGTATCTCATGAAGCGTGTACTGATTATCGCAGGGTTATTGCTTCTTTTTGTCTTTCCATGTCATGTATCTGCTGCTCAGACGGCAGGATTTGATCATGAGATCGAACAGCTGGAAGAACAGGCGGGCGATGATCCGTCAGCGCTCAGGATCGATTCCGTCGATGACGTGATAAATAACGGGATAGATTCAATGGCAATCATGGATTATCTCAGCGAATTGTTGCAGAAATTCAGCAATACACCTTTGTCTGTACTGTTCCTTCTGATATCTGTCATAATACTGTCTGCGATCGGCGAGTCATATACGTATTCATTGCGATATACCGATACACAAGAGATCATGCGAGTCGTAGTGGCGCTGTATGTTGCCTCGGTGATGATCCCGCCCGTCAGCGGATTGATCAGTGATACGGTAGAGGTGATCGGTGCTTCGACCAAGCTGCTGCAGGGGTATGGAGCGCTCAGTGCGGGTATGCTCGTGTTCTCCGGACATGTTGTGGACTCAACGGGATATTATGCTGCGGTAATGGGGATTTCGGGCATACTGACATGGCTGTCGTCTACGGTACTATTTCCCTTATTGCAGATTTTTTTATCACTGTCGATATCATCGGGCGTCTGTTCCCGGCTTAAACTAAACGGTCTGATCGAAATGACGGGTAACGCGATGAAGTGGCTGTTGACCTTCACGATGACCGTATTCACCGCAGTCGTCGGATTCAACGGCGCGCTGTCTTCTGCGGGTGAATCTCTCGCGGGACGAGCCGCAAAGTTTACGCTCAGCTCTTTGATTCCGTTGGTCGGTTCATCCGTAGCGGAAGCATACCGAACCGTCAAGGGCAGCGTCGATCTTCTGCGCTCGGGAGCGGGTGTGTTCGTGATTGTCGCGTTGTTTGTCGCTTTTGCTCCTTTACTGATCCGCGTATTGCTTTGGTCGCTTGCACTCGGCGCGGCAAAGGTCGTTCAAGACGCTTTTTCTGTTGCGTCAACGGCGCCGATCTTTAACGCTTTAGCATCAGTCGTATCATTGATCAGGGCTGTGATTATCGCTGTGATGACCGCTTTGATCATCTCTACTGCGGCGATGCTCCGTGTCGGAGGTGGGGGATGAACGAACTCAAGGCAACGGGCGTTACGATTTGTGTGATCTCTGTAGCGGTCAGTGTGATTTCAGTACTGATCCCGCAGAAGCGTACCCGTCGAGTGATGAGCTTTGTGATCGGCCTGTTCTTTATCGGCAGTCTGCTGCAAGGTTTATCATCGTCTTTCGGACAATTTCATGCCGAGTTACCGGATCGGGAAGAGATCACGGTTCCCCGTTATTCCGATCAGGACTATAACGATGCTGTTGGGCAGCAGACGGCGGATATCCTTGTTGGATCATTGGGAGAACTGCTCCGTAACGAAGGAATCGAGATCCAGGATATCAACATTACGCTGAAAATATCCGATCAAGGTAGAATAACCGTGTCACGGGTCATCATATATATGAGTGAAGCGTATGTCGATCGGGTTGACGACGTGAGAAGTATCATATACAGGAATGTGTCAAAGGAGCCGGAGATCTATGTGGAAGGGAAAAGGGTTGAATGAACTGCTCGGTGATAAACGAGTTGTCAAAATAGCAGTCATCATCGGAGTCGCGGCGATCCTGCTGATCCTTTTGACAACTGTTGTCGATCTGTCACCGGATAAAAGTGCCGCCGCAGCCGAAAAGTATGCCGAACGAACCGAACATCGTCTGCTGGATATCGTTACACAGATCGAAGGAGTAGGGAAGGCACAGATCTTTTTGACGATGGATAACGGCGGCGAGAACGTTTATCTGAAGAATACCGATACCAAAACCGTCAGTATCGAGCCGAAGGTGCGCGGCGTCGTCGTGGTATGTGACGGCGGTGACGATCCGATCGTTACCTCTCGTGTAATGGACGCTGTCACCAAGGCGCTGAACATCCGCTCGGATAAAGTTTGTATTACAAAATAGGAGGATAATATGAAGATCAAAAAGCAACATATTCTGGTATCAGCACTGGTACTTGCGCTGGGAGCGGCGGTATATCTGAATTGGCACTTTTCCGGAACGCCGCTGATCTCTCCAAGCTCCAAGGAGCTCGGCGCCGCGACCTATGTCAGCAAGGACGCGAAGGCTACGACCGACGAGATCAAGATGACCTCTCAGGAAATGACGCCGGAACAGAAACTTGCGAAATCCCGAACCGAACGGGCTCAGGTACAGGATCAGGTATTGGAGGAATCCAAGACGATCCTTCAAGCCGCCGACAGCTCGGATGAAGCGAAGGCGGAAGCGGTAAAGGCGGCGACAGCGATCGAAGAACGCATCCTTGCTCAGAATAATATTGAAAACATCTTATCAGCGAAAGGTTTCTCCGACGCTTTATGTTATGCCTCCGATAAGGGCTGTACCGTAACGGTCAGAAAATCCGATCTGAAGGACGATTCGCCGCTGATTATCAAGGATGCTGTCATGTCTCAGCTGAAAGTAGAATTTAACGATATCGTGATCGTCGAGTTATAAAAAGAAGTCATCCCCAAAGCTCTTGAGGATGACTTCATCATATTTCATATCAAATTGACGATCTCTTATACTAATCCTTGATAAAAAGATTTAATCAGATATTAGTGATATATTTCGGATAGCGCGACGGGAGACGCAGACAGGCTGGCGCCTGTCAAGGAGCCCAACAAAGCTATACGAAATATAGCGCAATAGATGATAAAGGTTTTTATTAAGGATTAGTATGATTAACAATTATCGGATGATATCCTTCGCGATGTTCAGCCCGATTTCCCTGACGGGTTCTTCAAAGGTCGGAACGCCGTTGATCTTCTCGTAGCTCTCTGCGTCTACGATGATCAGTGCGGAGCGAGGGGGAATATTAGCAAAGGGATCAAATTTGCGGATCGCCTTATCGCCGGCTGTTTCAGCGTCAGCGATCACATACCAGCCGCTGGGCATATCGTACTGTGACTTGAACTGCGGGACGCAGGCATGATCGCTGTTGTTGATGATCACGCTCATCATTCTCCACTCGTTCTCGTTATCGTTCTTGACGGTCAGGCTGATGCTCTGTCCGTTATAGACGATGTAGCCGTCGTTGACCGCTTTGGTGGTATTGTCGCGGATGGGGGAGAACGACTTGCGGATCTTGATCAGCCCCTTGTAGTATTCCATCAGTTCTTTGTAGCGAACGGCACGCGTCCAGTTGATGGAGTTGACCGAGTCGGGACTCTTGTAGGAGTTGTGGTCGCCGTGCTTGGTTCTGGCGAATTCTTCGCCGGCAAGCATAAAGGAGATACCCAGAGAACCGAGCACCAGTACCGATGCAAGCTTATTCTGGCTGATATACAGGCTGTCGGTGGTATCGAAATCATCGCACCAGTTCGATTTCAGGATCTTATCCCAAAGGGTGAGGTTATCGTGTGCGGAGACATAGGTGACGCACTGAGAAGGCTCGTTTGCCCAGTTACCGAAGGTGACGGACGAAGCGCCCATCATACCCGCGATAACGTTATAGGCACTGTGGGTCGAGCCCTGGATGAAGCCCTTGCTGTCATCGTCGGAGCCGCCCTTGATACCGTGGCGCATATCGTCGTTGAACATACCAATGCGGGTGGAGAGCTTCTTGGCGTTCGCCTTATTGCAGCAGTCCTCGCCGCTGATGCCGTTCTCGCCGTCGTTGGCGGTCCACGGCTCACCGTACATCAGGATGCGCTTATCGATCTTGTCGAGCTCAGCACGAATCTCATTCATCGTATCAATATCATGACACGCCATAAGGTCGAAGCGGAAGCCGTCAATATGGTATTCCTCCGCCCAGTAGCGAAGTGAATCGACCATAAAGCGGCGGAACATCACCTTATCGGTCGCGGTTACGTTGCCGCAGCCCGAGGAGTTGAGAAACTTGCCGTTCTGCATACGGAAGTAGTAGCCGGGTACGGTTCTCTCAAAGGGAGAATACTCGGTGGAGTATACATGGTTGTATACAACGTCCATGATGACGCCGATGCCCTCGTCATGCAGGGCTTTTACCATTTCCTTGAACTCTCTGATTCGTACCTCGCCGTGATACGGGTCGGTGGAGTAGGAGCCCTCGGGAACATTATAATTGACGGGATCATAGCCCCAGTTGTATTCTACGCCTGTGATTTCATTGACGGATCCGAAGTCAAAGACGGGATTCAGCTGTACATGGGTGATACCCAGTTGCTTTAAGTAGTTGACGCAGGTCGGGAAGTTCGTGTAGGGGATCACGGTGTTCTTTTCGGTGAAGGCGAGGAACTTACCGCGATGCTCTCGACTCACGCCGCTGGTGTCGGAGGAGGAGAAGTCGCGTACATGGATCTCCCAAACGATCGCGTCGGTTTGTCTGTCGGGCAGAACATGCCGGTCATTCTCCCAACCCTCGGGATTGGTAGAAGCCATATCGACGACCTCGGAGCGCTGAGAGTTAACGCCGACTGCCTTGGAGTAGACGTCCTGCGTTTCATGCGTGCCTTTCTCGGTCTTGATGACATAGGTGTAGTAGATCTTGTTCAGATCGCCGTCGATAGTCGCCGACCATACGCCGGTCACCGCGTCAAAGAGCATCTGCTTGATGCCGAGAACCTGAGCACCCTCTTCATAAAAAGAGCCGGTAGAATACAGCTTCAATAATACCTGTTCAGCCGACGGCGCCCAGACTTTGAAAGTAGTACTCTCCGGTGTATAAGTAAAGCCTAAGTCGCTTCCGAGATAGGTGTTATAGATTTCGTCCTTGTTTGAATAAAATGCGGTTGTAGCCACATCGATACCCCACTTTTATTTAAATTCAGGCTGATAAATATTCTACCATCACTCTGTAGAAAATTCAACAAAAAATTGATGACAAAATGTTGATCACAGCTGATTTCCAAGTTTTTGATAAAAAATTAACCGATATAAGGATAATTCTGTCGAATTTGTTACTACCTAAACTTATATATTATAATATGTAGGTCTAAAGCGTCTGTGCAAGCCGATTTTCTCGTGAAAATCTTATTGACTTTACAGCGGAAACGTACTATAATAGCTCTGGCAATGAAGGGAAGAGCGTTGAGCCTCCGCTCAGAGAAAGGTCGGTTGGTGCGAGACCCCGCGGATCAACAGCGCAGCCACCCCGGAGCCTCCGTGTGAAAGCGCGGCGTATTCCTGCGTTAAAGGAGTTCAAGCGGTCATATCGTCAGTGATATGGCAATTTGGGTGGTACCGCAGGTCAGCCTGTCCCATGTTTGGGACGGGCTTTTATTATTTTAGTGAAAAGTGGTTAGTGGTCAGTGAGCAGTTATTATACTTTTACTTGACATACCTATTCACTGACCACTGATCACTCTTTACAATGAAAAGTGAGGTTTTTAACATGCAGTACATGGGTTTGAATGAACTCAGAGAAAAGTTTCTTTCCTTTATGGAGAGCAAGGGTCATCTTCGCCTTCCGAGCTTCCCGCTCATTCCGAAGGATGATAACTCCCTGCTTCTGATCAATTCAGGTATGGCGCCGATGAAGAAGTATTTCACCGGTGAGGTGACGCCGCCGCGTAACCGCGTCACGACCTGCCAGAAGTGCATCCGTACCCCCGATATCGAGCGCGTCGGTATCACCGCGCGTCACGGCACCTACTTCGAGATGCTCGGCAACTTCTCCTTCGGCGATTACTTCAAGCATGAGGCGACCGCGTGGGCGTGGGAGTTCTTTACCAAGGTGCTCGAGATGCCCGAGGAGCTTTTGTACTGCTCCGTTTATGAAGAGGACGATGAGGCTGTCGAAATCTGGACGAAGGAAGTCGGCGTTGATCCGTCCCATATCGTCCGTCTGGGTAAAGAGGACAACTTCTGGGAGCACGGCTCCGGTCCCTGCGGCCCCTGCTCCGAGATCTACTTCGACCGCGGTCCCGAGAAGGGCTGCGGAAAGCCCGACTGCCATGTCGGCTGTGAGTGCGACCGTTTTGTCGAGGTATGGAACCTCGTGTTCTCTCAGTTTGAGTCCGACGGCAAGGGCAATTACACCGAGATGAAGAAAAAGAACATCGACACCGGTATGGGTCTGGAGCGCCTTGCCTGCGTGATGCAGGGCGTCGATAACCTGTTCCTGGTCGATACCGTTCAGAATATCATGAAGCATATCTCTCAGGTCGTCGGCGTGACCTACGGCGAGGATGAGAAGAAGGATATCTCCCTGCGCGTTATCACCGACCACATCCGCTCCACGACCTTTATGATCGCCGACGGCGTTATGCCGTCCAACGAGGGCAGAGGTTATGTTCTGCGCCGTCTGCTTCGCAGAGCAGCGCGCCACGGCAGACTCCTCGGCTATAATAAGCCTTTCCTGTATCAGATTTGCGAGACTGTCGTCAAGGAGAATGCCTCCGCTTATCCCGAGCTGGTCGAGAAGATGGATTATATCGTCAAGCTGATCAAGGTTGAAGAGGAGAATTTCGCCAAGACCGTCGATCAGGGCCTTTCTCTGCTCGAGAGCATCATCGAACGTGATGACGTCAAGATTCTCAGCGGCGAGGACGCCTTTAAGTTAAACGATACCTTCGGTTTCCCGATCGACCTGACCCGTGAGATCCTTGCCGAAAAAGGTATTGAGGTCGATGTGGAGCGTTTCCATGAGCTGATGCTCCTGCAGAAGCAGCGTTCCCGTAAGGCGCGCAAGAATGCCGGCGCCGACGCATGGATCAGCGATTCGATTGATTTTACCGGTGTTTCCGATACCGAGTTTATCGGATATACCGATTATGAGTGTGACAGTAAGATCCTTGCGATTGTCAAGGACGGCGAGCGCGTCGACCGCGCACAGGAAGGCGACAGTGTCGTCATCGTGCTCGATCGTACCCCCTTCTATGCCGAGAGCGGCGGTCAGGTAGCAGATACCGGTGAGCTGAATGCCGGAGACTGTGCGATCGACGTAGATGATGTGAAGAAGGACGCTTCGGGTAAGATCTTTATGCATATGTGTGAGATCTCTACCGGAACGATCGCGGTCGGCGATACCGTCACCGCGAAGATCGACGTCGAGCGCAGACTGGATATCATGCGCAACCATACTGCTGCTCACTTACTGCAGGCGGCTCTGCGCGAAGTGCTCGGTACCCATGTACAGCAGGCGGGTCAGCTGGTTAACGAGGATGTCGTTCGCTTTGACTTTACTCATTTCTCCGCGATGACCGTTGATGAGATGCTCGCGGTCGAGAAGCTTGTTAACGATAAGATCCTTGAGGGAATCGCCGTTACCTGCACCGAGATGAGCATCGACGAAGCGAAGAAGAAAGGCGCGATGGCGCTGTTCGGCGAGAAGTACGGCGATATCGTCCGTGTCGTTGAGGCGGGCGAGTTCAGTAAAGAGTTCTGCGGCGGTACTCACGTCGATAACACCGCGAAGATCGGACTGTTCAAAATCAAGCAGGAAGGCTCTGTCGCCGCAGGTGTACGCCGTATCGAGGCTGTGACCGGTCATAATATCATCAATTATCTCTCAAACGTGATTAAGAGAGTAGGTCAGGCGGCTGAGGCACTGCATATCAATAATCCTTTAGAGCTTGTTGACGGCGCTGTTCGCATGATGATGAAGTATAAAGAGATGGAGAAGGAGATCGAGAGATATCAGGCTGAGATGGCGAAGGACCAGACCGGCGCGATCCTCGATAACGCTGAAGAGGTGAACGGCACAAAGGTCGTTACCGCTATGTTCAACGGTGCTCCCGCTGATTCTATCCGCATGATGTGTGAGAATCTTGCGGCGGATGTAGAGGATATAGTAGCTGTACTCGCGTCCGTCACGGACGGTAAGCTGATCTTTGCTTGCTCCTGCTCCAAGAACGCGATTGCAAAGGGACTTAAGGCTGGCAATGTTGTCCGCGCTGTCGCCCAGATCGCCGGCGGTAACGGCGGCGGTAAGCCTAATCTCGCGATGGCAGGCGGTAAGGATATCACCAAGGCTGATGAAGCGCTCTATGCCGTTAAGGGTATCGTAGAAGCTGCTTTAAGCTGATTGTTAAACTAAATATTTCCGGAACCGTCGATCATTCGGCGGTTCTTTTTTTGTGATTACCGCTCATGTCACGATGAATAAATATTCTCAAAGTGAAAAAATGACAACTCGGATAAGAAATGACTTTATTAAAAAATGAACAAATTATGAAATCGCGAAATGATGACTAATAACAATTATCAAAAGCAAAATCGCTTTGTTTATTTCTCTCAAACTTCGCAAAATCGGTTGACTTTTCGGAATTCAGGAGTAAAATACAATCCAGACGAGAAGAAGAGATTTAACTCGATCTAAATTTGTTTTATTCATTGGAGGTATTTATTATGAAGAAGCACGTATTATCGATTCTTATGGTTATGATTCTGGCTGTAGCTATGTTCTCTGCTACCGCTGTTGTTACTTACGCTGAGGGCGAGGATGTCGCTGCTGTCGGCGCAGAGGTCACCGATGTTGCTGAGACCGGCGAGGATGTAACTATCGCCGATATCGCTGCCGAGGCTACCGAGGCTGTTACCGAAGCTGCAACCGAGCCCGCTACCGAGGCTGCTACTGAGGCTGCTACCATCGCTCCTACTCAGGCTGCGACTACCGCTCCTACTCAGGCTGCTACCCAGGCTCCTACCGTAGTTGCTAAGAACGCAAAGACTCCTAAGACCGGCGACAACGTCTGGCTGTTCGTTGGTATCGGCGTCATCGTAGTTGCTCTGATCGCTATCATCGCTTCTGTTGTAGCGAAGAAAAAGCAGAACAATAACAACCAGTAATTATCCGACGATACACATTATAATCAAAAGGCGGTGACGGGGATTCCCGCCGCCGCTTTCTTCTATCTGCTATGAGTAATCAAAACCAAAACCGAAACTATTACAGCGATCCCGCTCCCGATTACGGTAAGCGCTATCGTAAAGAGGATATCAATACCGCATCGTATGATAATTACGACGTGGAGGAGTCCGTTCCTCGTCAGCGTCAGATCCCGCAGGGCTATCAGGAAGTCCAGCCCGTTCGGCGCGTTCAACGCCCTCAGGGTTACGGCGGGGGACAGGCACGTCCGCAACAGTATCGGCAGCCTCAGTATTACGGTGATCCCCGTCGTCAGGTGGGCTACGGTGATAGCTATAACGGCTATGATAACCGCCGCGTCGACAGACAGCGTTACGACGACCGCTATAACAATTACAGTGAAGCCCGCAGAAGACCCGTCAAAAAAAGAACGAGCGGACCGATCATCGCCGTTCGCGTCGTTGCGATTATCCTTCTGATCGCGGGTATCGCCGTTGTCGGTATGAAGCTGTACGGTTATTATGACGATAACAAAGGTCATAACGAGCTGAAAGCCCTGTCTGCCGATATGGAGGCGCTTTATGCGAAGAATAATGATTTCTTCGGCTGGTTGAAGATCGACGATACCGTTGTTGACTATCCCGTCATGTATACGCCCGGTGACCCCGAGCATTATCTGCATGCGGATTTTGACGGCGACTATTCCGAGAGCGGCGAGTTGTTCATGGACGCGAACTGCGATCCGAACGGTTATCATTATTTGATCTACGGCCATCATATGTTCAACGGCTCGATGTTCGGTTCTCTTCCGAAGTATGACGATCAGGAGTATTACAGTCAGCATCGTACCTTCCGTTTTGATACCCGTTTTGAGAAGGGGGAGTACGAGATCTTCGCTATCGTATACAGTCAGGTCTATGATGATAACGAGGATGTGTTCAAGTATTACTATTATGCGAACCTCAACGATGAAACGACGTATAATACCTATGTTGCGAATATGAAGGCGCTGTCGGCTATCGATACCGGTGTGACTCCGGTCTACGGTGAGAAGATCGTCAGCCTTTCCACCTGTAATTACCATACGGACGACGGCAGATTTGTCGTCTGCGCCAGAAAGATCCAGTAATAGTTAAGGAGGCTGCATAAGCGGCCTCCTTTCAGTTTGTCGAAAAAGTGTAGTAGTTCTTGCGAGGACAAAGGCTCCTTTTACTAATACTAATCCTTGATAAAAAGATTTAATCAGATATTAGTGATATATTTCGGATAGCGCGACGGGAGACGCAGACAGGCTGGCGCCTGTCACTTCCGGGGTCCCCACAACGCCTCGCGTTGTGGGGAGAGGAGGAGTCGCGGCACGAGGTCAAGGCATACCAACCGGATATGCCTACCGAGTACAGCGAACGACGACGACAACAAAGCTATACGAAATATAGCGCAATAGATGATAAAGGTTTTTATTAAGGATTAGTATAAGGTGAGATTTCTGTCCAAAACTTGTTTTGGATTATCCTTCTCGGTATGAATGTCGAATCTATTAATAAAACAATAAACCCCCGAGTTTCCTCGGGGGTCAGTTGCTGTTGATTATACCGCTCGTGTTACCTTACCGGAACGTAAGCAACGGGTGCAAGCGTGTACTCTTTTAGGAGTGCCGTCAACAATAGCCTTTACTCTCTGAACGTTGGGCTTGAAGGTTCTGTTGGAACGTCTGTGTGAGTGAGAGACCTTGATGCCGAATTTAACATCCTTGCCGCAAAAATCACATTTTGCCATGCTTGTACACCTCCTTTGAAGATTAATACATACGTTAACTCGTTTATAATAACAGAATTTTTCAGAAAATGCAATAGTTTTTTCGAAATTTATTTCAAGTTTTTAAACTTGCTATTTTTGAGCATTTATAGTATACTATATTCTGTATTTATATGTCAAGATGGTGTTATATCGCTCTTTGTTGATATATTCACTGTTTTTTCAGTTGAATCCTGTTATTAAAGGTGATTAAATGCTTTTCGATTTGTTGCGGGGTAATCTCGATTTTACAACTGCGTTGATTCAGGTGTTGGCGATTCTCGTCATCGTTTTCTTGGTTCTCCCGTTCCACGAATGGGCGCATGCCTTCACGGCGTCTAAGCTCGGCGATACGTCGATCAAGTATCGCGGACGACTGACATTGAATCCTATGGCTCATATTGACCCGATCGGCGCGCTTGCACTGTTGCTTTTCGGCTTCGGTTGGGCTAAGCCTGTTCCGATCAATGCGAGAAACTTCAAGAAGCCTAAGGCCGGCATGGCGATCGTAGCGCTGATGGGTCCTGTGGCGAATGTTGTCGCGGCGATCGTCGGCGGTCTGATCTTCCACGCGATCGCAGCATTTTCGACCGGATTCTTCCCAATGGTACAGAACGGCAATTTATATTCGCTGAATGTATTCGGATACTATCTGTATATCTTCCTGCGATTTTATATTCAGGTCAACTGCGCTTTAGCGGTCTTTAACCTGATCCCGATTCCTCCGCTGGACGGCAGTAAGGTGCTCTTTGCGTTTCTGCCTGATCGGATTGTAGAGAAGTTTTATCAGTATCAGCAGATCATTTCGATTATTCTGATCGTTCTTATCTTCTCCAGAATCCTTTCTTACCCGCTTTCCTGGCTGACCGGTCAAGTAGCAGGCTTTGTTGATTGGCTGACGGCTTTACCGTTCTCATTTGTCGGATAACCTATTATTATAAGGAGTGTAAGTATGGCTGAACAACAGAATAATCAGATCACCATACTGCCCTCCGACGCTCAGACGATGCAGGTAGGCGAGCGGCAGTTTACCTATCACTTTGAGGTGTATGAGGGGCCTCTCGACCTGCTTTTGACCCTTATCACTAAGAATAAGATCGACATCTACGATATCTCGATCTCAGAGCTCCTTGAACAGTACATGGAGCAGATCGAGCTGATGCGCGAGAATGAGATGGATATTGAATCCGAGTTTCTTGAGATGGCGTCCCGACTGGTCTATATCAAGTCCGCGATGCTCCTGCCGAAGTATGAGAACGAGGCGGAGGACTTAAAGAAAGAGCTGACCGGACAGCTGATCGAGTACCAGCAGTGTCGCGAGATCGCTCGTATGCTTGCTCCGATGGTCGATTTCGATACCTTTACCAAAGGACCGTCCAAGGTCGATTTCGACCTCACCTATAATCGTATCCATGATCCGATGGATATTTCTGCCGCCTATGTCAGTGCGGTCGGCAGAGGTCAGCGGCGCTTACCGCCCGACCGTTCGGCTTTTGCCGGTATCGTCAGTAAGAAGATCGTGTCTGTATCCTCGCGTATCATCCATGTTATGCGTCGACTGTGGCACGGCAGGACTGTGACATACGGCGAGTTGTTCACCGCGAGCAACGGTCGAAGCGAGCTCGTCGCGACTTTTCTCGCCGTACTGGAGCTTATCAAGGGCAAGCGCGTCCGTATCGAAGGCGACGGCGACAACGCTGTTGTCAGCATGATTGAAAAATAAGGAGGGATCACCGTGACAGAAAAAGAATATCGTTCCTCGATCGAGGCAATACTTTTTTCAGCGGGCGATCCCGTTGATTTGAAGCGTTTGGCTGAATCTCTGGAGCTTCCCGAGGATTCTGTCAAGGCGCAGCTGGATATCCTGATGAATGAGTACGCTGAGCTTGATCGCGGTATCACGATCATTCGGCTCAACGATACCTACCAGATGGTATCTGTCAAGAAATACGCGCCGCAGGTACGTAAGGCGATGGATCTCAGACGCAACATCCCGCTCTCTCAGGCGGCGATGGAGGTACTCGCGGTCGTAGCCTATAACCAGCCTGTGACCAAGAGCTTTGTCGAACAGGTACGAGGCGTGGACTGCTCCGGCGTTATCGGCTCTCTTACGACTAAGGGTCTGATCGAAGAAAAGGGGCGCTTGGAGCTCCCCGGAAGACCGCTTCTGTACGGCACGACCGACCACTTTCTGCGTTGCTTCTCCATCAGCTCGCTTGATGAACTCCCGCCTATCCCGAAAAGCAATGATAAAGGCGACAGGGGACAGCAGCTGAATCTCTTTGATGAAGAGAATAAGGTTGCTGAGGCGGATTCGGACTCTGATGAAGTGCAGGGAACGGTCGAAGAGATCATCGCCGACGCGGTAGAAGGTAATTGAGTTGATAGCTTTATGGATCATCCTCGGCATCTTGCTGTTCCTGTTTCTGATCCTGCTGATCAAAATAGAAGTACTGATGCAGTATTCTCAGGAGATCACCTTGGTTTTGAAGATCCTTTTCTTCAAGATCGTTCTTCTCTCTCCGGATAAACCGAAGGAGGAGAAAAAGGAGAAGAAACCTGAGAAAGAGAAACCGAAAGAGGAGAAGCCGAAGGAGAAAGAGCCGGAGGAAAAGAAGAAAAAGCAGTCTTACCTGAGTAAGCTGAAAGAGAAGAAGGGACTCAGCGGTCTTGTTTCGCTGTTTGTATCGGTCGCGAAGATTGCGGTCGGCGCCATAAAGGGTATCTTCTCTCATATCGTGTTGAAGAAATTCGAGGTCGGTATCGCTTTATCGGGTGAGGACGCGGCGTCTACCGCCGTTACCTACGGTAAGCTGTGCTCGGTGATCTATCCCGCGATCAACGTCATCACCTCTGTGATGGTTTGCAAGGATTACCACGTCACCATCGAGCCGGTTTTCGATATCGATAAGGATACCGAGGTCTTTGCCGATATCCACGCTTATCTTCGCCCTATATTCGCGTTACATGAAGCGCTGAAGGCGGGAGTCAAAATACTGATTGCCCGTATCAAGTTATAAAGATTCTGTGATGCAGGTTTTACCTGCACTGTTATAGTTAGGAGATGTAAATATGAGCGAACATCCGATCAACAGTTTGATGGATACTACGATGAAGAAGATCAAGGAGCTCATCGACGCCAATACCATCATAGGCGATCCGATCACTACCCCCGACGGTACAACGATCATCCCGGTGTCCAAGGTCACCTACGGCTTTGCGTCCGGCGGCTCCGATCTGCCGACTAAGAAGGATACCCGCGAGGCGTTCGGCGGCGGTTCGGGCGCAGGCGTTACCATCCAGCCGATCGGTTTTCTGACCATCAGCAAGGGTAATGTCAAGCTGATCCCGATCGAGAAGTACGACGGCGCAGCCGACAGGATCGTCGGTATGATCCCCGAGGCATTCGATAAGATTTCCTCTTTCATCAAGAAGGATAACAAAGCCGATAAAACCGACCTCGAGAACGATCTCGACAGCTTCGATCTGTAATCGTATTCATGAATCATCTGCTTGTTTCATAAGATATAGCGGGTGATAATATGAAAAAGCTGTTTTCCGTCTTTCTTTGCGCCGTGTTGCTGATTGGCTTATCTGTTATACCGATCAATGCCGAAGATATGAGTATCTCTGCCGCGGCTTATGAGCTGTACTGTCCCGATAACGGTCAGGTTATCCTGTCCGATTATGCGGACAGCAAGCTCCCCATGGCGTCAACCACCAAGATCATGACGACACTCATTACCTTGGAGCATGCCGCAAAGGATAATATAGCGGTTGAGTTTACCGAAGAAATGACGGCAGAAGGCAGCTCGATGTATCTGAAAATAGGGGAGAAGGTCACTCTCTATGATCTCGCTGTCGGTATGATGATGCAGTCAGGTAACGATGCGGCAAACGCTGCAGCGATCGCGATCGCCGGCAGTACCGATGCTTTCGCCGATCTGATGAACGAGAAAGCGCGAGAGATCGGCATGACGAATACGCATTTTGTCACGCCGAGCGGTTTGGATGATGAACAGCATTATTCGACCGCCCACGATATGGCGCTCTTGATGGCGCAAGCTCTGAAGAACAAGGCTTTTGCCGAAATCACTGCACAAACCTCCATGACGGTCGATTTTATTTCGCCGTCAAATAAACATGTGACCTATCCGAACCATAACCGACTGCTAAAGCTGTATGACGGCTGTATCGGCGGCAAGACCGGCTATACCGATACGGCGGGGCGCTGTCTGGTGACTGCTGCCGAGCGCGACGGGATGACTCTCATCGCCGTTACGCTCGATGACCGTAACGACTGGAACGATCATACGGCGCTGTATGATTACGGCTTCGATCATCTTAATGCGGTTCAGCCTTCCGCCGATATCCCCGATTCATTGTGCGTTGTCGGCGGTATCAGCGATACGGTGAGTGTGACCGTTATAGATGATTCACCGCTGATCGTACCTGCCGAACAATCAAATTCCGTTCAGTCGACTTTGATTCTCCCGACTTTCGTCTATGCGCCGATCCAAAAGAATGATACAGCGGGTGTAATCATATTTACGATAGACGGTGAAGCGATAGGCGAGAGGTCGCTGGTCTTTACCGAAAGCGTTAGCTTCAATACCTCAAAAAGAGATTTCATTACATATATAAAGGATTTGTTCAATTGGCACAGTTAGTCAGATTACAAAAAATGCTCGCCGACTGCGGCGTAGCCTCCAGAAGAAAAAGTGAAGAGCTGATTGCTGCGGGTCGCGTACGCGTCAACGGCAGAGTCGCTCAGATCGGTGATAAGGTCGATCCCTATAACGACAAGGTCTATGTCGGCAAGCGCCGCGTCACGGGTACCGCGAAGCCCAAGCTGCGTTATATCATGCTCAATAAGCCCCGCGGCGTGCTCACCACCATGAATGATGAGAAAGGTCGCAAATGCGTCGCCGATCTGATCAAGGATATTGATGTCCGTCTGTATCCTGTCGGCAGATTGGATCGCGACAGCGAGGGCATGCTCCTGATGACCAATGACGGCGAGTTCGCCAACCATATTATGCACCCCAAGAAGCATGTCAATAAGGTCTACCGCGTGACAGTCCGCCCCAATATCACGGACGAGCAGGTCGCAAAGCTCGAGAATGGCGTCGTGATCGACGGCAGAAAGACCGCTCCCGCCCAGGTTCGCGTCGTCACTCGTGATAAGGATAATGAGAGATGTGTGCTTGAAATCGTCATCCGTGAAGGTCGTAACCGCCAGATACGTAAGATGTGCGCGGTCGTCGGCTTAGAGGTCGCACGTCTCAAACGTATTGCCATCGGCGGCGTCAAGCTTGGCGGTCTGCGTTCGGGAATGTACCGTGATCTCTCCGATCTGGAGCTTCGCAAGCTCTATGCAGACCCGAACCCCAACGCGAATTTCATCGAAATGGTATAAAGGGGGATCTTTATGCTGGTAGTTAAACCCGATCCGCAGAACGAAAATAACGAGATCAAGGCGCTCAACGCCTTTCTGGATGATCAGCCCTGCGGCTATGTCCGTTTTCATCTGAACGGCTACATCATCGTTGTAGATGAGATCATTCCGCTCGCGGATAATCCGAAGCAGATCGATCAGCCGACCTACGCGATCCTCGATACCATCATCCGAGCGCTTGGTTCCTTCGGATTGAACCACTCCTGCTTCTATGTAGAGAGTGAGAACCCCGTGATCTATCCGACGCTGGAGGCGCTTCGCTTCTCCTTAAAGGACGGAAAGATGAAAAGCGATCTCTCAAAACTGCTGAATCATCAACATCATTGATACACAGCTCCCGTTTTCTGCAATATCATTCAGTTAAGAAAAATGTATCTCGCTGACGCTCGGTCGATAGATACAATTCCTCAGTCACCATTCGGTGACAGCTCCCTTTCCCAAAGGGAGCCTCTCTTAACTTAATGGTATTGCCGTTATCGGGAGCTTATTTCATTTTTATTGCGATTTATCCTTGCTATTTTACAGATTTTGTACTATAATATAAACTGAATAAATTTGTGGTAGTTTGTTGCTTTATTTTTCTTCTATAGAACATTGGCGCAAATACCTGTTATAGGAGGAATGTTTGTGAGTGCTGAAAAGTTCTCAACATTTGATGTGCTGAACGCGTTTTTTGACGACGGCAGCTTTCAGGAGACTGACGCTTATCTGAAGAGCGGCGACGGCACTGCGGAGGCTGTGACCGGCTTCGGCAGTGTAGATGGTATCCCTGTCTTTGCTTTCGTACAGAATATCGACGCGTGCGGCGGCGCTATGAGCAAGGCTCAGGCGAAGAAGATCACGAAGCTGTATAACGCGGCGCTTAAGGTCGGCGCACCGGTCGTCGGATTCTACGATTCTGTCGGCGGCAGATTAGAACAAAAATATGAGCTTCTCTCCGCCTACGGCGAAATCCTTAGGAAATCCGCAAAGCTCAGCGGCGTTGTGCCTCAGATCTCGGTCGTACTGGGCAACTGTTTAGGTACCTCGGCGTTGGTTGCCGCCTCTGCCGATTATATCATCATGGATAAGGATGCTAAGCTCTCTGCCGATACGACCGGTCAGAACGCTACTGCTGACGATAATTTGAACAGCGGCGTTGCCTCCTTCATCTGTGAAGGTGCACAAGCCTGCATCGACAAGGCGAAGACGCTCCTTTCGTACTTCCCGGCTAATAATCTCGAGCCTGCTCCCGCTTTCGAGACGGTTCCCGCTTATGAGAATCCCGATAAGCTCCCGAAGTACTTCGCCGATGAAAACTCGATTCTTTGTGTCAAAGGCGGTTTCGGCGAGCCCGTTTGTACCGCCTTCGGTCGTGTAAACGGCTATCCTGTCGGTATCGTCGTAACTAAGGGCGGTGCGATCAGCGCAGACAGCGCGAAGAAGATCGCAAAGCACGTTTACTTCTGCGACGCTTTTTCTATTCCGGTTATCACGCTCGTAGACGCAGACAGTTTTGAAAATATCGCTGATGCGTCCAAGCTCGTTTCCGTTTATGCCGGTGCAACGACCGCGAAGATCTCCGTGATCAGCGGTACGGCTGTCGGTTCGGTCTATATCGCGCTTGCGGGCGCTACCTCCGGCGCGGATATGGTTTATGCGCTGCCTGATGCCGTTGTTTCTCCGATCGCTCCGAAGGCGGCGGCGTTCATCCTTGATGATTCTATCGCCGATGCGCCTGTTGCCGATCAGGATAAGCTGGCCGACAGCTATGTTAAGGCGAACCTCAACGCTGTTAAGGCGGCTGAGGACGGCTATATCGATGATATCGTCGAGCCTGCAGAACTGCGCGATAAGCTCGTTGCTGCGCTGGATATGCTCTCTTCCAAGAGAGTGGCTACGCTGCCTAAGAAACATACTACCATTTTATAATAAAGGGGATAATGATTATGAAGAATCTGAGAATCACCGTCAACGGTGTTGCATATGACGTACAGGTAGAGGAGCTCGGCTCGGATGCCGTCGCTGCCGCTCCGGTTGCCGCTCCTGCAGCTCCTGCTGCAAAGCCTGCTGTTAAGAAGGCTGCTCCTGCTGCCTCCGGCGCAGGCGAGAAGGTTGCCGCTCCTATGCCCGGCACCATCGTTTCCGTCAACGTATCCGACGGTCAGGCTGTTAAGAAGGGCGACGTTCTGGTCGTTCTCGAGGCGATGAAGATGGAGAATGAGATCAAGGCGCCTAAGGATGGCACGATCACTTCCGTCGCTGTTTCCAAGGGCGAGAGTGTCGATACCGGCGCAGCTCTGGTGACCATCGGCTAAGGAGATCACTATGAGCAAGAAGATTTTAATTACCGATACAACCCTGCGCGACGCTCACCAGAGCCTGATCGCCACCCGTATGACTACCGAGGAGATGCTTCCGATTCTTGACGAGATGGATCAGATCGGTTTTTACTCCCTCGAGTGTTGGGGCGGTGCGACGTTCGATAGCTGTCTGCGCTTTCTGAATGAGGATCCGTGGCAGCGTCTGCGCACGATCCGCGATCATTGTAAAAACACCAAGCTGCAGATGCTGTTCCGCGGCCAGAATATGCTCGGTTACCGTCATTACGCCGACGATGTACTGGAGTACTTTGTACAGCGTTCCGTTGCGAACGGTATCGATATCATCCGTATATTTGACGCGCTGAACGATATCAAGAACCTGCAGGTCGCAATCAAGGCGGCGAAGAAGGAAGGCGCGCACGCGCAGGTAGCGATCAGCTACACCACCGGCCCCGTCTTTACCGATGAATATTACGTCGAGTACGCGAAGCGTATCGCCGACGCGGGTGCCGATTCCATCTGCATCAAGGATATGGCGGCGCTTTTGACTCCCTATAATACCGAGAAGCTCGTCAAGGCAATCAAGGCTGAGGTCGATCTGCCGCTTCAACTGCATACGCATTATACCTCGGGTCTTGCCTCCATGTGCCTGATGAAGGGCGTTGAAGCGGGCGTTGATATCATCGATACCGCGATGTCTCCGCTGGCGCTGGGCACCTCTCACGCGCCGACCGAGAGTATGATTGCCGCTTTTATGGGTACCGAGTATGATACCGGTATCGCCCTCGAGAGCCTTACCCCGATCCGCGACTACTTTATGACCCTGCGTGAGAAGTACCTCAAGTCCGGTTTGCTCGATCCCAAGATGCTCGCGACCGACGCTAAGGCGCTGATCTATCAGGTTCCCGGCGGTATGCTGTCGAACCTCCTCTCTCAGCTGAAGCAGGCGGGTAAGGAGGATCAGCTCACCGAGGTTCTCAACGAGGTTCCCCGCGTTCGTAAGGACAGCGGTTATCCGCCGCTGGTTACCCCGACCTCTCAGATCGTCGGTACACAGGCGGTGTTCAACGTCATTATGGGCGAGCGCTACAAGATGTGTACCAACGAGTTCAAGGATTTGGTCGCCGGCAAGTACGGTACCACTCCCATGCCGATCGATCCCGAATTCCGTAAGAAGATCATCGGCGATATGGCGCCTATCGACTGCCGTCCCGCCGATCTGCTTGAACCTGAGCTTGAGAAGCTCCGCGCTGAGATCCCGCAGTATATCGAGCAGGAAGAGGACGTCCTGAGCTACGCGCAGTTCCCGAAGGTCGCGATCGACTTCTTTGAGAAGCGTCGTAATCAGAAGCTGGGCATCAATTCTTCTTTACTTGATAAAAAGAATAAGGTTCATCCCGTATAATGACCGGATAAAAGGATAAAGCGCCTTCCGCAAGGAGGGCGCTTTTAGTCTGTATCAGAGAAATATAGGGCAGGAGATTTCCCGCAATATGTATGACATTTTTTGATTTGCTTTACTGCACAACATATTTAGTGCGTTTGAACTTTACGCAAACCGCGAAACTGATGATAAAATAAGCAATACCGAGAAATAACATGATTATTCCGCATGCGTCGATTGCATTATTTGCTATGATACGAAAGATCCCCAGCATGTTGGTCATTACCATTATGATAATGGTGATGATGTATATAACTGCTGTTTTTATTCGAGCCGCATTGATTTCTTTTGCGGATGCCGATTTATGCTTGCGCTCAAACAGGAGTAGTATCAGCGTGAAAAACAGCATGATCACAGAAAAAAAGATTAGCATACTGGGTAGAATCTTCATGTCTGATGAATCAATTTCAATCATAACAGCCGAAATAATGATGCTGATAAAAGCAAAGATCCAGCACAGCACGGTAGGAATCGCATTGATCTTCGACTTTACGGCAACGACTTTGGGCGACTGTGCAGGCGCCTGCGCAACAGGCTTATAGACAGGAGTAACGGGGTTTTCGGACTTGTCATATTTACCGGGATAGAGCTGTCCGTTGACCGAATTAACCAGCGCTTTGTAGGCTGCTTCTTTATTCAGATATGCATAGATACGATGCTGGAGTGAGAGCATGAAGTTAAACTCTTTGTTCAGCTTAAAGTCGTCAATGATGAAAGGGATAACCACCTTGTTTCGGTTGATCGCTTCGAGAATCTCCGACTTGACCCAATAGGATTTCTGAGCGTTGCCGGACCATACCAGCACCAGCGCTGAGCACTGAGCGATCGCTTCGGGAATAGAACTTGTATAGTCTGAGCCTCCGTCTATGGATTTGTTGGCGATCCAACACTCGATCCCGTTTTGGTTCAGAGCATCTTTCACGCCGTTTGCTTCATTGACATCTTCAGAGCTGTAGCTGATGAACACATACGGTTTTCGCCCCATAGAATCATCCTCCGTTTCATGTTTAGTATATCGTATATCTACGTGGATTGCAATAGATTATAGCTTTAAAATTCCTTGAGAAAACTCATTGTTTTGCTGATCTGAGGCGATGTTCATCAATTCTGTTGCCTTAATATCTATGTCAAATATTTCTTTTGCAGAATCATCAAGGAGATCATAACCGCGCCTGACATCAACGATCAGCGGCAGAGAACGGGATTGGATGATGTGTTTATTATCATCGAATCCTAACACGCGAATATAAGAAACGCTGTTGTGCTGCATTTGTTCGGTGATTCCGAGTACGGCACAACACAGGATACGCCTGAGTCGAGACATGATGTAACGTTTGGTTTTTGTGTGCTCTAATATTTCAATTAAAGAATTATATCTCTTTGAAATTTCGATAATCCGATTCTCCAACCCTTCGTTGATATCGGCAATACGCTTTAGTTCTTCGGATTTGAACGTCTTGAGATGATAGAGGAATACCGCTTCAATGCGTTCGATTGAAGCGACGTGTGTAACGTGCATAGTTGTGAACTGTGCATAATCTCTGCCGTTTCTGATTAACTGACGAATCATCGTTGCACTCGCAATGTCGCCGCTGATCATTTCGCTGTCATGTTCTACACCGTTGCGAGGGATTGCGACAGGGGTAAGGCTGTATCTCCGACATGCACGGATGTATTCTATCGCAAGTATGTTATTTGGTTTACCGATTATTTTGGCATATTCTTTACCGACAGCATTACTCAACGCGCGGGGGTAGTAGTCGCCGTCTCGCATCAATTGAGCGATCTTTTGTTGTACATTGTCACTATCAAGTATCTCTAAAGCATTATAGATTTTTTCGATAGGATCCTCTGAACCGAAACACATAATGTCACAGTGAAGCTCCGAAGCAATACGAACTCCGTTTTCTGCAAATCGCTGAGCTGACGACAGAGCGTAGACCGTCGGAAGTTCAACTACCATATCTGCGCCGTTTGCCAATGCTGCTTTGGTTCGGGTATACTTGTCGGTGATCGCAATATCGCCGCGCTGTACAAAGTTACCGCTCATAATACAAACGATCTCATCAGCATAGTTGCTTTTAATTTTCTCTAACAGAAATTTGTGCCCGTTATGAAAGGGATTGAACTCACAAATCACACCCGCACGGCTCATATTCTCACCAACTTTCAGAAAATGCTTGAAAATGCAATTAAAATGTACTATCATAGTATAGGTCATAAATTTGCATTTTTCAATAGGAGGATTACTTTTATGAAAATTCTTGTTATCAACGCAGGCAGCTCCAGCCTGAAGTACCAGCTGATCGATATGGATACCGAGCAGATGATCGCTAAGGGCAACTGCGAGCGTATCGGTCAGGAGGGTTCTTTCATCGGCCATAAGACTGCCGACGGCAGATCCTATACCAAGGAGATCCCCATGCCCGACCATGCGAAGGCTTTCCACGCGGTCAGCGAGGCGCTGTTATCCGAAGAATACGGCGTTATCAAGAACCTCGACGAGGTTGCCGCAATCGGTCACCGTATTGTCCAGGGCGGCGCGCTGTTCAGTGATCCCGAGCTTGTCACCGACGAGGTCATCGCCGGTATCGAGAGCCTGATCCCGCTGGCTCCGCTGCATAATCTCGGTCACGTACAGGCGATCCGCGGCTGTAAGCAGGTATTCGGCGACGATGTTCCGATGGTCGTTGTTTTCGATACCGCTTTCCACAGCACCATGCCCGAGAAGGCATATATGTATGCTGTTCCTTATGAGTATTATGAGAAGTACGCCGTTCGCCGTTACGGTGCTCACGGTACTTCGCATCGTTTTGTTTCCGGCGCTATGGCTGATCTGATGGGTAAGGACATCAAGGATCTTAAGCTCATTACCTGCCATATCGGCAACGGCTCTTCCATCACCGCGGTCAAGAACGGCAAGGTTATCGACACCTCTATGGGTCTGACCCCGCTCGACGGTATCCTGATGGGTACCCGCTCCGGTTGCCTCGATCCTTCCGTCGTTACCTTTATCGCTGAGAAGGAAGGCTTCACTCCCGAGGAGATGAACACCCTGCTTAATAAGAAATCCGGTCTGCTGGGTATTTCCGGCGTATCGTCCGACGACCGCGATGTCACTAAGGCTGAGGAAGAGGGTAATCACCGCGCTCACCTCGTTCACGAGATGCTTTACTATCAGATCGCGAAGTATATCGGTCAGTACTGGGTCGCGATGGGCGGCTGTGACGGTATCGTCTTTACCGCAGGTCTGGGTGAGAATCAGCCCGCTCTGCGTGAGGCTGTTATCGACTATCTCGCGTTTGCAGGCGTAAAGCTGGACAAGGAAGTCAACGCTGTCACCAGAGATACCGCCTTCATCTCCGCTGATGATTCTTCGATTCCTGTAGCAGTCATCGCTACCAACGAGGAGCTCGCTATCGCCAGAGATACCAAGGCGATCGTCGAGAAGCTGTAATCAGTAAAGATACAACGAACCCCTGTTTGCAATCAATGCAGACAGGGGCTATTGTTTTATATGATTGCTTGAGGAGGGTACTTGCCTTTTGCTGTCGCAAGTGTAGCACAGCAGATCAGCTCAGGCTTTGCGCGGTTGAGCGTTTTACAACATACCGCCAGCGTATTTCCCGAGGTAAGGATATCATCGATCACCAGGATGCGTTTACCCTTGATCCGCTCCGGATCTATGACCTGAAAGGCTCCGATAAGGTTCGTTTTGCGTTTTGCATAATTCAGATTGTGCTGTTTTTCGGTTCTCTTGATCTTCTCCAGGGTTTTGAGATATGGGATTCCGGTCAGCTCGCCCAGCTTCTTCGCCAGAATGACCGATTGATTGTATTCTCTGTCCAGCTCGTCGATCCAATGCATCGGTACCGCTGTGATGATGTCAAAGTTATAGTTTCTGTAGATCATCAGGATATCCATCGCTAAGAGTTCAGCCAGCTGAGCGATAAACTGAGTCTTTTCATGGTATTTGATACGCAGAAGGATCCTTCTGATCTTTCCGCCGTAGACGAAGGATGAGATGCATCGAAAGCCGCCCACACCGCTTTTGATCGCCTTATGCTTGGCCAGTACTTCCTTGATGCAGTCATCACACGCGATCTCTTCAGGTTCGATGTTTCTGTTGCAATACGGACATCTCTCGGGATAGAAAGCGTTACCAAGCCAATATAACCATCGTATTCTCATGATTCTTTTTTACCGTTGAGCATATCGAGCCCGTGGGTGAGATGGGGGAGAACGAAACCGAGGTTTTCGACTGCTCCTTTGGGCGAACCGGGCAGATTGATGATCAGTGAGGATCGACAGATGCCCGCGATCCCTCTCGACAGCATCCCTCTCGGGGTGATCTCCATCGACTTCATTCGCATGTACTCTGCGATACCGGGCGTTTCCTTCTCGATTACCGAGAGAGTTGCCTCCGGCGTGATATCACGAGGTGAAAAGCCGGTACCTCCTGTGGTAATGATAAGATTGATACCTCTGTCGACTTCGTTGTGAAGCGCCTTGATGATCCATTCCTTTTCGTCGGGAATAATACGTGTATTGCGGATCGAGTAGCCGAATTCGGTGAGAAGCTCACTGACAGCAGGACCGCTTTTATCCTCATACAAACCGTCAGAAGCACGATCACTGACGGTGATAACACTGGCTGTATACATGTTTCCTCCGTTATTTTCCGAATGCACAATGCGGATAGGTACAGTTTTCACACGAGAGGCAGAGCCCGCCTTCTCCGAAGGTGATAAAGTCCTGTTTCTCCATTTTCACTCCCGCCGCGATCCGGGGCAGAACCAGATCAAAGATCGTTGCTTTCGCATACATGACGCATCCCGGTAAGCCCATGATCGGCGTTCCGTCGTCGAAATAGCCCAGCAGGAACATCGCGCCGGGTAATACAGGAGCGCCGTAGGTCACGATATTCGCTCCGCTTCTCTTGATCGCGCCGGGGGTATTGTCATCGGGGTCAACGCTCATTCCCCCGGTACACAGGATCATATCCGTTTTGCCTTGAATGGATTGAATAGCATTTTCGATATTTTCGATTCCGTCATCGGTTTTGATATGTTCCGTGATGCTGATTCCGTAATTCTTGAGCTTATTGATCAGTACGGGAGTGAACTTGTCCTCGATCCTGCCGTAGAATACCTCGCTGCCTGTCGTGATGACAGCGGCGGTTTTCAGCGTATAGGGGAGAACGTTCATCAGCGGTTCTTTACCTGCGGCTTTCTCAGCTGTTTCCAGCTTTTCTCGCTCGATTACCAGTGGTATGACGCGTGTTCCGGCGAGCTTGTCACCCTTATGAACAGCGGTATACCCCTTACGGGTGGCAATCATCACATCATCGACGGAGTTGACAGCGTAAAGTCGATCACTGTCGAGCGTAAATAACCCATCGATCTCGGCAGTCAGTTCGATCTTTCCTTCTTTGACTTCACTGCGAGCTATGTTCTTACCTTTGCAGATACAACAGAGAACCTCTGCTGCATCATTTTCATGCAGCATGTTCTCGTCCATCTCAAAAATATAGAGATTCTCTTTTCCCATGCTCAGCAGTACGGGTATATCCTCCTCGGCGACAATATGCCCTTTACGGAATCGCGCGCCCTTGTATTCACCGGGAATGATCTGAGTCATATCGTGACACAGCACATGCCCGACTGCTTCTTCTGTTTTAATTAACTTCATAACCTTTACCCCTTACAAGTATACGGTCACCGGGTCGGATCTCTCCGCCGCAGATCACTTTTGTAAAGATCCCTTCGGTCGGCATGACACATTCGCCTGTCAGTCGACGTATCTCACAGTCGTGATGACATTTTTTCCCGATTTGAGTAACCTCGAGCTTTGCTTCACCTATTTTAAGCTGTGTTCCTACGGGGAGCGATTTCAGATCGATCCCTTCCGTGAGGATGTTTTCCGCAAAATCACCCGCGTTGAGTTCAACTCCCTTAGCGCGCATTTTATCGACGCTTTCGTTCGCGAGCAAGCTGACCTGACGATGCCAATTGCCGGCATGTGCGTCTCCGAGAATCCCGTGATCCTTAGTAAGGACGGCAATTGGAACAGTGTGCTTTCGCGTTCCCTTCTGTTCACTGATGCAGATCGCTTTGATCACGCCGTTCATCTTTGAAACACCCCGCTCTTTCCTCCTTCTTTGTATACCAGCATGATATTTCCAATCTCAATGTCACGCTGTATCGCCTTGCACATGTCGTAGATCGTCAGTGCCGCCGCGCTGACAGCAGTCAGTGCTTCCATCTCAACACCGGTTACACCCTTACATTTGACAACAGCTTCTATACGGATCTCGTTCTCCTGACAGTCGAATGAGATATCGACGCCGCTTAATGCCAGCGGATGGCACATCGGGATGATGTCGGAGGTTCTCTTTGCAGCCATGAGGCCCGCAATCTGAGCAACCCCGAGTACGTCACCTTTCTTGATCCCGCCGCTTTTGATCAGCTGCATGGTGCTCTCATTGACTTTTACGGTTCCTCTTGCGATCGCTTGACGATATGTAACTTCCTTTTCTGTTACGTCGACCATTTTTGCGCGACCTTGTTCATTGATATGAGAAAAATCCATCTTATCCTCCGATCTCGTTCATGTTGCGTGCTGTAGCGGTTCCTTCATCATTCAGGTGGTGCTGCAGCGGCTTTGTAAGGATCCCTTGCTCAATCGCTTTGGCCAGATCATCGCCGTGCAATCCTCTCAGATTTGATTCACCTTCGGAGTGAAGGCAGGATTTCAGCTTTCCGTCGGCAGTGATGCGAATCTTATTGCATGAAGCGCAGAAGCGATTCGATATCGGCGCGATCAGACCGATCGTTCCCCGGTGATTCGGCAGCTGATAGACCCGTGCAACACCGTCTACTTTGATCAGTGCCGCATTACGAAGGTAGTTCTCGATAAAATCGACTGTGATAAAACGGTTGTCAGTCCAATCTTTCACTACCCCAAGAGGCATAAGTTCGATGAAGCGTACCTGTACCGGCGTTTTCTCTGTCATTCGAAGGAACTCAAAAACATCCGTATCGTTGATACCGCCTAACAGTACGGTATTGATCTTCAAATTATCGAAGCCCGCGTCGATCGCTGCCTTGATGCCGTTGAGCGTTTGGTCAATAGTGCCTGTACGTGTGATTCTTCGGAACGTATCGGGATTCAGCGTATCCAGGCTGATATTCAGCCGATCAACGCCTGCTTCTTTCAGCTCCTTCGCCATATCGGGCAGGAGCGATCCGTTCGTTGTAATACCAAGCTCAATATCATCGGAGATACCTCGGATATTGCGGCAGAGTGTGATCAGCCCCTTTCTCACCAGCGGTTCTCCGCCGGTCAGTCGTATCTTGCGGATACCGAGTGAGTATGCGGCTTCTGCGATCTCTGTCAATTCTTCGATACTGAGGATATCACTGTGCCGCTTTTTCTCTACACCTTCTTCATTCATGCAATAGATACAACGATAGTTACACAAATCGGTCACGGACAGGCGTAAGTATTCGATTTTTCTTCCATAGCTGTCTTTCATAAATGATACTCCGGCAGGCTGATCCCTGCCTTTTTATATTGTTCTTGTAATTCGTTATAGAATACAGTTGCTTCGCGTGTTGATTCGATGACTCCGTTATTGATCGGTGCTGCATGATCACATAGATAGAGTACCTCATCGATATTATGGGTGACCAGAATACTTTCTCCCTTGAAATCCTTGATAATATTCTTGATATAAGGGAGAAGCTCAAGCTTCAGATATGAGTCAAGTGACGAGAACGGCTCGTCGAGCAGCAGAACATCGGGTGCGGAAGCAAAGATCCGCGCCAGAGCAACGCGCTGTTTTTCGCCTCCGGAGAGAGTAGCGGGTCTTTTGCTTTCCAACCCGTCCAGATGAAAACGGCTGATAAATTCGTTGATTTTCGCAGTTTTTTCCTTCCCGCGATAACGTGTCAGCCCTGTCGCAATATTCTGAGAGACAGTCATATCGGGAAACAATGCATAATCCTGGAACAGATAGCCGACTTTGCGCTTCTGCGGCGGAAGATTGATGTGTTTTTCACTGTCAAACAGAACATTACCGTTCAGTTCGATATATCCTCTATCCGGCTTTTCGATGCCGGCAATACATTTCAGCGTCATGCTTTTGCCGGCGCCTGATGCGCCGAACAGTGCCAAAGGCTCGCCGCTACAGCTGAACCTTGCTTTTAATGTAAATCGATCAAGTCGTTTTTCGATATCAACGGTCAGCATCAGCCTTTCCTCCTTTGCGGTCGTTCCAAGAGGTTGACGCATAAAAGGACAACCGCCGAGATCGCGATATTGATCAATACCCATTTCAGCGCCAGTTCATCATTACCGGTGCGCCATAGCTGGTAAACGGCGGTGGATATCGTCGCGGTCTTTCCCGGGGTGTAGCCTGCGATCATCGAGGTCGCCCCGTATTCGCCGAGTGCCCTGGCAAATGACAGTACGGCGCCTGCGATGATACCTTGCTTGCAATAGGGAATACGGATGCGCCAGAAGATATAGCTGTTTCTCAGTCCGAGGGTACGACCCGCGTCAGCTAAATTTTCATCGAATTGCTCGAATGCACCGCGAGCCGTACGATACATCAGCGGAAATACCACGACAGACACTGCGAAAACCGCCGACCACCAGCGCATGGTCAAGCGGATATCAAAGCTTTCCAGAAAGAACGAGCCGACCGGTCGCTTCGGTCCGAGTACGAGCAGCAGCAGATAGCCTACTACAGTAGGGGGAAGAACGAGCGGCAGCGTCAGCAGTACATCCAGGATTCCCTTCAATACACGCGGAAGCTTAGCGATATAATACGCGCAGGCAATCCCCGCGAAGAAAACGATCATCGCAGAGATCGCCGCGATTCTTAAAGAGTTGTAAAGCGGATACAGATCCATACGTACCTCTTACATTTGCTTATTTGATCGGAGTGAAACCTACCTTAGAGAACACTTCGCCTGCTGCTTCTGTTTGCAGATACGCTAAGAATTCCCTGATCTTATCGGCGTGAGCGCTGTTTTTCAGTACGGCGGCGGGGTAGATGACCTTTCCGCACATCTCCTCGGTAGCGGTATCGGATACCTTTAAGCCTGCGGAGTAAGCGTCGGTCTGGTAGATAACGCCGCAGTCAACGGTACCTTCGCTGATCTGAGTGGTGACTTCTTTGACGTTGGAGCCGTATGTCAGGACGCCTTTGTCAGAGAGCTCCTTTTCATCCAGTCCGAAGTATGCAAAGATCTTCTGCGTATACTGACCGACGGGTACATCCTCGTTACCCATCGCCATCAGGATATCGCCCTTCTCCAGATGTGACTTCATATCCTCGTAGGATGTGATACCGCTTTTGCTGTTTTCGGCAACACATAGAGCGACTTTATTTTCGAGCAGGTCGATGCGTGTAGCGGCGTCGATATATTCGCCGTCGTTCAGACCGTCCATCTGCTTTGCGGCGGCTGAGATAAAGAGGTCGCAGGGAGCGCCTTCTTCGATCTGTGTTTTGAGAGTACCTGAGGAATCAAAGTTAAAGGAAAGCTTGATGTTGCTGTGCTCCGTTTCATAAGTCTTTGCGATCTCTTCAAGGGTTTCGGTCATGGATGCAGCGGCAAATACCACCAGTTCGGTCTTTTGTGAAGTCTCGGTGGGCGGCTCGACCGGTTTAGGATTACCGCAAGCAGTCAGTAATCCGATCATCATGGCGCATGCAATAATAACAGCAGTCATTTTCTTCATAGATAAAGCCTCCTTTGATAAGGATATTTTATCATTTGTCGGGACTTGACACAAGCAAAATTGTACGGTATTATAGAATCATAGTTCGGTAATACGGAATAGGTGAAAGTATGGATGAAAACAAAGGGAAAGTCAAATCCCTCCTAAAAGCGATCGATATATTGGATGTATTATCTCAGTCAAGAGGCGGACTGAGCCTGAGTACGCTGTCAGAGCGTAGCGGTTACCCTAAGAGTACGGTTCACGCGCTTGCTTCCACCATGCGAGACAGAGGACTGCTCAGACAGCTGTCCGACGGTTCATACGATCTCGGGATCCGTCTGTTTGAGTATGGCTCGGCTGTTTCCCGCAGCTTTGATATCAGCAGTATTGCCCGTCCGTATCTGGAGAGTCTCAGCGCGATCACCGGGGCGAACTCGGTCATTACGATGCTTGACGGTCATCATCCGGTTTCTATCGATTATGCCGTCAGTGCGTCCGGCGTTCAGATCATGCCCGAGATCGGCGTGAAGCTTCCGCTGCACTGTACCTCACAGGGTAAGCTGATGATTGCGTACCTTTCCGATAACAGAGTCAAATCGATTCTGAAGCGCACTTCAGTGCGCCAATACACACCTCATACGGTTACTGATACTGAAAGACTGACCAAAATTTTTGCCGAGATTCGCAATCTGGGATATGCAATTGAAGATGGTGAGTATAAGGTCGGTTTGCGTTCGGTTTCTGCTCCGGTATTTGACAGCGCGGGTGAATTGAAATACGCCTTGACCACCGTCGGTTTCTTTCGCCGAGTCAATTCGGACGAGTTTTCAGTGGTTATCCGTGCTACCGTGAATCAGGCGAAAATGCTGTCATCCGCTTTGGGATATCAAAGTGAATAGATCGTTAAATGTAAAAAAGCTGCCTCCATAAGGAAGCAGCTTTCGGTTTTATGTGGCGCTAGCACGGTAATCGTGGTCGCCTGCCTCGGTCGTATCTCTGAATAAGAGTGAGATACACCACAGCGCTGCCAAAGCAACCAGGACATAGACGATACGGCTGACGATGCCCGACTGACCGCCGAACAGGAAGCCTACGATATCAAACTGAAACAAACCGATGCTGCCCCAGTTGATGCCGCCGACGATCAGCAGCGATAACGCGATTTTATCCAGCATACACTTTACCTCCTTACAGTCATACTGTACGGATAGTATTTGCTGTATTTACTTAATTATTCAAATCCAACCTAAGAAGAAAAACAGCAGAACCAGTACACCCAGCGCGAAGAGAATGCCCGAAATGATCTTGGTAATAAATACCGCTTTTTTTAATTTGTATTTTTCGATCATTATTTCGGCAGGGAAGGGGAAGAAGTTATACAGCAGTCCGAGAATCATCAGGCAGATCGAGCCTCCCACGGCGCCGATCGTTCGGCTGAACGAATAGACAAAGATGCTGATACCGATGCCGAGGACAAATATTCCGTTCAGTGCCGAAAATCCCGATTGTGTTTTCGCCCTGTATTCAAAGAACTTGTTCGCTTCCTTCTCACATTGATCGGAGCAGTACATTTTATCATACGATATCTCTTTACCGCAGTATCTGCATTTCTTCACGTCGGTATCCATACCTTTCTGTTATTATATAGATGTATTCTATCACTATTTGCTGATGATTGCAACAATTATACCAATTTATTCATTACAAATTGGGTATAATGTTCAAATATTAATTGAATATTTGTAGAAAAAGTGAATTGAAGATGATAGATAAATTTGGTATACTAGACTATGAGGAAAACTGACCATGTTATATGGTTATCTCCCGGGGAATCATTCTTGAAATGATTCAAATTCTGGCTTTCATCTTACATAACATCTATATGAAAGTTGAGATTTCATCGGTTTTCTATCTGCCCATGGTAGATGATCGGTGCTCCGAACAACATTCTATGGGCGGAAAGGCTATGGAATTAACATGAAATTCAAACGAGCACTAAGCGTACTGTTAGCGGTTGCTATGGTATTCTCCTGCTTCGCGGTCGGCGTCGTTGCCACCTCTGCAGAAGAAGTCGATGCTGCCGTGACAGCAGCGGACGTAGACGTTGCCGCGGCGGGTTCGACATATTCCGATATGTTGAACAAGACTAAGGCTGAGAACGGCTACGGTCTGATGAACAAGGTAGATGACAGTACCATACTGCAGGCGTGGACCTGGTCCTTCAAGAATATCGAGAATAATCTCGAGACTATCGCCGAGCAGGGCTTCACTACCGTACAGGTATCTCCTCCCAATGAGATCAAGAAGGGTACCCAGAACGCTAAGTTCCTGCAGAGCAACAACCAGAACGGTTGGTGGATGTACTACCAGCCCGCCGGCTTCCAGATCAACAACAGCACCGATAATGCTCTCGGTACCAAGGCTGACTTTATCTCCATGTGCGAAAAGGCACATCAGCTGGGTATCAAGATCATCGTTGACGCGGTAGTAAACCACATGGGTACCAAGGACGGCGACGACAGCAACACCAACACCGATCCTATGTCTCACGTTACTCCCAAGGCTCAGACCTTTGAGCCTGCGATCTACAACGGCAAGCTGTTCCATTCTCCCTGGAAGCAGATGCAGTACATTGAGAGCAACGCTTCTCAGTATGATTCTACTTACGATCTTACCCGTAACTGCACCTCCGGTCTGCCCGATCTGAAGACCGAGGACGCAACCGTTCAGAACGCGATCTATGAGTATCTTGACGAGCTGCTCAAGTCCGGCGCCGACGGCTTCCGTTTCGACGCTGCGAAGCACATCGAGACTCCCGACGATATTTCGAGTCTGCGCTCCGATTTCTGGACCAACACTCTGACTAAGGCAAGACAGGCTAACCCCGATAAGGAAGGCTATGCTTACGGTGAGATCCTGAACACCTGCGGTATTAACCGTCCTTACTCCATGTACTTCAAGTATATGCAGGTTACCGATAACTGCGCTCACCGCGACCGCATCATGCCCGCGATCAAGAACGGCTCCGGCACCGGCGTATTCCCGTTCTACAACGACTCCGGTAACAACACCTTCACCAAGGCGAACACCGTTCAGTGGGAAGAGTCTCACGATACTTACATCGACGGCACCACCACTTCTCTGACTGTTGCTCAGCGTAACAAGATCTGGGCGGCTGTTGCAGGTCGTGCGGATATCACCAGCGTATATCTCGCTCGTCCCTCTGATAACACCAACACCAACGATCTGTACAACATCACCATCGGTGAAGCGAGAAAGACCGCTTGGGCTAACGATGTAACCAAGGCTGTTAACCAGTTCCATAACTATTTTGCAGGTCAGGGCGAGTACACCTCTGTCAGCGGCAACAAGGCGATGATCGAGAGAGGCACCACCGGCGCTATCATCATCACCATGGGCGGCACCAACGGCGGTTCCGTTTCTCTGACTGCTAACAAGCTTGCTGACGGTACTTATAAGGATGCCATCTCCGGCAACACCTTTACCGTTGCTAACAAGAAGGTCACCGGTACTGTCGGTAACACCGGCGTTGCGGCGATCTATGAGAACGAAGAGACTCCCGAGCCGATCCCGACCGAGCCTCCCGAGACCTATATCCTCGGCGATGTTGACGGCGACGGCGCTGCTGACGCGATCGACGCTACCCTGATCCTTCGTTACTCTATCGACCTGATCACTCTTACCGACAAGCAGCTCAGAGCAGCTGATGTTGACGGCGACGGTATGGTTACCCCGATCGACGCTACCTTTATCCAGCGTTACGGCGCTCAGATGCCTGTCAAGTATCCGATCGGTCAGGAGCAGACAGTTGTTCCGGTTGTTCCGACCACTCCCGTGATCCCGACTACCGTAACTCCTACTACTGTATATCCCACGACTCATGATGATCCCGAGAACGTGACTCTGTACTTCTCGAACAACAAGTTCTGGGAATCCGTTAATGTTTATATGTTCTCTACCGCGGGCGGCGAGTCCACCGAGTGGCCCGGCGTTGCTGCCAACAAGGTCGGCACCAACGATTTCGGCGAGGACATCTATTCCGTAACCATTAACACCAATCAGTATGACAATGTTATCTTCAACGGCTCCGGCGGTCAGACTGTCGATATTGACGTTGCGAACGCGTACGCTATGGGCGCGGGAGTATACTGCCTTGATACTCAGGATGATCTGGGTCATTACAACGTAGATTATTATGAGTACGGTCCGGTTGTAGATCCGACTGACTATCAGCAGCCCACAACTCATTACGATCCCGATCCCGAGAATGTTACTCTGTACTTCTCGAACAACAAGTTCTGGAATTCCGTTAATGTTTATATGTTCTCTACCGCGGGCGGCGAGTCCACTGCATGGCCCGGCGTTGCCGCTAACAAGGTTGGCACCAACGATTTCGGTGAGGACATCTATTCCGTAACTGTTAACACCAATCAGTTTGACAATGTTATCTTCAACGGCTCCGGCGGTCAGACTGTCGATATCGACGTTGCGAACGCGTACGCAATGGGCGCTGGCATATATTGCATTGATACCCAGGATGATCAGGGTCATTACAACGTAGAGTTTTATGAGTATGCAGGCCCCGGTCCTGTTACTGATCCGACTTCCTATCAGCAGCCCACAACTCATGATGATCCCAATCCCGAGAATGTCACCCTGTACTTCTCTAACAATAAGTCTTGGGATTCCGTTAACGTCTATATGTGGCAGGACGGCGGCGGTGACGCTACCGCTTGGCCCGGCGTTGCGGCTAATAAAGTCGGCACCAACACCTACGGCGAGGACATTTATTCCGTTACCGTAAACACCAATCAGTATGATCACGTTATCTTCAACGGTTCCGGTGGTCAGACTGCTAATGTCGATGTTAATTATGCTCACATGATGGGCGATGGTCTGTATTGCCTTGATACTCAGGACGGCGACGGTCATTACGAAGTTGGCTACTATGAGTATGAGGGTATTGAAGAACCCGACAATCCCGATAACCCGAATCCTCCTTCTGTCAACGGCGGCTTCTATCTTGTCGGCGGCTTCTCCAACTGGGAGGCTGACGAGCAGTATAAGCTGAGCGAGAATTCCGCTAACCCCGGCGAGTACATGATCTCCACCACTCTTTCTGAGGGTGACGGCGTCAAGGTCGTTAAGGTCGAGAACGGTACCACTACCTGGTATCCCGACGGCATGGATAATGAGTACATCGTAGATGCAGCTCATGCCGGAGAAGTAACTGTTTACTTCAACCCGAACGGCAACGGTGAGTGGAGCGCATTCGGCGGCTTCATGTATATCGAAGGCGGCAACGGCGGCGATAATCCCGACAATCCGGATAACCCGAATCCTCCTTCTGTCAACGGCGGCTTCTATCTTGTCGGCGGCTTCT
>CAMVDB010000004.1 GCA_947166135.1 uncultured Clostridia bacterium | reverse complement strand
AGATCAATACCCCCTACCCTATCGGTGAGATCATCGGATAATTCGGTTGAGATTATCACGGAGTGTATTTTAATAAAGCGAGACTGTCACCGTGACAGCCTCGCTTTTTCATATCAAATGATTCAATTGATTATCGGATACCGTACTTTTCGATGATGAAGTCCAAATCCTTGTCGCCTCTGCCGGAGAGGTTGATCAGCACGGAGCCGTGCCCCATGGTCTTAGCAAGCTTCATGCCGTAAGCGACGGCGTGAGAGCTCTCGATGGCGGGGATGATACCCTCCAGACGAGAGAGCTTATAGAACGCGTCTACGGTCTCTTCATCGTCAATCAGGTCATACTTAACTCTGCCGATATCGTGAAGGAAAGCGTGCTCCGGACCGGAGGACGGATAGTCCAAGCCGCTCGCGATGGAATAAACGGGAGCGGGATCACCGTTCTCATCCTTGAGCATGATGCTGTTGAAGCCGTGCATGACGCCCTCGGTACCGTACTGCAGAGACGCGGCATGGTCGCCGAGCTTCGCGCCGCGTCCGAGCGGCTCAACGCCGTAGATATCGACAGGATCGTTGAGGAAGCCCGCGAACAGACCCGCCGCGTTACTGCCGCCGCCGACACAGGCGACAATCGCATTCGGCAGATGACCGGTCATATCAATAAACTGCTCGCGCGCCTCGATACCGACAACGCTCTGGAAGTCACGCACCATCATCGGGAAGGGGTGCGGTCCCAAAACAGAGCCGATGCAGTAGATCGCGTCGTTATACTCCTTGCTGTAGGCGTCAAAGGCAGCGTCGACAGCCTCTTTCAGCGTTTGCAGACCGTGGGTGACCTCGACAACATTCGCGCCCAGCACCTTCATACGGGCGACGTTGGGAGCCTGCTTCTTGATATCGACGGCACCCATATAGATATCACATTCCAAGCCGAAATATGCGGCGGCGGTCGCCAGCGCTACGCCGTGCTGACCCGCGCCGGTCTCGGCAATAACCTTCTTCTTACCCATGTACTTCGCGAGCAGCGCTTCACCCATACAGTGGTTGAGCTTATGCGCGCCGGAATGGTTCAGATCCTCACGCTTGGCGTAAAGCTGAACCCTGCCGCCCAGTGCGTCGGACAGGCGCTCAAGGTGAGAGATCGGGGTCGGACGACCCTGGAACTCCTTACGGATACGTCTGAGCTCGGCGATGAACTTACGGCTCTGGCAGATAGAATAGTACGCCTGGGTGATCTCCTCCATCGCCTTCTTGAGCTTTTCATCTACAAAAACACCGCCGTACTTGCCGAAATAGCCGTCCGCGTCGGGATAGTTATTAAAATATGTTTCAAAATCAACGTTGTTCAGTATCATAATTACCCTCCGTAATGCAAAACGTTAACGTTGCTATTATAGCACTGTTTACAGAAGTATGCAAGTAAAAGTGTCGTGATAACCGGTGTTATACCGCATAGATATTCAGATCCCAGCAGGGAATGTAGGGATGCTTTCTGAGATAAATCCGATAATCGGGGTTGATCTCATGCAATTGCAGGATCAGCGAGAAGAGATCCTCGGTACGGTGATAGGCGGCGAGGTTTAATTTGGGATGATACCCGCGCAGGGTATGCACAGCGCCGCGGAGCATCTCGCGCTCCATCCCCTCGATATCCACCTTGAGATAGGTCGGCGCGCATTTGATCGCATCGACCGTAGTCACAGGTACCTCGACCCCGTCGGGATCACCCAAAACAGGCATGCGGCCGCCCTTCTTGCTGACGGTCATCATACCGACGGTATCCGCGATTCCGGCATGGACGGCAGTTGCATTCTCAATGCCTTCAAGGTGCTCACAAAGCTTTCGGTAATTCCTCGGATTCGGCTCAACGGCGACGATCCGACGCCAGCCGTCGGAATAATGCAGAAACTCCTCCACCGTATCGCCTCGATAGGCGCCGAGGTCGAGATAGCGTTCATCATGCAGACGAAGGATCTTGCGGAACACTTCATCCTTATCGCTCTCGATCGCCTGTAAATATTCGAGGCGCCCGGTATAATAAAAGTCCAGCGCGCCCTTGAACACCTCTTTCGACTTATCGTCGGCAAGGAGAGAATAAGCGCGCGCGATATCGTCACGATAGCGGTCGACGAAAGCGTCGTTCATTAATACATTGCCCGCTACGGGAACATTAGGTACCAGGAGCGTGTGACGACTCGCGACTTCATAAACATGCTCTATCACATCGGGAAGGGAACTGCCGAAGCACAGCGCGACCGCGAAGTCACCGAGCTCGCGGGTAAAATCACTCTCTTTCTTCACGATAAAGCCGCGGTAATCCTGATACCGGGCGAAATCATCGCTCGCCATCACGCCTGCGGCGCGAATACCGCGGCGTTCAAGCTCGCCGAGCACTTTATCGGCGCCGTTGCCCATGCCGTAAAGCACGATCGGCAGCGTGCTATCTTCCAACGCCGTCCAGACGTTGGGGTAATCAAAATCGGATAATCGGGTCATAGTGTCCATAGGTTCTATATTATTACGGTTGACATTGTAAACAGGGGGTATAGCCCTGATCCAGCGCCTCCTGTCGGGAGGTAAAGGAGATACGGTTCTTCTCGTTGATCTCCTTTGCACTACTGCAGATCGGATCGTGGAAACGTTTACTCTTCACATTGCCGACAAGGTCCAGAGCGGAAGGAACCGTGTTCTTCTCTCCGACGGTATAGGTCGAGCTGTCCGCTTTTGCCTCACCGGATATGGTGATCGTTTTACCGTCGGTCACGGCGATGATATTCCCGAGAATATCGGTACGATACACCTTTGTCCCCAGCAGCGAAAGCCGATCAAGCGTTTCTTGACTCGGATGACCGTAGCTGTTGTGCTTCGCACAGGAGACCACAGCATAGACGGGGTTGACCTCGCGCAAGAAGGCGGCAGTCGAGGAATGGGACGCGCCGTGGTGTCCGCACTTGTAAACATCCGCTTCAAGCGCTTCGCGTGCGGAGAGCATCTCGTACTCGCTCTCCCGCTCCGCGTCACCTGTCAGTAAGAACTTTGCATTCCCGCACCGGATCATAATCGTGACGGAATAGTTGTTCTCCTCTTTATAGCCGCTGCCGAGCGGGGCAAGGATCGTAAACTCCGCGTCGCCGAGCTTGTAGGTCTTTCCTGCCTCGGCGTCGATACGACTAATCTCTTTATCATCCAGAAGCTCGAGCAGTTCCGTCCAATAGTAAGCGTCGCTGTCAAGCTCAGTGGTGATAAAGCTCCCGGTATCAAAGGTATTGACGACCTTCCTCATACCGCCGACATGGTCGGAATGGGGATGTGTCGCGACGATGTAGGTCAGCTTCTCCACCCCGCAGAGCTTCATGGTATTGATGACCGATTCGATGTAATCATACTCGCCCGAATCGACCAGCATGAATTCGTCGCCGGACTCGATCAGCGTACAGTCGCCCTGACTCACGTTGAGGAAGCGGACGGTCATACCCCCGTCGGGCGGAGGCAGATAGAGACCGATAGGCGCATTGAACCTGCTGCAGGAGCAGGATAAAACGGCTGTCAGAACAGCCAGAATCACACATATTATCTTCTTCATACCTGACCATCCTTTTGATCGTTCCTGTCTATCATAGTACAATTTACCGCATAAAGCAAGTTTTATCAGATAAAATTTGACTATCACAGCAAAAAGTGGTAATATAGATTTAAATATAATTATTCTGACAATACCGCAAAGAAGGTTCAAAAATGAGCGCTAATTACAAGGGAAAATACGAGATCGTCACCGCCGACGACAACCTCCCGGGAAAGGTCATGCTGTACGAGAAGGCGGGCAGAGACTGCTACACCAATCGTCACTGGCACAAGAATCTGGAGATCGACTACATCATACGCGGATGTATGTGGACGAACCTCGGCGGCGTGGACAAAGACCTGTACGACGGGGACTATATACTGATCAACAGTGAAGCCGTACATCAGACCTGCGGCAAGGAGCCCGAGGATAAGGTCAAATATCTGGTAGTGCTGTTCTCCTACAACTACATCAAGTCATATTTCCCCGACTTTGACAGCTATTATCTGGATCCGGACAAGAACGAACAGTCGAGAGCGCGTGTACGCGACCTGCTCAAAGCGATCGTCTTTGAGATCGAGAACCCCTCGGAGTTCAGTAAGCTCAAGATCTCCTGCGCCATGTCACAGATCCTGATGCATCTGTTCACCAAGTGCCGCGTCGAGCGGGAGGTACCGCTCAGGGATCAGCCCGAGGAAGGCAGTCCCGAGTATATCAACAAGGCGATCGACTACATCCGCACCAACTACCGCGAACGCATCTCGCTGGAGGATATCAGCTCCTTCGTCGGTCTGACGCCGACCTACTTCTCCCGCTTCTTCAAGGCGAGCACACAAAAGACATTCAAGAATTACCTTAACCTCGTTCGTCTGGAAAATACCCTTATCGACATCCAGCAGAACGGCATGAGCGAGACCCGCGCCTCGCTGGAAAACGGCTTCCCGAGCGTAAAATCATTTATCGCGGTATTCAAGAGCGTGTACAACTGTACCCCCAGCGAATACGTGAAAGTATATCAGGAAGAAGCCCCGATCGCCGAGATCCGCAAGCTCTAACAGATAACTAACGACTATTAAAGGAGTTTTCAGGATGAAAGCTACCATCGTCATAGGACATAAGAATCCCGACACCGACTCTATCTGCTCCGCGATCTGCTATGCTGAGTTTAAGCGCCGTACCACAGGCGAGGAATTCATTCCCTGCCGCGCGGGCGAGCTCAACGGCGAGACGCGCTATGTGCTGGAGCACTTCGGTATCGTTGAACCCGAGCTGATCGAATCGCTCGAGCCGACGCTCGACGACGTACAGTACCGCGATACGCCGGGCATCGACGCTCAGCTCTCACTGAAACGCGCATGGGAGCACATGCGTGACCAGAACATCCAGACCGTTCCGATCCTGACCAAGCGCGGCAAGCTCAGGGGCATCGTCACTCTCGGAGACGAAGCGCGCTTCTACCTTGAGGATCAGGGCGCCGATACGCTCTCGAAAGCCAAGACTCCCTACAGCAACATCGCCGATGCCCTGCAGGGCGAGGTCGTCGTAGGCGACCCCGAGGCACTGTATACCAAGGGCAAGGTCGTGGTCGCCGCCGCAAATCCCGCCATGATGGAGGAGATCATCAGCGAGAATGATATGGTCATCGTCGGCAACCGCCGCGAGAGCCAGCTCTGTGCGCTGGAAGAGAAGGCGGGCTGTATGATCGTCTGCTTAGGCGCAAACGTCACGAAGGATATCTGCCGCCGCGCCGAAGAGTCGGGCTGTACCGTCATCACCTCGCCGCTCGACACCTATACCTGCGCCAAGCTCATCAATCAGGCTGTGCCCGTCGGTTATCTGATGAAGAAGGACAATATCATCAGCTTCTCGCCGGACGACCTCGTCTCCGACGTCAAAGCGACCGTATCCAAGTTGCGCATCCGCTACTTCCCCATCCTGACCGGTACCGAAAAATATGTCGGCATGATCTCTCAGCGTAACCTGCTTGATTTCGAGCGCCGTCAGGTCATCCTGGTCGACCATAACGAGAAGGGCCAGGCGGTGGACGGCATCCGCTCCGCCTCGGTCGTAGAGGTCATCGACCATCACCGTATCGATCCGGTCGAGACCGTCAACCCCATCTACTTCCGCAACCAGCCGCTGGGCTGTACCGCTACCATCATCGCCCTGATGTTCCGTGAAAAGCACATGGAGATCGAGCCCGTAACAGCGGGACTTCTATGTGCTGCGATCCTCTCGGATACGCTGATGTTCCGTTCGCCCACCTGTACGCCCACCGATCGCGAGCTTGCTCTCTCACTCGCGGATATCGCGGGGATCAACGCGGAGGAATTTGCAAAAGGAATGTTCAACGCAGGCTCACGCCTCGGCAAGAAATCCCCCGACGAGATCTTCCACCTCGACTGCAAGAGCTTCCAAGCGGAGCAGGTGAAGCTGACCGTATCGCAGGTCACGAGCGTCAGCCGCTCCGAGCTCGACAAGGCACGGGAACGCCTGCTGCCCTATATGGAGGATCTGCTCCCCAACTCAGGCGCAGATATGCTGTTACTGATGCTGACCGATATCATTGACGAGAGCACCGAGCTCCTATTCGTCGGACAGGGCGCCAAAGGAATCGTTCAGGCGGCATTCGACGTCGAAGCCGATCAGAACAGCGTCATGCTCGAGAAGGTCGTCAGCCGCAAGAAACAGGTCATCGCCCCGCTGATGGCGGCGATCGAACGAATGTAACGAGGCGTGAAGATGATTTGGAACAAAAAGAGGAAGCCGCTCAATAAGGCGCTTGTGGATGAATTAAACGCCTATATCGGCGCAAACTACACCGAGCCCGCCGCATTTCGGGCAGCTTATGCACCGCCGGCATGTCCTGCACCGTCGAGTCGCAAAGGCTTTGCTTTCAAGAGCAGGACACACGACTCCGCTCCCTCAGCTCCGATGGTGCCGTTGGCTGCACAGAAAGTATATGAACCCGATCAAGAGGCGATCGTCCTTAAAGACGGCGCCATCAGCGATCTTCGCGAAGCGGTCGGCAGGATCGACGAAAGCTTCAGCGAAATGCTGCTGCGCCTGATCGACGAGCGCGGCATGACCGACGCGGAGTGCTACAAGCGAGCGCACGTCGACCGCAAGCTGTTCTCAAAGATCCGCTCTAACCCGCTCTATAAGCCCAGTAAGCCGACAGCGATCGCCTTCGCGATCGCGCTGAGGCTCAATCTGAGCGAGACCGCCGATATGCTGATGAAGGCGGGCTACGCCCTGTCGCACAGCTCAAAATTCGACATCATCATCGAGTATTTCATCAAAAACAGACAGTACGACTTCTTCACCATCAACGAAGCGCTGTATGAATTCGATCAGCCTCTCCTCAACTGAGCAGGATATTATTGACATCACCGCTTTTAAGTGCTAAAATAATAAAGTATTTATTTGCTTTAACCGTTTGCTTCTGCAAACGTGGAATATGGAATTTGGAGGTATATGTATGAGTATTAAAATCGGAATCTTAGGCTACGGCAATCTCGGCAGAGGCGTCGAGGCGGCGATCAAGATGAACGCCGATATGGAGCTCGTCGCGGTCTACACCCGCCGCGCTCCCGAGAGCCTGAGCATCAACACACCCGGCGTACCGGTACGCTCCGTCGCCGAGCTCGAGAAAGGCACCGAACCGATCGACGTACTGGTAATATGCGGCGGTTCGGCTACCGACCTGCCCGAAATGACCCCGAAGTTCGCGGCGATGTATAACGTCATCGACAGCTTCGACACCCACGCGCGCATCCCCGAGCACTTCGCGAATGTCGACGCGGCGGCTAAGAGCGCCGGAAAGATCGGTGTGATCTCCGCCGGTTGGGATCCGGGTATGTTCTCCCTCAACCGCGTATACGCAAACGCGATCCTGCCCTGCGGTCAGGCTTATACCTTCTGGGGCAAGGGCGTCAGCCAGGGTCACTCAGACGCGGTTCGCCGTATCGAGGGCGTTGTTGACGCACGTCAGTACACCATCCCCGTAGAAGCGGCGCTCGACGCGGTACGCAGCGGCTCGAATCCCGAGCTCACCACCCGCCAGAAGCACACCCGCGAGTGCTTTGTCGTCGCCGAGGAAGGCGCTGACAAGGCGGCGATTGAGAATGCGATCAAAACCATGCCCAACTACTTTGATGAGTACGACACCACCGTCCACTTCATCACCATGGAAGAGATGAAGCGCGATCACAGCGGTCTGCCCCACGGCGGCGCCGTCATCTACAGCGGCACCACCAGCGAGGGCACCAAGCATGTCATCGAATACAGCCTCAAGCTCGACTCCAACCCGGAGTTCACCGGTTCCGTGCTGGCGGCATGCGCCAGAGCAGCTTACCGCATGAACAGCGAGGGTATGACCGGCGCAAAAACCGTCTTCGACATCGCTCCCGCGTACCTGTGCGCACAGAGCGGCGATGAGCTGAGAGCGCATTTCCTGTAATTTCCATCATCAATCATAATCGGCACGCGCCATCGACTGGTGGCGCGTGTTTTTCATAAAGATGTTGCCTTTTATCGATTTAAGTGGTATGATTAGATCTATTACAAAAAAATTATTAGCGAAATGAGGATGATTATGAAAAGGATCGTTTCCCTGCTCTTATGCCTTTCGATGCTCGCGTCAGTGGCGGTATTCACTACGCTGAGCACCTCTGCCGAAGAGGTCGAAGACTCCGCCGGACAGGTCTATCAGGTACCACAGATCACGGTCACTACCGAGAACGGCAACGGCCCCGACCTGCTTAAGGAGGACGGCTACGTCAACGCGCGCATCGTCATCACCGACACCGACGGCTCGGTGCTCGAGGACGACGTCCAGTTCAAGGTGCGCGGCAACACCTCCGCCTTCGGTCCGACCAAGAAGAAGCCCTTCACCTTCAAGTTTGCAAAAAAGAAAGAAGTGCTCGGCATGGGCAAGGGCAAGAAGTGGGCGCTGATCGCCGACGCATACGATCCCACCCTGCTGCGCAACTACACTGCGCTGCACCTTGCCGCCGACATGGGTCTGCCATACGTTTCCAAGCAGCGGATCTCCGAGCTGTGGCTCGACGGCTCCTACCGCGGCACCTATACCGTGACCGTCCCTGTCCAGGCGGGCGCGGATCGCATCAATATCGACGATAATTACGACGACAGCAACATCAAGGACTTCCTCGTGGAGATCGAGGCGACCCGCGTAGACGAGGGCGCGACCTACTTCACCAGCAACGGACTGCGCTTCGTCGCGCAGGAGCCTGACGAGCCGGACGAGACCCAGCTCGCCTACATCCAAGGGGTCATGGACGATATCACCGGCACCATCATGAACGGTACGCGGGAGGAGATCGAAGCAAAGATCGATATGCCCTCCTTTGTCGCCTACTATGTCTTTAACGAATTTGTCAAGACGGTCGACCTCGACTTCAGCTCCGCGTTCTTCTTCTACAAGGACGGCAAGCTGTACGCAGGTCCTCCGTGGGACTATGACTTCGCTATGGCGGGCGGCAGCCCGACCGCGACTCCCGTCTATCGCAAGGCGGCGCTGACCGACGGGCCGTACGCCAACGACAAGCAGCTGTTCAAATATCTGTGCAAGCAAGACTGGTTTACGGAACAGGCGAATCAGGTCTATCAGGATAACTACTCCCATTTCTACAACGTTGGCCGCGAGGGCGGCTTCCTCGATACGAACGCCGCAGAATACGCCGATGTTTTCAACCGCAACTTCACCCAGACCGGCTGGAAGGTCAGCAGGTGGTGGATCAACTACGCAAGACAGCCCCTCCCGACCTATCAGGAGAACCTCGACTTCCTCAAGAACTGGTGCAGCGACCGCGCGCTGTGGATGACCTCCTACTTCAAGCCGTTCAAGGGCGAGTACCTGATCGGCGACGCCGACGGCAGCGGCGAGGTCGACATCACCGACGCAACATGGATCCAGCGCATTGAGTCCCGTATTTACGATGACCCTGACGGCATGTTCAGCCTGAGAGGCGACATCGAGCTCAACGGCTTGGAGATTGTCGATGCAACATGGATCCAGAAACTCGAGGCGATGATTGAGATCCCCTACGTCATCGGCGTACCCCGTACCTACGAAGAGAATAAGGATCAGTAACAGCAAAATCCCCCGACCGAAGTCGGGGGATTGCTTTATGTTTCGGTTTTCTTACCGAATCTGACGTTGATCAATACGACCGAGAGGAATACCAGCGCAACGCCGAGATAACCGAACGGGAAGGCGATCGGCTCACGGAAAATCACCGCACCGACGACCGTCGCCACAACCGGCTCGACCGTCGCGATGATGGACGCGGTACTCGAAGCAATATACTTGAGTCCCACGGTATAGAGGGTATACGGCAGCACGCACGACACCAACGCAAACAATACCGCGTAGCCGATACTGCCGATATCGGCGGTCACCACCGTCCATACGGGTCGCACATCCGTCACGGCGACCGATACGACCGCCGCGAAAATGAAGGTGTAGAGTGTGACGGTAAAGGGCTCGTAGCCGCGGTTGAGCGCAAAGCGCGAGAAGATCGAATACAGCGCGTAGCATACGCCCGAACCGAGCCCGAACAGGAAGCCCGCAAGGGTAACGGTCAGATTACCGCCGATCACTCCCGTCGTCATGGCACAGCCGAGCACCGCGAGGATCAGCGAGATCACCTTCGGGATTGTCAGTTTCTCCTTGAAGAAAATCAGGGAGAAGATCATGACGAAGGCGGGCGCGGTATAGAGCAGAACCGCCGCAACCGACAGGGAGCTAAGCTCGATCGAGGTGAAGTAGCAGTAGGTGAAGATCCCGACGCTGATCACGCCCGAGCCGAGGAAGATCCACAGATCGCGCAGCCTGATTTTAAACAGCTTTCGGTTATAAATCAGTACAAAAAGCGAGAAGATCACTGCCGCGAGGACGATGCGGATCACGACCGTCTGCATGGAGCTCAGCCCCAGCGCGTTGTAATGTCGTACGAAGATACCGATACAGCCCCACAGGATACCCGCGAGGAGCACGGGAATAAAGGCGAGTTTCTTCATCTCTTCGCCTCCATAAATTCCCGGATCGGCATTTTTTCCTGCGCACATGCGAGCAGGAGCTTCATATACGCGCATTCGGGCGCGATATCATACAACGGAATCGCACCCATCGCGAGTGCCTCGGCGGTAGTCGCGTAGATCTTTCTATTAGATCGCAGGGAAGCGAGGAACAGCGGTGTTTCACCGAGAGAACCGATAAACCGTTCAGCCGCCGAACTGTCTAGGGTCGCGCTGTGGTACAGCGTGTGCAGAACCGCCTTTACCCCATCCATACTGAACCGCGAATAATCCTGCAAGGGATAGGGATGGATCAGCAGGACGTTATCGCGAATAATCGGAAGGTGGTAACGGTCAAAAACAGCGGGAAGCTTCTGTAAAATCGGCTCCCTTACGGTACGGAAAGAGCCGTCGAAAACAGCATACGCACCGTGAAAGCCGTAGAAATCATCAGACATATCCGCCTGACGGATATCAGTCGCCTCGTGGATATATATCACGCCGTCACTGTTGCGATACGGAACGTAAACGCCCGCGATCCCCTGTCGGATCAGCTCGACCGCACAGGCAAAGTTCGCTTCACCGTTGCTGCGCGGATCGGTCAGGATCATGTTGGTCGCGACAATGCAGACAGGAGCGTCTTTATCTGCGCATAAAAGACCGATGAAAGCGGACAAATACGCGAGATTATCGCTGCCCGCTGTGATGATCACGCCGTCAAAGCGGGAATAATCCGTCGTCAGCAGTACTTCGGCAAGAATTGTCAGATCATCTGCCGAGAGGCGTTCACTGAGAATATTCAGCGGGTTTATCGTATCAAATTTTACATCCGGATACTCCGACGCGTATCGTTCGGCAACAGGACAGCTACCGTCGCGGATGACGTCGATGCTGCTGCCGTCAAAGGCGGAACCGATCGTACCGCCGGTGGCGATAATGAGAATCTTCATAAACTTCTCCTATACAAATGCCCGCCTACAAGGCGGGCACATTCATTATTTCTTATCAAGCTCCTCGAGGATGACCTTCTTGATGTTGGGAGCGGTCAAGCCGAAGATATCGAGCAGCTCCTTAGCAGGGCCGGAGTAGCCGAACTCATCGTATACGCCGATTCTGCGAACGGGAACGGGGCACTCGGAGGAAGTGACCTCGCATACCGCGTCGCCTAAGCCGCCGATGACATTGTGCTCCTCGACGGTGATGATCCTGCCGGTCTCCTGAGCCGCCTTGAGGATGATCTCGCGGTCGATGGGCTTGATGGTATGGATGTTGATCAGTCGAACGCTCTTGCCCTCTGCAATCAGCTCATCCACCGCCTTGAGGCTCTCGAGCACGCACAGACCGGTCGCGATGACGGTTATATCGGCGCCGTCACGCAGGGTGATGCCCTTGCCCCACTCGAACTTGTAGGTCTCAGGGTCGTTGAAGCTGTCGACAGCCAATCTGCCTAAGCGAATATAGACGGGACCTTCGTATTCGAGCGCCGCCTTGGTAGCCGCCTTCATCTCCCAGTGATCGGCAGGGTTCAGAACGACCATGCCGGGGATGGTACGCATAATACCGATATCCTCTAAGCACTGGTGGGTCGCGCCGTCCTCACCGGTAGAGATGCCGGCGTGGGAACCCGCGATCTTGACATTGAGGTTCGGATAAGCCACGGAGTTGCGGATCTGCTCAAAAGCACGTCCGGTCGCAAACATCGCGAAAGAAGCCGCTACCGGGATCTTGCCGGATGCCGCGAGTCCCGCCGCTACGCCGACCATGTTCGCCTCGGCGATGCCGCAGTCGAAGAAACGCTCGGGGTAAGCGTCGCCGAAAATAGAAGTCTTGGTCGCCGCCGCGAGGTCAGCGTCCAGTACGATGATATCGGGATTGGTCTCAGCCATCTCGCACAGAGCCTCGCCGAAGCTCTCACGGGTCGCCTTGGTAATGATCTCAGCCATGTTACGCCTCCAGTTCCGCGAGCTGTGCCTCGAGCTCAGCCATCGCTACCTTAAATTCATCGGCGTTCGTCGCCTTTCCGTGCCAGCCTACCTGGTTCTCCATAAACGAAACGCCCTTGCCCTTTATGGTCTTCATGATGATCGCAAAGGGCTTAACGGAAGCCTTCGCCTGAGCCAGCGCGCCCTCGATCGCGTCGAAGTCGTGACCGTCGATGATTACGGTGTCAAAGCCGAAGGACTCGAACTTGGTGTCGAGCGGCTCTACGCCGCCGACCTCCTCGGTAGTACCGTCGATCTGCAGACCGTTGCAGTCCACGATCACGGTCAGGTTATCGAGGTTGTGATGACCGGCGAACATCGCCGCCTCCCAAACCTCGCCTTCCTCGCACTCGCCGTCGCCGAGTACGGTATAAACGCGGTAATCCTTCTTATCGATCTTCGCGGCGAGCGCCATACCGCAAGCGGCGGAAACGCCCTGTCCGAGAGAACCGGAACTCATATCGATACCCGGGGTACCCTTCATATCGGGATGACCCTGGAGCATCGCGCCCACATGACGGAGCACCTCGAGCTCTTTCCAGTCAAAATAGCCCTTGAGCGCCAGAACGGCGTACAGGCTCGGGCAACAATGGCCCTTTGATAAAACAAAGCGGTCTCTGTCAGCCCACTGAGGGTTCGCGGGATCCACATTCATCTCCTTGAAATACAGATAGGTGAACATGTCCGCCGCGGACAAAGAACCGCCCGGATGTCCTGATTTAGCATGAAACGTACCGATGATGGCACCCATCCTCGCCTTGCAAGCGAGAATCTCCAGATTTCTCTTCTCTGCCTGATTCATCCTTATGCCTCCCCAAAATTCGCGCTTTTTTGCGGAGTGATAGCATTGCGCACCACTCCAGAATACATCGATATTCTACCACAAATCCTGCGTAATATTTTTCATTATGTGAAAAAAGCCGAAAATCGGTCATTTATATTGAAACTACCTAAAAATTATGATACAATCCCATCGGAAAGGAGCGAAATGTATATGCTGCTGACAGCCGATATCGGCAACACCAATATCAAGTTCGGGATCTTCAACGACAAGGAACTGATCCGCACGCTGACGATCTCGTGTGAAAAGGCTAAGACCGCCGATGAATACGGCGTGGAGCTCTATTCACTGATCCGCGTGATGGGCATCCACCGCGACGATTTCGACGGCTGTATCATCAGCTCGGTCGTTCCGCTCGTAACCGGCAGGATCGACGCCGCGGTACGCGATATCCTCGGCGTAGAGCCGATCATCGTCGGCCCCGGCGTCAAGACGGGACTGAATATCCGTATCGACGATCCTTCCACCCTCGGCGCTGACCTCGTGGTCGCGTGCGTAGCGGCGAACGCGCTGATCAAGGCGCCCGCCGTCGTCATCAGCATGGGCACCGCGACGGTATGGTGCGCGATCGATAAGCGCGGCAGCATGGTAGGCTGTGCGATCGCACCCGGTATGACCGTTTCGCTCGAGGCGCTGACCAGGAACACGGCGCTGCTGCAGGGCGTTGCCTTCACCGCGCCGAAGTCCGTCATCGGTACCAACAGCGACAAGAGTATCCGCTCAGGCGTCGTATGGGGCACGGTAGGCATGATCGACAGCATGATCGACCGGATCGAGAACGAGCTCGGCGAGAAATGCAGTATCATCGCGACAGGCGGACTTGCCAAAACCATCATCCCCTATTGCAGCCACGAGATCACCATCCGCGAGAACCTCATCCTCGAGGGTCTGCGCCTGATCTATGAAAAAAATCAAAGAGGTTAATGGTGAATGACTAATGGTGAATAGTTGACGGAGGACTGCGCCCTCAACCGATTTATACTATATAAATCCAAAACGCGCAGCGTTTCCCGACACCATTCACCATTCACAATTCACCGTTCACCATATATTATTGCGCTTCACCACGTCGAAGCGAGCTCTGCTCGGCAGGAGCGATCCTTGCGGATCACTCCCCGCCCGCTCCGCTGCTTCTCCTCTTCCCCAAAAAGCGGGGCTTTTCGGGGACCCCCCTGCTGCTTCGACGTTTTGAAGAGCGACAAAAATTGCGCTTCACCTCGTCGAAGCGAGCTCTGCTCGGCAAAAGAGGGAGGCAGCAGGAGGTATTTTATGTCAAACACAAGCAAGAAAAACAACGTCTACAAGCTGACGGCTCTGGGAATTTTGACAGCGATCATCATTGTGCTGCAGATATTCACCACCTTCGTCAAGTTCGGACCCTTCTCGATCACGCTGGCGCTGGTGCCGATCGTCGTCGGCGCGGCTATGTTCGGTAAGGGCGCGGGCGCATATCTCGGCGCGGTGCTGGGCGTTATCGTCACCATCATGAGCGCCACCGGCGGCGATCCGGGCGGCTTTATGGTATGGTCTGCCAACCCCTTCCTCTGCACGGTGCTGTGTATCTTAAAAACCGCCGTCGCAGGCTTTTTAGCGGGTCTGATGTATGAGCTGGTCGGAAAGAAAAACAAGCTGCTCGGCGTGATCTTAGCGGCGCTGATCTCCCCCATCGCCAACACCGGTATCTTCATCATCGGTATGCTGCTGTTCTTCAGAGAAACACTGGCGGCATGGGCAAACGGCTCCGATCTGCTGACCTTCATCATCATCGGTCTGACCGGCGTCAACTTCCTCGTTGAGCTGGGCGTGAACATCGTCCTCAGCCCCGTGGTCGTCAAGATCATCGACGCAGTAAAGAAAACCGGCAAAGCTTGATATTTACAGCAACGCCCTGTACCATCACGGTACAGGGCGATTTTTTATAGGTTTCATCAGGTTTTACGGCTTGATCTCCTCGTTCAGTTCATCGATGATAGCCTGCTTTTCTTCGGGGGTCAAGTCCTCGGACGGAGGAGGAAGGGGCGGCTCGGGATGATCCTTGTCGTCTTTCTTAATCAAATAACTTTTCTTACCGATCTTGATACCCAGTACTACCAATACGACACACAACAGCACTGCAGCCGCGCCGATCAAAATATAACGCCAGAATCGGTAAGGATTCGTGTCGAAAACGCCGCTCCTGCTGTTGCGGATTTGGATATCCTCATCTTCGTCGTCATCCTCGTCCTCGCCGGATATCCTGTCTTTTTGCGAACGGGAGGAAGCGGAGCGGGATGATCGACTGCTGCTGCCTTTGGCACTGCTGCCCGAAGAGGATGTACCGTTCTTTAACAGCTCAACTGTCACGGAATCATCATGAAAACCGCTCAGGAGCTGTGCGTCGGAATCAGCCGCCTGGTCGATATGCAGGGTGAATCTCGCTGTTCCTGCGGCAAGCGACTTGAATTTCAAGCGGCAGATCCTGTCCCTGAGCGAGCCGCTGTCGACGATACAGACAGCGACCTTCCCGGATGTCGGATTGTCCCGCACCGTGGAGGTTTTCTTCTCGGCTTCAACGCCGCGATACTCCGCAAGAGCTCCATCATAAGTCAGCGTGAAAACGGATGCGGAAACGCCGCCGCTGCAACTGATATCGATATAAAAGGTACTGCCCGAACCCGCTGAATAAGCGCAAGAAAAAGAAGGATTGTCCGCTGCACGAACCGTCACGCCGCAGAGCATGAGCATCATCGTTATCAGCAAAACAATCCTTTTCATCATATCACCATACCGCCGTTTACCGGCAAAACCTGACCGGTCACGAACCGCGCCTTGTCAGAGGCGAGGTACAGCACCGCATCGGCAATATCCGCAGGGGTACCGGTCATCATCAGGGGGGATTCTTCTTTCAGCGCGGCGATATCCTGTTCGGAAAAGCCCGCCATCATATCTGTCATCACGACGCCGGGCGAAACCGCATTCACACGCACGCCGGATGGCCCGACCTCCTTCGCGAGCGCCTTGGTCAGCCCGATCACACCTGCTTTTGCGGCGGAATACGCCGCCTCGCAGGACGCGCCGACCTCGCCCCACATCGAGGCGATATTCACGATCACGCCCCGATGGGCGCGGATCATCGCGGGCAAAGCCGCCTTACAGCAGTAGAACACCGAGCTGAGGTTGGTGCTCAGCATCCTCTGCCAGTCTTCGTCGGAAAGATCGGTCAGCAAACCGAACATCGAGATCCCCGCGTTATTGACGAGGATGTCGGGATCGCCGAGCTCACGGCGAACGGTCTCAAACATCGCGCTGACGTGAGCGCCGTCGGATACGTCCGCTTGTACGGAGATCGCCCGAACGCCCTTTTCTTTGAGCTCTTTACAAAGCGACTCGGCGTTCTCGGCATTTTTATGGTAATTCACCGCTACGTCACAACCTTCGCAGGCAAAGGCACGCGCGATCGCCGCGCCGATACCGCGGGAGGCTCCCGTTACGAGTACGACGCTCATATCAGTTGCGCCTCCATGCCGAGGGAACGAACAGCAACAGGAAGGGATAGAGCTCAAGTCTGCCCGCAAGCATATTGAAGCAAAACACGATCTTGGAGAAGACAGAGAAGCCCGCATAGTTGCCGGTCGAGCCGACGATATTCATACCGGGACCGGTGTTGTTCAGCGTCGCCAGAACGCTGGTAATGCTGGTAGTGAAATCAAAGCCGTTCAGGGATATCAGAATCGTCGTAACGATGATGATCGCCATATAGATCGCAAAGAACACGCTGACGGAGCGGGATATCTCATGGGTGATCTTCTTGCTGTCCATCTTGACCGCCTGGACGGTACGGGGATGCAGGATCAGGGTGAACTCCTTTTTGATCCCCTTGAGCAGGATGACAAAGCGCGACACCTTCAAGCCGCCGCCGGTTGAACCGGCACAGGCGCCGATACAGGTCGCGATCAATACCAGCGTTTTGGAAAACTCAGGCCATTTGTTGACGTCCGTCATCGCCAGACCGGTAGAGGATTCGACCGAGGTGACATAGAAGAAGCTCTGGTGGATAGAGTTGTATAAATCGTTGCCGTAAACGCGGTTGATATACAGGTCGGCGGCGATCAGCCCGGTGATCACAAAGACGATTCCGAAATACACCCACAGCTCTTCGCTTTTGAGCACCTGCTTAAAGCGGCGCGAGATGATCAGGATGTAAACATAGAAATTAACGCCGAACAGCATCATAAAGACAGCCGCTACCGTCTGCAAATACGGGCTGAAGCCCGCCATGCTGTTGTTGTATACCATAAAGCCGCCGGTACCGGCAGTGGAAAACGAGGTGGTGATCGCGTCGAACAGGCTCATCCCGCCGCACAGGAGCAGGATACATTCCAGCGCCGTCAAGCCGCAGTAGATACCGTACAGCAGCGCCGCGTAATTGCGGAGCTTAGGTATGCTCTTGCTGACGGAGGGTCCGGTGGACTCCGCCTTCATCAGATTGATGCTCTGGTTGCCGCCCAGACGCGGGATAATCGCAAGCAGAAAGACAACAACACCCATACCGCCCAAAAAATGCGAAAAGCTGCGCCAGAACAGCATACAGCGCGGCAGATGCTCGATCTCGGTCAAGATCGTCGCGCCGGTGGTGGTAAAGCCGGAAATGGTCTCGAACACCGCGTCGACAAAATGCGGGATCGTCCCCGACCACCACAGCGGGATACAGCCCGCGACCGACAACACTATCCACGACAGCGCCGTCGCGATGAAGCCGTCCTTCAGATACATGACGTTGCTCTTCGGCTTCTTGAATACCAGAAGAAATCCCAGCAGCATACAGGTAACGCCGACATAGACGAAATACTTCATGAAGTGCCACTCTCCATACAGCAGTCCGACGACTGTTGAAAGCTGCATCGTGGCGCCCTCTATCAGCAACACCCAACCCAATATATAACTGATCAATCGTTTGTTCATGATATGCTCCTAACAGTCCGTTGCGTTATCACAGCCCCTTCGTCGCTGTCTGACACGTTGAACGGTATTGATGACAGGAGGATTGCCGCGTCGCCGAACGCGCGTGCCCGCTCCTCGCAATGACACTGTTATTATCTCAAAATATCTCTCAGGTCGGACAGACCGTTGTGCTTAGTGATCACGATGACGCGGTCGCCCTTTTCAATGGTATCGTTACCGCCGGGGGTGATGACCGAGCCGTTCCTGCCGATACAGGCGATCTGAAGATCGCCCTTGAGGTTCAGCTTAGAGAGCGGAACACCCGTCACGGCGCTTTTCTCGCGCACGATAAACTCGAGCACCTCCGCCTGATCGCCGTTGACCTTGAACATCGTCTCGACGTTGTTGCCGACGGCGTTCTGCATTCCGCGGACATAACGGACGATATACTCGCCGGTGAGCTGCTTGGGACGGATGACGCTGTCGAGCGGAAGGGTATCGACCACGGAGCCGAATTTCAGGTTGCCCAGCTCGGTAATGATCTTCGCCCGGGGATTCACCTGACGGGCATACAGAGAAGCCAGCAGGTTTTCTTCGTCGGTATCCATCAGACATACGACGCCGTCCATGCGGTCGAGGTGCTCGCTGAGCAGCAGATCCTCATCCATCGCGTCGGCGTTGATGACCATGACGCCGTCAAGATCCTCCGCAAGCTCCTCACATCGCAGGGGGTTGTTCTCGATGATCTTGACGCTGATTCCGGTCTCGCGCAGAATCTTGGCGAGATAGAAGCCGATCTTGCTGCCGCCGAGGATCATCACGGAGCGCCCCTTGTTCGAGGCGGTGCCCATGGTCTTGAGCAGCTTTGCGGCGCTGCCGGCGGGTACGACCATCGAGACCAGGTCGCCCTCGCGCAGGACGAAGTCACCGTTCGCGATATGGAACTCGCCGCCGCGCTCGACATAGCAGAGACGCGCCATACCCTTAAAAACGGAAGTGCAGTCGGCGACCTTTTTATTGACGATGGGCGCCTTATCGGTCAGGCGCACCTTGATAAAGTCGATCATGCCCTTGGAGAAGGAGCTGATCTTCACCGCGCCGGGGTATTTGAGCAGGCGGGCGATATCGCTCGCGCAGGTGAACTCGGGGTTGATGGCGAGGGTCAGCTTCAGATCATCCTTGACGAGCTCGACGTCGTTGATATACTCCGGATTACGCACGCGCGCGATCGTAGAGAGAACGCCCGCGTTCTTGGCGAGCAGGCAGGTATACAGGTTGAGCTCATCGGCGGCGGTCACAGCGATCAACAGATCGCAGGTGTCGATCTCCGCCTCGCTGAGAACGCTGTAGGTCGCGCCGTTGCCCCGGATCGCCATGACGTTCTGGGTATCGGCAATCTTTTCGAGCGCCTCGGCGTTCTCGTCGATCACCGTGATAGAATGCGCCTCGGTATTCAGCTGGTCGGCGATCGACCGGCCGACTCTGCCGCAGCCAACGATAATGATATTCATACATACACCTCATCCAAAGATCCTGTCAAAGCAGAAACTGCCCGGAACAGAAAACAAACTCCGGTCGATTTTCTTTGTTATCAAAACAGCGATGCGACAGATAACACAGCAAATCAACCGAAGAATCATAGAAGTAAAACGTGCCGGATTCGTTGCATCCAAAAACGCATAGATATGCGTCAACCTAAAATCGGAAGCACTTTTGGAGCTCCTTATATTCGCCAAGCACCAAAAGCGACATATCGTTCGTCAGTACCGTTTCGGGCTTGATCATAAAGCTCATCGTATCGTCCTTTTTCAGACCGATGATCGTAATATTATGTTTTCTTCTGATATCCAGCTGGAGGATCGTCTTACCGACCCATGATTCAGGCACGGTGACCTCATAGAGAGAATGCTTTTCATCCAGCTCGATATAGTCGAGGATATGGTTGGAGCTGTAGCGGATCGCAGCCCATTTTGCGACCTGCTTTTCGGGATAGACGACTCTGTCCGCGCCGTTGCGCAGGAGAAAACGCTCCTGACCGTCGCGCTCGGCACGCGCTACCACAAAGCTCGCGCCCAGCTCCTTTAACAGATAAGTGGTTTCCAAAGAGCTTTGAAAATCATTGCTGATCGTTACATAACAAATATCAAAGTTATTGACGCCGAGAGAACGAAGGAACTCCTCGTTCGTGCTGTCGCCGATCTGGGCGTCCGTTACGATATCCATCGCTTCGTTGACCCTGTCTTCATTATGGTCGACCCCCAGCACATCGTGACCGAGCTTATTCAGCTGGATCGCGATGTTCTTTCCGAATCTTCCGAGTCCGATCAATAAAACTGATTTCATGTTATTTCTCCTTATCCTACCGTGATCTTTTCGACCGGTAATTTTGAGATCTTTTTCGATGAGCCCGATATAGTGGCATAGATCACGGTCAGTCCGCCGACTCTTCCGAGGAACATCAGCAAAACCAGGATCATCTGAGAGATGACGCCGAACTGCGGCGTGATACCGAGCGTCAAGCCGACCGTGCCGACCGCGGAGGCGGTCTCAAAAAGACACTTTCCGAACGGAAGCTTTTCGATCGCGCTGATCACGCCCGCGCCGGAAAGGCACAGCGCAGCATACATCAAAGAAACGGTAGACGCGACCTTTACAACGCCCGCGTCGATCCTCCTGCCGAAGCATTCCGGATCCTCCTTCTGCATAAAGCAGGAGATCATGTTGGCTGTCAGCACGGCGATGGTGGTGGTTTTCATACCGCCCGCCGTAGAGCCCGGAGACCCGCCGATCAACATCAATACGATAAACAGCGCGCGTCCGAGACCGGTCAGAGAATTCAGATCCAGCGTATTGAAGCCCGCCGTTCGGGTAGTGACCGACTGAAAAAGCGAGCCGAACACTCTCTCCCCGATCGGAAGCTGAGCGAAATCACGGAAGAAGAAGAGAACCGCCGGAAGAACGATCAGCACGGCGGAGGTGACCAGTATCACCTTGCTCTGCATCCGGTAACGTCTGAACCGGAATTTATGGGTAACAAAATCCTGCCATGTCAGAAATCCGATACCGCCCAGCACGATAAGGAGCGTCAGGACGATATTGACGACCGGCTGATCCGAATACGCGGTCATCGACGCGAATTTCCGATCCGGGCTGCCCATCAGGTCGAAGCCGGCGTTGCAGAAGGCGGAAACAGAATGAAAGACCGCCATCCAGATCCCTTTTGCGCCGAAGTCCCTGACAAATACCGGCGTCAGGGCGACCGCGCCGAGCAGCTCTACGATCAAAGTCCCCCGGGTAACAAACTTCGTCAGTCTGACGATACCGCCGACGCTCGGTGCGGACATCGCGTTCTGCATCGTGTTTCGCTGACTGAACGAGATCTTTTTACCGGACAGCATAATAAAGGACAACGCCATCGTGATCACGCCCAGACCGCCGATCTGGATCATGATCAGGATCACCGCCTGACCGAAGGCGGACCAGTAGGTCGCGGTATCCAGCACCACCAGTCCGGTGACGCATACCGCCGAGGTAGATGTGAACAGCGCTTGATTGAAAGGTGTGAAAGCGCCGCTTCTTGAAGAAAAAGGCATCGTCAGGATCAGCGCACCCAAGAGGATCACTCCGATGAACCCGAGAAAGATGATCTGAAATGACGTCAGCCGTTTCGCTTTTTTTATCGTGTTTGCCATACGCCCTCCTTACAGTTTCCCGAACGACCGGTCGCATGTACATTGATTTGCCGATCGCGCTCAGCGATAACACGGAGCGCGGCCGGCATAAGCTCGATTCGAGCCTATACGCACACATATTTTACATCAAGCATCATTCAAAATCAATATTATTATAGAAAATTCGAGCCGTTTGTTTACAATTTTTTCTTTATTTTTCCGCAGTACTATGGTATAATGCCTTTATATAATGGGGTGATATGGGTATAAGCCCCACTACCCGCAAAGAAAGGAATGATAATATGGGTTTATTCAAAGCGCTGTTCGGTGATTACTCTGCCCGCGAGCTCAAGCGTATTCGTCCGATATGCGACAAGGTGCTCGCGCTCGACAGCAAGTACGCCGCGATGAGCGAAAAAGAACTGAAATCCCAAACTGATATATTGAGATCCCGCCTGCAAAACGGCGAGACCACCGACGACATCCTGCCGGATGCGTTCGCGGTTTGCCGTGAGGCGAGCATGCGCGTACTCGGCATGAAGCACTTCCCCGTGCAGATCATCGGCGGCATCGTCCTGCATCAGGGACGTATCGCCGAGATGAAGACCGGTGAAGGTAAGACCTTAGTCGCGACCCTGCCTGCGTATCTGAACGCGCTGACCGGCGAGGGCGTGCACATCGTCACCGTCAACGACTACCTCGCCAAGCGCGACAGCGAATGGATGGGTAAGCTGTACCGTTATCTCGGACTCAAGGTGGGTCTGATCATCCACGACATCCCCGTAAACGAGCGCAAGGCGATGTATGAGGCGGACATCACCTACGGTACCAACAACGAATTCGGTTTTGACTACCTGCGTGACAACATGGTCGTCTATAAGGATCAAAAGGTACAGCGCGGTCACGCGTTCGCTATCGTCGACGAGGTGGACTCCATCCTCATCGATGAGGCGCGTACCCCGCTGATCATCTCCGGTAAGGGCGACGAGGCGTCCGACCTTTACGAGCGCGCCGATCGACTCGCCCGCACCATGAAGAAGCATGTTTTCACCGAGGTCGATAATAAAGAGGACCTTGAGGAATTCTATAAAGAAAACAATATTGACTACATCGTCGACGAGAAGGCGCATACCGCGACCCTCACCCAGGTCGGCGTAAAGAAAGCGGAGGCGTTCTTCGGGCTCGAGAACCTGACCGACCCCGACAACATCACCATCCAGCACCACATCAACCAGGCGATCAAGGCGCACGGTTGCATGAAGAACGAGGTCAACTATGTCGTCAAGGACGGCGAGGTCATCATCGTCGACGAGTTCACCGGTCGTCTGATGTACGGCAGACGCTACAACGAGGGTCTGCATCAGGCGATCGAGGCGAAGGAGGGCGTGAAGATCGAGAGCGAGTCAAAGACCCTCGCGACCATCACCTTCCAGAACTTCTTCCGCCTGTACAAGAAGCTGTCCGGTATGACCGGTACCGCAATGACCGAGCAGGAAGAGTTCCAGGAGATCTACAGCCTCGACGTCGTCGAGATCCCCACCAACAAGGAGGTCATCCGTCAGGATCTGCAGGACGCGATCTACCGTACCGAGAACGCCAAGTTCATGGCGATCATCGACGAGATCAAACGTGCCCACGCGACCGGTCAGCCGGTTCTGGTCGGTACCATCTCCATCGAGAAGAGCGAACAGCTCTCGAAGCTCTTGAAGCGAACCGGCATAGAGCATAATGTCCTCAATGCGAAGCACCATGAGAAGGAAGCGGAGATCGTTGCCCAGGCGGGTAAGCTCGGCGCTGTCACCATCGCGACCAACATGGCAGGCCGTGGTACGGATATCGTGCTGGGCGGTAATGCCGAGTATATGGCGACCGCACAGATGCGCAAGGAGGGCTATGACGACGAGCTGATCGCCGAGGCGACCGGCTACGCCGAGACCGACGATCAGGATATCCTCGAAGCGAGAGCCAAGTATCAGGAATACTACAATCAGCACAAGGCTGAGATCAGCGCCGAAGCGGACGCGGTACGCGCCGCGGGCGGTCTGTACATCATCGGTACCGAGCGTCACGAGAGCCGCCGTATCGACAACCAGCTGCGCGGCCGTTCGGGACGTCAGGGCGATCCCGGCGTCAGCAAATTCTTCCTCTCCTGCGAGGACGACCTCATGCGTATCTTCGGCGGTGAGAGAATGGGCATGCTGCTCGACCGACTGAACGTCGAGGAAGATCAGCCCATCGAGAGCAAGATGCTCACCAACATCATCGAGAGCTCCCAGCAGAAGGTCGAGAGCAACAACTTCGCGATCCGTAAGAACGTCCTCAACTACGACGACGTAATGAACGAACAGCGTAAGAATATCTACGAACAACGTAACCGCGTACTCGACGGCGAGGATATCCACGACGCCGTCGTCAGGATGGTCACCGACACCATCGCGGACAACGTATCCATGTTCTGTGCTGACGATTACGATAAAGAGAACTGGAACCTCACCAGCCTGAACGAGGTCTACCGCGGCTGGCTGATCACCGATGACAACAAGTTCACTGTAAAGAACACCGAGGATAAGACCAGAGACGATCTGATCAAGGAGCTGCAGGACAGAGCGTTAGCCCTCTATGACGAGAACGAGAAGCTCGTCGGCGAGGACGTTATGCGCGAGATGGAGCGCATCTACCTCTTGAAAACCGTCGATACCTACTGGATGGAGCACATCGACAACATGGATCAGCTCAAGCAGGGTATCCGCCTGCGCGCCTACGGTCAGCGTGATCCGGTCGTCGAGTTCCGTCTCGAGGGCAGCAACATGTACGATGAGATGAACGAGACCATCAAGCAGGAGACTGCCCGCCTCATCCTCATCGCGCCCAAGCGCGTCTATGAGATCCAGAAGCGCCGCGAGGAGATCGAAGCAAAGCGCCGCGAGATGGAAGAGAAAGCGGCAGCCGCTCATCAGGTCATCCTCAAGACCGAGGAGGACAGACAGCCCAAGCCCTCGGCAGTCGAGCTCGGCTTGAAGCGCGAGCAGGTCGCGAAGCCTGTCGAATTCTCCGGCGACGGCACGGTCTCCGGCAACAAGACCGTCGTGAATAAGAAGAAAAAGCCCGGTCCCAACGACCCCTGCTGGTGCGGCTCGGGCAAGAAATACAAAAAATGCCATAAACCGATTGATGAGGGATACAAGAATGAGTAAGGTAAGAACCCGCTTCGCTCCCAGTCCGACAGGCTTCATGCACGTCGGCAACCTGAGAACGGCGCTGTATGAATATTTGGTCGCAAAAAGTCAGGGCGGCACCTTCGTCCTCAGGATCGAGGACACCGACCAGGAGCGCTACGTTGAAGGCGCCGTGGACGTCATCTACAAGACACTCGAGACCGCCGGTCTCAAGCACGATGAAGGCCCCGACGTCGGCGGTGACTACGGTCCGTATGTTCAAAGCGAGAGAAAGGACATGTACCTGCCCTATGCCGAACAGCTGATCCGCGAGGGCAAGGCATACCGCTGCTTCTGCACCAAGGAGCGCCTCGAGAAGATCCAGAACGAGACCGTCGGCGGCGGCTATGACCGCCACTGCCGCGATCTGTCCGAGGAAGAGATTCAGGAAAAGCTGGACGCGGGCGTTCCCTACGTTATCCGTCAGAAAATGCCGATCGAAGGCTCCACCACCTTCACCGACGCGGTATTCGGCGAGATCACCGTCGAGAACAGCGAGCTGCAGGATCAGATCCTGATCAAGCAGGACGGCTATCCGACCTATAACTTCGCGAATGTCATCGACGACCACACGATGGGCATCACCCACGTCGTCCGCGGCAGCGAGTACCTCAGCTCCACTCCGAAATACAACCTGCTGTACGAAGCGTTCGGCTGGGAGATCCCGACCTACATCCACCTGCCGCTGATCAACGGCAAGAACGACGACGGTACGATCTCAAAGCTCTCTAAGCGCCACGGCTCCACGGGCTTTGAGGATCTGATCAGGGACGGCTATCTGCCCGAGGCGATCATCAACTACATCGCCCTGCTCGGCTGGGCTCCGAAGGACAATCAGGAGATCTTCACGCTCGACGAGCTGTGTAAGGCGTTCGATATCAGCGGCATCAGCAAGAGCCCATCGGTCTTTGACTACGATAAGCTCGAATGGTTCAACGGCGAATACATCAAGGCGATGAGCGATGAAAAGTTCATTGAGCTGTGTACACCCTATTTTAAACAGGTTTTAGGCGACGCCGATCTCGACTACGCGAAGATCGCCGCAATCCTCAAGCAGCGCACCACGAAGCTCACCGATATACCCGAGAAGATCGACTTCTTCGCCGCGCTGCCGGAATACGAGAAGGAGCTGTTCGTCAATAAAAAGAGCAAGACCAATCTCGAGAACGCTCCCGTGATGCTCAAGGCAGTCTACGACGAGCTCTCCGCTCTGCCTTCATGGGACAGCGACAGCATCCACGACGCGCTGATCGCCCTTGCGCAGAAGCTCGAAGTCAAGAACGGCACCGTGATGTGGCCGGCGCGTATCGCCGCGGCAGGCAAGGCCGTCACCCCCGGCGGCGCGATCGAGATCCTCGATATCCTCGGCAGAGAGGAAAGCCTGAGACGTATAGCGCTCGGACTGGAGAAATTGAAATAATAAAACGTCGTAACAACCGTGTCATTGCGAAGCCCCAACGGGGCTGTGGCAATCCCCCTATTATTGCAGCCGATTGCAGACGGAAGGGGATTCCCACGTCGGGATAAACCCTCCTCGGAATGACTACGATACTGTTGCGTTTCGCAATCCATAAAATGAGGGAATGTATATGACAGAAGAAAACAAGATCGTGGAGAACAAGGAGGAGATGTCCTCTAACTTCATCCACACCATGATAGAGAAGGATATTGCCGAGGGCGGCGATTACTACGGGATGAAGGTGCACACGCGCTTCCCCCCCGAGCCCAACGGCTATCTGCACATCGGTCACGCGAAGGCGATCTGCATCGACTTCGGTACCGCACTGAAGTTCGGCGGCATGTGCAACCTACGTATGGACGACACCAACCCCACCAAGGAGGATGTCGAGTTCGTCGACGCCATCAAGGAGGATATCCACTGGCTGGGTTTTGACTGGGAGGATCGCTTCTACTATGCGTCCGAATACTTCGACAAGATGTACGAGAGCGCTGTCGAGCTGATCAAGAAGGGTCTCGCTTACATCTGTGAGCTCACGCCCGAAGAGATGCGCGAATACCGCGGCGATCTCTCTACCCCCGCGAAGTCCCCTTACCGCGACCGACCCATCGAAAAAAGCCTCGCGCTCTTTGAGAAGATGAAGAACGGCGAGGTCGAGGAAGGAAAAATGACCCTGCGTGCGAAGATCGATCTTGCATCCGGCAACTTCAACATGCGCGACCCGGTCATCTACCGCATGAACCGCCTGCACCATCACCGCACCGGCGACAAGTGGTGCATCTACCCGATGTACGACTTCGCCCATCCGATCGAGGACGCGATGGAGGGAATCACCCACAGCCTGTGCTCGCTCGAGTTCGAGGATCACAGACCGCTGTATGAGTGGGTCATCAACAACGTCACCCTGCCGAGCAAGCCGCGCCAGATCGAGTTCGCGCGTCTCGGCATCAACAATACCGTCATGAGCAAGCGCAAGCTCAGAGCGCTGGTCGAGGGCGGTACCGTCAGCGGCTGGGACGATCCGCGCATGCCTACCCTGTGCGGTCTGCGCAGACGCGGCTACACCCCGAAGTCGATCCGCAACTTCTGCGACCGTATCGGCGTGAGTAAGGTCAACTCCACCGTCGAATACGAGTTCCTCGAGCACTGCCTGAGAGAGGACCTCAACCTCACCGCTCAGCGCGTGATGGTCGTGCTCGATCCCGTCAAGCTCGTCATCACGAACTATCCCGAGGGTCAATCGGAGAGCTTCACGGTCGAGAACAACCCGAACAATGAATCGGACGGCACCAGAGAAGTCACCTTCTCCCGCGAATGCTGGATCGAGCGCGGCGACTTCATGGAGGAGCCGATCAAGAAATACCAGCGCCTGTACCCCGGCAACGAAGTGCGCCTCAAGAGCGCCTACATCGTCAAGTGTACCGGCTGTAAGAAGGACGAGAACGGCAACGTCGTCGAGGTCTACGCGGAGTACGATCCCGAGACCCGAGGCGGCAACACTCCCGACGGCAGAAAGGTACACGGCACCATCCACTGGGTCGACGCGAACAACTGTGCCGAGGCGACCTGCAACCTGTACGACAACCTCTTCACCGTTCCCGATCCCGAGGCGGACGGCAGAGATTTCATGGAGTTCGTCAACCCCGAATCGCTGAAGGTCGTCGAGGGCTGTAAGGCGGAGAAGGGACTCGAGAGCTTCTCCTTCCCCTCCTACTTCCAGTTCATGCGCACCGGCTACTTCTGTTTTGATAAGGACAGCAGCGCCGATAAGCTGATCTTCAACCGCAGTGTCAGCCTGAAGGACGGCTTCAAAAAAGTAAAGTAAGAAGCTTCAAACAGCACCCCCGATTAACAGACCATAGAAATTATGCGGCGGAATCAATCATGACAATAAAACAGAAAGGTGCTACTGATTATGAAAAGTATTAAAATGACTTACAAGATTATCTCCCTCATCTTAACTTTGCTGATGACGGCAGCGTTGCTGACCTCATGCGGCGGCGCCTCTTCCGACATCGATACCCCTGCAACCGGCGATGCGAGCAGTACATCAGGCAGCGCATCCGGCGAAAACACCCTGTCGATCCAAAGCCAAAAGGTCGTTGATTCTCCCGAATGGTTCACAAAGCTCGACGCGTCTAAAGACTGCGAGCAGCTGATCGTCGTAGCAGGCGTAGGCGAAACCACCTGCTATGTCAGTATGCACGAAAAGGATACCGACGGAAAGTGGAAGATGATCCTTCAGGCGCCCGGCTATATCGGGCTCGAGGGGATGGGCAAGGCAGACAGCTACCACGCCGTCACCCCGATCGGCACCTTCACGATCGACAAGGCTTTCGGCATCGCGGACGATCCCGGCTGCCAGATGGAATACACGAAGGTGACCGAGGACGATTACTGGTCGGGCGATATGCGCGAAGGGATGCACTTCAACGAGTTTCTTAACATCAAGGATGTTCCCGAGCTCAATATCGAAGACAGCGAGCACCTCATCGACTATACCTACGAGTATCAGTATTGTCTGAACATGGGCTACAACAGCGAGTGCGTACCCGGGGAGGGCTCCTGCTTCTTCTTCCACTGCATGAGCCTTGTCAAGCCCTACACGGGCGGTTGCGTCGCGGTGAACGAAGCTGTCATGAAGGTCATCATGCAGAAGGTCAGGGACGGCTGCAGAATAACCATCAACAAGGCGGATGCTCTCGGCATAGATCTTAACGAAGCTCGCGACTTCGCCAACAAAAATGTATGATACCCGTTCCCGATCCCGAGGCGGACGGCAGAGATTTCATGGAGTTCGTCAACCCCGAATCGCTGAAGGTCGTCGAGGGCTGTAAGGCGGAGAAGGGACTCGAGAGCTTCTCCTTCCCCTCCTACTTCCAGTTCATGCGCACCGGCTACTTCTGTTTTGATAAGGACAGCAGCGCCGATAAGCTGATCTTCAACCGCTCCGTCAGCCTGAAGGACGGCTTCAAGAAGAAATAATATAAAGTCACTCCCGAAGTCCGATACTTCGGGAGTCATTTTTAGAAATTATATAAAAATCTGTAACGTTTCGGCATCTTTTCAATCTAACGGATGAAGGGCGGTGAGAAAGTGACCGATTACAACAAGCTGTATGAGAGCAATTATCGCTTCATCTTGCGGTATTTGACGAAGCTATGCGCTGACGGCTCCCTCGCGGAGGAGCTGACGCAGGAGACCTTCTTCAAGGCATACATCAACCTTAATCAGCTGCGTGATGACAGCAAGGCGGCGACGTGGCTGTGCTCTATTGCGAAAAACACCTATTATGCATGGTACCGCGATCAAAAGCGCATCCTGACGCTCGATGAAAACGCCGCGGTAAGCGAGCGGGACCTGGCAGAGCCGCTGATCGACCGCGAGCTGAGCAAGTCGCTCATGAAAAAGCTCCATAAGCTCGATGAACCGTATAAAGAAGTGTTTATGCTGTCTGTGTTCGCGGAAATGTCGCTCAAGGATATCTCCGAGCTGTTCGGCAAAAGCGAGAGCTGGGCGAGGGTCACCTTCTACCGCGCCAAGAAAAAACTATCGGAAAGGTTGAATGAAAATGATGAAATGTGAAGTAGTACAGGATCTGCTGGCGTTGTACGCGGACGACTGCTGTTCAGAGGAGAGCAAAAAGCTCGTAGAGGAACACCTGCGCTCCTGTCCCGAGTGTCGTAAGATGCTGGAAGAATTGAAAAAACCCGTCGTCAGGGAAGTTGCCTCTGCTCCCGTACCCGCTTTGACGCGCGTCGATCAGTGGAAGGCGTCGATCATACAGTCGGTCACGATGTTCCTGTCCTTCATCGCGCTGGTCGCTGGCGTCAGCGTAGAGGCGTACACCCCGTCGGGCACTTTTAACGGCGTATGTTCGCTGGCGGTGATCATCCCCGTAACGGCATTTCTGCTGTCACAGGTCAACTGGTACTTCGTCAGACAGTACAGGAGCAAGGGGCAGTTCTCCGTTTTTTCCATGCTGATCACGCTTTTACTGAGCCTGTGCGGGTATGTCTGGGCATGGGTACACTACGATCTGACCGTCGCGCTCTCCTCGAGCGAATCTCCCCTCGTTCTTTTCGGCGTCGGGATCGGGCTGACGCTCTCGTTCTGCATACTGAGCATGGTGTTATCGGGCGTGTACGCAGAATGTCTGGGGAAAGAGTGATCGCATGAAAAAGGCAATCGTGATCGTTGCGATCATTGTGGCATGTCTGGCGCAAATGATCACCCTGACCGGCTGTAGTCCGATCGCCGGAGGGTTTATCCTCGGCTTGATGATGGCAAGCGGAAACACCGAAGACCTGATAGATACCTCCGTTTCTCCGGACGGAAGGTACACGCTCGAAGCATATTGCGCCGACGGCGGCGCTACCACGGATTTTGCCGTCAAGGTTTATGAAAAGACGGATGTCGGCAAAAAGAAGATCTACCATCAGTACCACCAAAAGGATGTCGTCATCAACTGGGAGAGCGATAACGTCGTGAATATCAACGGCGTAAAGCTCGACCTGTCGAAAGGCGAGACATATAAAAGCTATGATTATCCAAGTCGATATGATCTCCCCGTAAATGAGTAAGCAACCGAAAATAAAGAGAAAACGCTCACGTTGGTTCATCTCCAACGTGAGCGTTGTTTTATATAAGATTTACCACCCGTTGACGAGCTTGCTGACGGCGGCGTTGACAACCGGGGTCGCGGCATCGATACCGTAGCCGCCCTCCAGCACGACCGCGGCAAAGGCATAGGGATGCTTCTCATCCTCGGTGAAGCCGACGAACCACGCGGTCGGTTCCTTATCCTTGCCGACCTCTGCGGTGCCGGTCTTGGCACAGAAGTTGAGCCCCGCGACGCTCACGCCGCGCCATGAGTAGCCCTCGGCGGAGCCCTTCATCAGTTCATGAAGGCGGGCGGAGGTATCGGCGGACATCATCTCGGTGTTCTGCATCTTATTGATCGTGATACCGAGCTTGTCGAGCAGTTTACCGTCATCCTCTACGATATAGGGGGATACGGCGGTGCCGTTGTTGGCGACAGCGGAGCAGATCATCGCCATCAGCATCGGATTGGCGAGATCCTCGTGCTGACCGATACCCGACCACGCGAGGGAGTTTTCATCCGCTTTCTTTGCGTCATAATGACTGGTCGCGAGCGGGATATCGCTCATACGAAGCTCCTTGTTGTTGAAGCCCATCCGCTCGGCGGTCGCCTGCATTTTCTCGCCTCCGACCTGTACCGCGATCTGCGCGAAGGCGCAGTTGCAGGAATTGGCGAACGCCTCGGAGAAGCTCTGGTCGCCGTGGGCGCTCTCGCAGGTGATGGTGTTGCCGCCGATCTCGACCGAGCCGGGGCAGCTGAACGTCTGAGAGTAGATATCGGGGATATTCTCTACCGCCGCGGCGGCAGTGATGATCTTGAAGGTCGAGCCGGGCGTAAAGGTCGAGGATACGACGTTATCGAGATACACGCCGTCGTACTCGCTCTCGTTCTCCTCGGTGATCTCGGGAGGATACTGGGGGTCGTATCCCGGCGCGCTGACATCGCAAAGCACCTCGCCGGTCTTGTAATTATAGACCACACAGGCGCCCTTTCTGCCGCCGAGCGCCTCGTAGGCTGCGCGGCAGGCGTCTGCGTCTACAGTCAGCTTGACGTCGCTGTTCGGTCGTAGGGACTCGGGGAGCCCCAGGCCGAGAATGAAACTGTAGCCGGTGAGGCTGGTGCGGTAACGACTCTGGATCGCCGTCGAAATATTCAGGCTGTTATCGCCGACAACGTGCAGGAGCGCCTCGCGGGTGCTCGCGTTGTCGTGGTAGAGTCGCGTGTCGTTCTCGCTGTGAGCGAGGAGCGTACCGTTGCGGTCGTAGATACGCCCTGCCTTCGCAAGGCCGCCCGACGCCGCCATATGTCCGTTAAAGGGCTGCTGAACCCACTCGTCGTTATGCAGAACGATCCTCACGCCGAGGAAAATCAGACCGCCGAGAAACGCGAAGGTCACGATCCAGACGATCAGGGAACGCGTCATGATCCGTTTCATTCAGCGACACCCCGCTTTCTCAGCGCGTTGATGGGCACATGGCGCTTCGCGGCGTAGGTACGCTCGTCAGCCGCCTTGATGAATGCCAACAGTCCCCAGCACGAGATCATGGACGAGCCGCCCGCCGACAGGAAGGGCAGCGTCACGCCCGTGAGAGGCAGTATATCGGTGATGCCGAAGATATTCAAGGCGCTCTGCACCACCATCAAGCCCGCCGCACAGCAGGCGGAGATCGCATAGAACGAGGAACGCGAGCGGGTCGTGATCGCGCGGGCATAGAACGCCAGTGCGACGATCGCCGCCGCGATCACAAAGGCGATGATCACGCCCATTTCCTCCGCGACCAAGCCGAACACCAGGTCGGACTCGGATGCAAAAACATATTTCAGATAACCGTTGCCCACACCCACGCCGATCAAGCCGCCGGACGAGAGATAGGTCATCACGCGAACCTGCTGGTAGCCGCCGCTGTCCTGCGTATGCTGCCAGACGTGACCCCACGCCGAAAAACGATCGGCGACATAGGGCTTGATGCTCAGCACGATGAATACTGCGAAAGCCGCGGCTGCTAAAGCAAGGATGATGGTCTTGATATCACCGGAACGCATGAACGCGATCAACAGGAAGGTCGCGAAGAAGATCAGCGCCGTTCCGAAGTCGCCCATCAGCGCCAGAGCGCCGACGCATACCGCCGAAAAGCCGATGAACAGGAAGAAGTTCAGTCGGGTCTGTAACTTATCGAGAGCCGCCGCACCGACAAAGACGAAAGCGAGCTTGACGAACTCGGACGGCTGGACGCTGATCCCGCCGATGTTGATCCAGTTGGCTGCGCCGTTGGTCACACGGCCGAACACGATATTCACCGCCAGAAGTCCCACAGCGGCGATCATGATCCAGAGTCGCCACGAATTCACACGGTCGGGATCCTCGATGAACTTCACCATCACGGCAAAGACCACCATACCGATCGCCATCGCGATCATCTGGACGATCGCCGAGCGTAGCTCCTGCCGCACGAGCAGCAGTATACTGATACCCGACAGGAAACACGCCAGCGCCTCCAGCTCGAAGTTGACGCGGTTCAAGGCGTAGGACGAAATACAGAAGAACGCCCACATCACCGCCTCCATCGCGCCGAAGATCAGCAGGGGGGTAAAGTCCTTTATCTCATTGGAAAAACACGCTTCGACCGCCATGAACAGGTGGAAGAAGGTGATCAGGATCATCAGCTTATAGGGCTTCAGACTGCCCTTATCGGAAGCCTTGGAGAAAAACCACGAGGGGCGCAGACGCTCCTGGTACTCGTCGCCGCGCTTGAGGATGAAGGTGGTATGACCGACGGTGATCTCGTCGTCGATGATCACCTTGGTACGGCCCTCACAGCGTTCGCCGTTGACGTAGGTACCGAACTTGGAGCCGATATCCGAAACGAACCAGCCCTCCTTGCGCCTGAGCAGTACGCAGTGATCGCGCGAAACGCTGATATCCGATACGCGGATATCCGAGCCCTTGCTGCGCCCGATGGAATTCTCCCAGAAGAGCACCGGGATCTTCTGTCCCGTTTCGAGCACCTCGAGGGTGACGAGGGGCTTCTCGGGTCGCCTGTGACGGCGCGCGGAAGCGAAGCACTGGTACACGATGACCAGCGCGTAGAAAGGCAGCATCGCGCGCAGTGCGATCGCCGCTACATCCAGAACAGCTTGCATAAGATTCGCTTCACCTCCAGATAATTGATTAATACTAAGTATCCATTAAACGCTTTAACAAATTTGTTAGCGAGAAATTTCGCAGAGCAAGGCGGAGGACGCAGGCATACTGGCGTATGTCAAGGACGACAACACCGCTATGTGTTATAGGGGTCCCCGACGCGCCCCTGCGCGGTGGGGAAAGGAGGAGCCGCCACTCGAGGTCAAAGCGTACCTACCGGATACGCTTACCGAGAACGGCGAGCGACGACGCATCGCAATAAATGTTAAAGTGTTTTAATGATACTTAGTATAAGTTGCTGCAGTCCCGCTCACGCTTTTTCACGGGACTTTGCAACAGCACGCTAAACTATATATATGAAACATTTTACTATATATACTGCACAAAGTCAAATGAACAGAATGTGAATCAAAAGGAAAGCGCCTCCGTAAGGAAGCGCTTTACAATGCTTTTAGTAGATGATGACCGGCGTGCCGATAGAGGCGTTGTTGTAGATCTGGGCGACCTGTGCCTTCGGCGTATTCACACAGCCGTGGGAACCGTTGCCCATGTAGTGGGGGTTGCCGTAAGCGGAACGCCAGCTCGCGTCGTGGATGCCGTAGCTGTTGCCCTTGAACGCGATCCAGTAGTTGACAAAGGAGCTGTAGCCCGCACCGGAAAGGTAGGTGTTGCGCGTCTTGTTCAGAACGCTGAAATAACCCTTGGGCGTATCGCTGGTACCCTTGTTGCCGGTAACGACCTCAGTAGTCGCGACCTGCTTGCCGTTCTTGTAATACCACATGTGCTGCTGATCGATGCTGATCTCGATATAGGTGTTACCTGTCGACCTGCCGTAAGCGGTCTTGACGACGGTAGCGTTCTTCTTATTGCTGGTGCCGGTGATGGTGGTGTTGCCCTTGACATAGATCGGGCGGACGCGGAAATAATACTTCTTGCCGACGGTCAGCTTAGTGGTGTTGTAGTACAGTCTGGGGGTAGTGAACAGCTTGACGAACTTGCTGTTGTCAGGGCTGGTGGAATAGTAAACCTCATAGTGAGTTGCATAGGGGTTCTTCTTCCAGGTCAGGTTGATGCGCTGGCAGCGGGAGGTAATGGTGTAGTTCGGACCGCACAGACCCGCGATGAAGGTCTCGACGCCCGGTTCCATAGAGCTGTAAGAGGTGTTGTACAGCTCGCGGAAGCTCTTGACGCGGTATTTATAGGTCGTACCCTGCTTAACAGCGGTATCGGAGAAGGTGGTGTTGGTATTGCCGTAGACGGTCTTGTAGACGACCTCGGCGCTGCTGCCTTCCTTACGGTAGATACGGTAGCCGGTCGCCTTCGGGTTGCGATCCCACCCCATTTCGAGCACGGTGGAAGAACGCCACTTGGTCATGCCGGTGACAGGGCCGGGCTGGGTAGCGGTCAGCTTAACGGTCGGCTCGCCCTCATAGATCTCACCGTCCTTGTTGACGAAAGCGGCGATCTGAAAATGATACTGAGTCGTATGGATCAGACCGGTCGCGGTATAGGTGTTCTCGGTAGTCTCGGCGATCTTCTTGAACGCCTCACCCTCGTCGGCGTTGCACAGATAGATATAGTAACCGTCTGCGCCTTCGACGGGATCCCAGTTCAGCTTGATCGCGTCGCTCTCAAAACTATCCTTGACGATGTTCTTGACCTTACCGACGTTGACAGCCTCGGTATTTGCCGTAGTCGGATCCCCGGCGGGCGCTTCGGTTGGGTCTGCTCCGATCGTCTGTACCGCTTCGGTCGCGGCGACCTCTGCAGGATCGGTCTCGGCAGCGGACGCGCCGAATACAGCACAGGCGGAAATCGTCATCACGACTGTCAGAAAAGCGGCAAGCATTTTGGTAGAAAACTGTTTCAAAATCATTCTGTCCTTTCTCATGATATTGTGTCTATCAGTCTATTTATCCAATATATATGAGATAGTAGCACATCCGGATGAAAAAAGCAACCGATTTTTCCGAATTTGTGATAAGCGGCAAATTATCCGTGTTTTGCGGCGGGACAGTGGGATAAAATGTACTGATGAACAAAATCAAAATCTTCCAAAGACGCGTAAACCTGATTATGCTCCAATCGTTCATTAAGTTTGATTATATTGCGGCGGGGATAGGCTTTGACCTTTCGCACATCGGAAAAAGCCGTATACATGCTCGTGCGGCTCGCCATCATGCCCGCGCCTGCCGCGGTCAGCCCGCCGGAAGAAGCGCCCGCCACAGCGGTCACGGCAGCGAGCTTTTTCGCCTTCTTCGCCTGTGACGGGATCTGCGCGTGCTTGACGCCCTTATCATCCATCTCGAACATCACGATATATTTGCCGCGCATTATCGCCGCGTAGACCAATACGCCGAGAACGGTCAAGGCTGTCATGCCGAGGATCATATATCCGAACATTTTCAGATCGTTCAAAAGCGCCTGTCCGAGTCTGTCGCCGCCCCGGAACAGGTCGAGCAGAGCGATGAACGCGAAGATCCCGAGAATGATGAAGAAAAAGATCTTCCACACCATCAGGAAAACCGTGGGATTCTTCAGCAGATTCATCTCATAAACCCAGCGGTATTTCCCATCCTCACACAACACAATATTCCGCGTGACAGGCTGACCCTCATGCATCAACTGCTGTGCGGAGGGCTTGCGGGTGCGTTTTGTCTTGGCTGTACTGCTCATAAACAAGGCTCCTTTCCTGTTATAAACGACAAAACAAAAGGCATGATCCCGAAATGAGACCATGCCGCTCGGTATTTATCATGATAGTAACACAACATCTGTCATAATGCAATAAGTTTACACGATCAGTCAACGAAATAATCCCGCAGACGTGCGTACTGAATCTCGTCGACCGTGACCTCCAGCATGAGGCCCTCGGCAGTGTATTCCTCGCGATGGAGGACGGCAGTCTCGCGGAGCTTTGCGGCGATACCAACCTTATCGAAAGGTAATAGGATCTTCACGCGCTGGACCTTCTTCGGCAGGTTATCCTCGATAGCCTTGAGCAGTTCATCGATACCCTGCGCGTACTTCGCGCTGATATGCACCGCGCCGGAGATACCGGTCATGCTGTCGTCGATCAGATCGCATTTGTTGAGGACAGGGATAATCGGCTTGTCGAGACTCGACAGAGAGGCGAGAAGCTCGCGCGTCACATCGAGGTGCAGGCGGCTTTCTTCGCTGCTCGCGTCACAGACATTAAGGATGATATCCGCCTGTGCCGATTCCTCCAGAGTCGACTTGAACGCCTCCACCAGATGATGGGGCAGTCTTCTGACCAGTCCGACGGTATCGATCAGCATGACGGATACACCGTTCGGCAGCTTTAATGCGCGTGAGGTCGGGTCAAGGGTCGCGAAGAGCTTGTCCTCACTGAGCACCCCCGCGTCGGTGAGGGTGTTCATCAGGGTGGACTTGCCGGCGTTGGTATAGCCGACGATGGCGACGGTGATCACGCCGTCCTTATCGCGGCGCTCGCGCAGCTGCTTACGGTGCTCCTCCACATCGCGCAGCTGTGCCTTGAGGGTCTCCATCTTGCGCTTGATATGACGGCGGTCGGTCTCGAGCTTACTCTCACCGGGACCGCGAGTACCGATACCGCCGCCGAGACGCGACATCTCGACGCCCTTACCGGTCAGTCGAGGCATCATATACTTGAGCTGGGCAAGCTCGACCTGGATCTTGCCCTCCTTGGTTCGGGCGCGCAGGGCGAAGATATCGAGGATCAGCATGGTTCGGTCGATGACGCGCACGTCGGTAGCCGCCTCGATGTTGCGTATCTGCACGGGAGAAAGCTCAAGATCGAAGATGATCAGGTCGATATTCTCCTTTTCGCAGTAATCCTTGATCTCCTCGAGCTTGCCCGATCCGACGCAGGTAGCGGGGTCGAGTCGGCTGAGTTTCTGAGTAATTGAAGCGACAGGTACCGCGCCGGCGCTCTCGGTCAGCTCAAAAAGCTCCGCAAGCGACGCTTCGGCATCATAATCTCCTGTATCTGCCTCTACCAGCAGGGCGCGGGTCGGCTCCTGTTCTGTGATCGTATAATCCATAATATTCTCCGTAAAAACAATTGCAATTTTACCGTAATCGATTATAATATGTAATTATAATCATTTTCAGGCATGAATGCAAGAGGTCAGATCAGCAGATACAGCAGCGCCAGCATCAAATTAAGGTCGGCGCCATCCTTCATCAGGATCACGAGCAGAAGAAGGATCAGGCTCTGATCCTTATCCTTCATCAACAGCTCGAGAAATCCGCCCTGCTTTTTCTGCGGGGAGAATTCCGAATCTTTCGGCGGTTCAGGCTCGGATTTTGGCTCTGGCTTCGGCGGTTCGGTCGGAGTTGGCGCTTTCGGGCGATTCTGCGGTCGGCGATCGAAGTTCGCGTACATCCGCGCGACGCGATCCATCGCCTCCTGTTCTAATGAATTAGGCGGCATACCATCACTCCCCATTAATCAAACAGCGACAGATCCTTTAACAGCGGCATCAGCTTCATCACCTTGATCAGTCGCTTCGCCTTATCGAGCTTTCGCTGACGTTCTTCGCTTAGAAACGGACGCATCGCCTCTAAGAGACGGGTGGTCTCATCCTCCTGCTTCAGCGAGCCGAGCATCGGCATTAGACCGCTGAGCATCGCGGCGGTATCGTCCGCGGGAGGCGGCTCGGGCTCCTTATGTACGCCCGGCGCGTCTACGCCGAGCTGTGAAGCCAGAGCCGCGATGTCACGCATCGCCTCGGGGTCGCTGAGGATCCCGCTGAGCTTTTCGGACAGATCGTCCATCAGCCCATGATCCTCTTGATGACCGCTTTCGCCTGCGGAGAGTTCAGGAATTCGCGTGCCTTATCCTCGTCGCCGAGCAGCTCCTCCATCTGCCGCGCCTTATCGTCGGGCAGCTTGTTCAGCAGCTTACTGTAGGAGGAACCCTCCACGGCGCTGCGGATCTCGTTCTCGGGCGTGCCCATCCGCTCGCTGAGCTTCTTTATCAATGTGTTAATCTGTACTTGATCAGCCATAACTTTCACCTCATATGTTATACTATGCAGTCAGGAGGAAAATATGAAAATAATTGTTGTGTCCGATACCCACGGCTCCTATCGCAACCTCAAACAGGTCATGCTGCTCAACCGTGACGCGGATATCGTCGTCCACTGCGGCGACAGCCGCGACGAAGTTGATGAGATCAAGATCGAATTTCCGGACAAAATGTACTATACCGTCAAGGGAAACTGCGACTGGGAAATGCTGCCGATGGTAGAGGAATTTACGGTCGAAGGCGTGAATTTCATGGCGTGTCACGGTCATGCCTACCATGTCAAATACGGTCTCGGGGAGCTGGAGCGTGAGGCTCGTGAGCGCGGAGCCGACGTCGTGCTGTTCGGTCATACGCACATCGCCCACGACGAATATATCGACGGGCTGAGACTGTTCAACCCCGGCTCCTGCGGCTACGGCAAGAGCTTCGGCGTGATCGAGGTCAAAAACGGTCAGGTGCTCTCGAACATCGCATATCTGAAATAACCGCCTCGATCCGATAGCCTGCCGGAACACGCAGCAAAAATTAACAGTGGATTTTTGATCCTACTTATGCTATAATGAGGGTTGATATTAAACGAAGGCGGTGAGGGAGTGGAAATCAAGCTGCAACAGGATAATGAGCAGATGATCCGCGCGCTGTCCCGATCGGGAAGGATCCCTCACACCGTTATCATCGAAAGCGGCGACAGCGGCGAGCGCGAGAGCGCCGCGATACTGCTGGCGGCGGGCGCTGTCTGCGAACAGGAAGATCGTCCGTGCCTGAGCTGTAAAGCCTGTCGCAAGGTGCTCGAGGGCTTCCACCCCGACGTCTTCATCCCCGAGCCGAGCAAGAACCTCAAGAGCGGCATCCTGTCGCTCAAGGATCTGCGCGACGATTATCTCGCGCAGATGAGCATCAAGCCGAATGAAGCGAGTGCAAAGGTCTACATCTTCCGCGACGCGGACAAGCTGCTGAGAGAGGATTCGCAGAACGCACTGCTCAAAACCATCGAGGAGCCGCCGCAGAACCTGTTGTTCATCTTCACTCTCGAAAGTGCAAAGAACATGCTGTTGACGGTGCGTTCACGCGCCCGCATCATCACCCTGCGCCGTACGTCATCGACCGACGAAGAAAGTGAACAGGTCGCAAGGGCGCTGATCGGCGGGATCGTCTCGCTGTATGAGTACGATCTGCTCAGAGAGCTGACGGCGCTGAGCGATAAGGAAAAGCTACGTTCTTCACTGACGGCACTGACCGAAAAGCTGAGGCTGGCACTCGCGTTCTACAGCGGGATAAGGACAGACGACGGGGACGTGAAGAAGCTTACCCGCAAGCTCGATCGCTCGCGCACCATCGCGCTGATCGAAGCAACGGGCGAGGCGCTGTCGAAGCTGAAAACCAACGTTAATCTACAGCTGCTGGTAACGTGGCTGTCATCACAATACAGGAGGATTACATGGCAGAAGTAATCGGAGTACGGTTCAAGGAGGTAGGTAAGGTCTACTACTTTGATCCTGATAATAAAAAGCTGAAGCTGGGCGACACCGTGATCGTCGAGACCTCGCGGGGCATCGAGTGCGGCAAGGTCGCTATCGCCAATAAAGAGGTATCCGACGAGGAGATCGTCCATCCGCTCAAGAAGCTGATCCGTAAGGCGACCAAGGAAGATATGCGCAGGCTCGAGGAGAATCATCGCAAGGAGAAGGAAGCGCTGAAGATCTGTGAGCAGAAGGTCGCGGAGCACAAGCTCGACATGAAGCTCGTCGACGTGGAATACACCTTCGACAACAGTAAGATCCTGTTCTACTTCACCGCCGACGGCAGAGTCGACTTTCGCGCGCTGGTCAAGGATCTCGCGTCCGTTTTCCGTACCCGTATCGAGCTAAGACAGATCGGTGTGCGTGACGAAAGCAAGATGCTCGGAGGTCTCGGCGTATGCGGCAGACCGTTCTGCTGCTCGAGCTTCCTTGGCGAATTCCATCCGGTGTCTATCAAGATGGCGAAGGAGCAGGGACTCTCCCTCTCCCCCACCAAGATCTCCGGCACCTGCGGACGACTGATGTGCTGTCTGAAATACGAGCAGGACGCCTACACCGATCTCTTGAAGCATACGCCTAAGGTCGGCGCGATCGTTAAAACGCCTTACGGCAGAGGTTTGGTCGTCGAAACCAACCTGTTGACCCGCGTCATCAAGGTCAAGATGGACAACACGCCAGACGATGCCGCTCCACAGACCTTCAAGGTCAAGGATGTCAAGGTCATCAAGGACGGCTACATCAAGCTTAATAAAAAAGAAATGGCTGAGCTGAAGGGCTTGGAAGACAAATAAAAAACTATCAAATTAGCCGATCCGATGGGCGATATCATTAGGTTAAGGAAGGCTCCCTTTGGGAAAGGGAGCTGTCACCGAACGGTGACTGAGGAATTGTATCAATTGACCGAGCGTCAGTGAGATACGATTTTCTTAGCTTAATGATACCAGACCCATTGGGTCGGCTTTTCTCTTTCTGATTCTGTCATTATACTAATCCTTAATTAAAACGTTTATCATTTATTGGGCTAAATTTCGCATAGCTTTGTTGTCGTCGTCGTTCGCTGTACTCGGTAGGCATATCCGGTTGGTATGCCTTGACCTCGTGCCGCGACTCCTCCTCTCCCCACAACGCGAGGCGTTGTAGGGACCCCGGAAGTGACAGGCGCCAGCCTGCCTGCGTCGCCCGCCTCGCTCTGCAAAATTTATCCCTAATATCTGATTAAATCTTTTTATTAAGGATTAGTATTACAACAGCATAGACCGCATTTTCAGCAGGATCTTCTTTTCGCGGCGGCTGATCTGCACCTGCGTCGTGCCGAGTCGTTCGGCTGTCTGCTGCTGGGTATGATGCTGATAGTACCGCAGACGGATCAGGCGGCGGTCATCGTCATCCAGTTCCGACAACGCCTGCGTCAGCGACAAATGCTCCGTCAGCTGTTCTTCGGGAGAGGGCACGGGAACGTCGATCCCGCCTGCACTCTCGTCCTCGCCCGAGAGGGACAGCACCGCGCGGGAGGCATTCAGCGCCTCAGCCGCCTTATACACATCTACACTAAGCTCATCCGCAAGCTCCGTGATGCTCATATCCTCACCGTTCCGAGCGCGGTAATCGTCGCACAGCTTACGCGCGCGCATACTCAGCTCCTTTAAGGAACGCGAGAGCTTCACGCTGCCGCCGTCGCGAAACAGCTGGCGGATCTCGCCGAGGATCACCGGCACTGCATAGGTACTCAGCTTAAATCCGCGACTTACGTCAAAACGATCGACCGCCTTGACAAGTCCCACACAGCCTGCGGAATACAGGTCGTCGTACTCGATCCCCCTGCCCTCGAAGCGGTGGGCGCAGGCATGCACCAGCCGCAGATTCTGCCGGATCAGCTCATCGCGATCCATACGCGGCGCGGATGATATTCTTCTCGAGGGTCACGGTCGTCCCCTTTCCGACAGCGGAGCGCACTGTGACCTTATCCATAAAGCTCTGCATGACAGCAAAGCCCAAGCCCGCGCGCTCGTCGGTCGAGGTGGTGTACAGCGGCTCCATCGCCTGTTCGATATCGGCGATCCCGACGCCCTTGTCGCGGATCCTGATGACCGCTCGTCCCGTATCGGTGAGCTTTACTTCTATGTAAACAGTACCGAAGGTATCGGGGTAAGCGTGGACGATGGCATTTGTCACCGCCTCGGAGACGGCGGTCTTGACATCGGCGATCTCGGCAACGGTCGGATCGAGCGGCAAGAGAAATGCCGCGACCGCAGAGCGTGCGAAGCTCTCGTTGGCGCTCTTCGAGATAAAGCTCAGCTTCATGCTGTTGACGATATTCATTTTATCACCCCCAGATTCTCCAGTCCCGACAGAACAAAGATCTTCTTCAGATTCGGCGGGATGTTAACGACCTCCAGCCTTCCGCCGAGCAGCGAGATCATGCGGTATCGCCCCATCACCAGACCGATCCCCGACGAATCCATGAAGCCGACCCTTCTGAAATCCAACACCAGCCGTGCGGGGCGGTAGGTCTCGCACCGCGCGTCGATCTCGCCGCGGATCGCAGGCGCGATATGATGATCGATCTCACCGCCGAGCCGTGCCGTCACCACACCGTTATGATATGTCATGTCTACCATGCTTGTCCTCCTATATAACAATTTAGGCTCCCTTTCCTAAGGGAGCTGTCAGCATAGCTGACTGAGGGTTGAGGCTCCCTTCATGACAAAGTGAGCATATAATAAAGCCTACCCTAATAATATTAGGATAGGCTTAAATAATCTGTTTTATTCTGTTGTCATAATCCGTTTTTGTCTACAAGATACGGTCGTATCTCGGAAGCGAGGTACAGCGAGCCGCAGATAAACACTCCGTCGCCGTAGGAGAGCGCCTTATCGAGCGCGTCACGAGGATTCTCGACGACCTCGATCTCATCGGCGATACCGGTCAGTCGATGGGCAAGCTCCCCGGCGGAGAGGGCTCGGGGATTCGCAACGTTCGTCGCGATCACACGCTTGAACAGCCCTTTTAAGAGATGGAGCGAGGTGCTGTCCTTATCGGCGAGCATGCCGATAATCAGCGTCTTATCGCCCGTCGGATAGTAGGCGCGGATCGCCTCGGCAAAGGAGGATAGCCCGTTGGGATTATGCGCGCCGTCCAGTACGACGAGCGGATCGGTACAGAGCCGCTCAAAGCGCGCGGGATGCTGAACCTTCGACAATCCGTCGCGGATATCCTCCGTCGGGATCGCCATGTTATGCTCCATCCGGAGCGCTTCGATCGTCGCCAAAGCGCAGCGGAGGTTATCGATCTGGTGCGAGCCGACAAGCGGGAGCAGCATAGGCATATCCTCATAGATGAAGCGGGTGCCGTCGGCGCCGCGGTCGGTGACGGCGAGGCGTACATCCTCGCCGCGATACAGGGTGTTGTGCTCCTGCCGCGCCTTCTCCTCCAGCACGGCGTAGGCTTCTCGCCGTTGGGGAGCGAGGACGGTGGTAGAGTAGGTCTTGATGATGCCCGCCTTCTGGTAAGCGACGGCTTCGATCGTATCACCTAAGATAGCGGTATGATCGAGGTCGACGCGGGTGATGACCGAGCACAGCGGATAGGGAATTAGATTGGTCGAATCCAGCAGTCCCCCCATACCGACCTCACATACGATCACGTCACAGCGATTCTTCTTATAAATATAAAAGCTGAGCACCGTGAGGAATTCGAACTCGGTAATGATCACGCCGTCACGATTGAGGTCATCCATGATCGGCTTGAAGAAGGTGACCGCCTCGGCGAGCTCCTCCTCGGAGATCATCCGGTTATTGATCTGGATACGCTCGCGGAAATCGACGATATAGGGCGAGATGAACAACCCCACCCTGTAGCCCGCCTGAACCAGCACGGAGCTGAGCATCTCACAGACGGAGCCTTTCCCGTTGGTGCCGGCGACATGGATGAAGTGCTGGCCCAGTACATTCGGCACCTTATGAAAGAGCTTACGCACCCTGTCGAGTCCCGGGCGCGAGCCGAACTTGTCGAGTGAATGGATGTAGGCTAAGCTTTCCTGATAATTCATAAGAGCTCCTTATAGATATCGTTCTTCTTCAGTCCCGCTATCGCGGCAGCCTCCTTAGCGGCGTCGGTCGGGCGCATACCGCCGTCGATCAGCTTTCGGGCGTAAGCGACAGCCTCCTCGCGGGTAACGGTCGATTTTTCCTCCGTCTTTTTACCCTCCAGCACGAGTACGATCTCGCCTTTGAGGGGAGAATCGACGAACCGTAACGCCTCCTTGGTCGTGGTACGGATGATCTCCTCATGCAGCTTGGTCAGCTCGCGGGCGATGGTCAGCTTTCGATCGCCGAAGGTGTTATACAGATCGTTCAGTGTATTCGGGAGCTTATGGGGCGCTTCATAGAAGATCATCGTGCGGCGCTCGTCAAGGAGGCTCTCGAGGTGATCGGAGCGGCTCTTTTTGTTGACAGACAAGAAGCCCTCAAAGGTGAAACGACCCGTCTCGAGTCCCGATACCGCCAGCGCGGAGATCACAGCGCTCGGGCCGGGAACGACGACCGTCTTAACGCCCGCAGCTTCACATTGTCGGATCAGCTCCTCGCCGGGGTCGGAGATACAGGGCATCCCCGCGTCGGTAACGATCGCGCAGCTCTCACCCGCTATTATGCGGTTGATGATCAGCTCGCCGCGCTCATGCTTATTATGTTCAAAATAGCTGACCATCGGCTTCTTGATGCCGAAATGGTTCAGCAGCTTCAAGGTAACGCGCGTATCCTCGGCAGCGATGAAGTCCACCTGCTCCAGCGTTTCCACCGCGCGGGGGGAGATATCGCCCATGTTGCCGATCGGCGTACCGACTACATACAGTATATTATCCATCATGACCTTCCTTATAGGTTCCGTAGATCTGTTTCATCTCTTCGGTAAATCCGTTTTTGTCCTCGATGATCAGCGAGGGGAGCACGTCCATATAACCGGACTTTGCGCCGCGCTTCGCCTCACACAAAAAGAGCTTCGGCGCTTTATCCACCCGTCCCTGCACCAGTCGCAGGCGTTTCGGCTCGAGCTCATGCGCGCGCAGGGAGGACAGCACATCCGTCAGCCGTTCAGGGCGCTGACAGATCACGAACCGCCCGCCGAAGCGCAGCAGCCACCGCGCCGCCTCACAGATATCGTCGAGGGTACAAGCGCTCTCATGCCGCGCAGTCATCTTCGCTTCATCGGGGTTGGTGATCCCGGAGCCGGGGAGCTTATACGGCGGATTGCAGATCACGAGGTCGCTCTCTCCCGCCGGCAGCAGCCCGCGGATCTCGCGCAGATCGCCGAGGAGCGGCGTGATACGGGCGGCTTTTTCGATCCCGTTGTCGAGGTTGAGGCGCAGGCTCTCTGTAAGCAGGGAGATCGCGTCCTCCTGTATCTCGACAGCATGGACGCTCTGCGGGTTGCCGTCGCGGATCAGCAGGAGCGGGATCGTCCCGCAACCGGTGCCGAGCTCGACTACACGCTCGCCGTTCTTGACAGCGGCAAAGTGCGCGAGCAGGATGGTATCGGTCGTAAAATGGTGGGTATCGCTGACATAAAGCCGGATACCGCTGCCCAGCGGTTCAACACGCATCGTTCGCCCTCCTTTTTCTGCCATCATTGTAGCATAATCGTCGGGGTTTGTAAACCGTGTCGAAAACCGTTTCCTGTATAGAAAAAATAGCCGAGGCAAAAGCCTCGGCTACGGTCGTTATTGCTTATTCAGCCGCAGGAGCACCTACGGGGCAAGCGTCAGCGCAAGCACCGCACTCGATGCAAGCATCAGCGTCGATGACGTACTGGGTATCGCCCTCAGAGATAGCGCTAACGGGGCACTCATCAGCGCAAGCGCCACAGGAAATGCAATCTTCAGAAATCTTATAAGCCATGATAGAACCTCCTTGTAATTATTGACTTCATTGTAGCACATTCTTTTGAAAAATCAAGGTATTCTGCACAAAATTAGCGATCGCTAACCAAATTAATTGCTTCCAATTTCTCCTCTTCGGCGTCTTGATCGTAGAAAAACAGCATGAAAATCCCCGCAAGGTCGGTACCCTGCGGGGATGTGTCATGTGTGATAAAGATTATGGAGCTTGATCAAGCTGCCCACAGGGAGGACGTACCCTTGGCGTGAGCGTTGATGCGACCCGCGTCCATGGTGGTGACCTTAGCGGCACCCGCATCGGGGATCACATTCGCGCAGTCAAACTCATAACCGGTCAGTGCAGCGGTGCCGCGTGCATGGGCGTTCGCTCTGCCGAAGTCCATGGTGGTAACCTTACCGTCGCCGTTGATATCGCCGATCGGATGGAGCTTGGCGTCCTGCGTGGTATCGCCGGACACCGTAAGCTGATACGTGCGGGTGACATGGTTCTTCTTGCTGACGGTCATGGTATAGGTGCCGGCGGGGACATTGCCGATCTCATACTCGGTCGCGTCGCCGTCGAACAACGAATTAATCTCCCAGTTCTCCTCACTCAGCAGCCTGATATAGACATAATCCTTGTCGCCGAGGAAGGTGGTCAGCTTTCCGCTGAGGGTAAAGCCTCCGGAAGCGGAGAGCTTCTCGATCACAACGGCTTTGCCGTTGATCTCGCCGGAAGTCACGCCGATCCCCTCGCCCATAACAATATTTTTTGCGTTATCGGCAAGGAAGGTTTCATCAAAAGCGCCGTTTGTCGAATCAATCGCAAGCTTACCTCCGTTAACGGTGACGATGCTTTTATCCACTTCACCCTGCACACCGTTCTTACCCTTCAGCGTCAATGTACCGCTGTTCACGGTCAGGGTGGAAAAGTCCGTATCGCTGCCCAACAGCAGACCCGAGCCTTCCGCGCTCTCTGCTGTCACGGTACAGTTGTCATAATCGAAATCGCCGCGATTAACAACGATGCCGGAATACCAACTGGAAGTATGGATATCTGCTTTTGTATCGCTCATCTTAAGGTCGGATGCCCAAATACCCGCAGCGGCAGAGTCGATCTTGAGCGTAATACCGTCGATCGTGAGGTTACCCGTGCAGTATAATCCGTAGCCGTACATCGGGGTGCTTTCTTTAATGGTCAGCGTACCGTCGCCGCAGACGGTCATATCATAAGGAGCGGGATAAATAACGTCGCCGATCTGATACGACTCACTGTTATAGGTGCCGATACCGTCGCCTCCGGTCTCAGTGATGGTGCAGTCGCCCATGACAACAACGGAAATCGCGGGCAGATGGCTGAGAATGCCGGTGTATGTCCAGTCTGTATCGGTACCCTTTGTAATTTCAGCGTTATTTAAGGTGAGAGTATGATTTGACGGATTGAAGGTTGCGGTACCCTTGCCGCAGGAAATCGTCAGATTGTCGGAGGTCACCTGCTCGCCGTTGACCCACAGAGCATAAGCCTGAGGCTCGGGCTGTTCGGCACCGACATGGTGATATTCGGGGCCTGATAACAGGTAGCTGTAGTTATCGGTCAAAACTGTATGGACCGTGTCGTTCAGGTCATCGACACTCTTGTTGGGCATCGGCATACCGTAGTAGTACTTTTCCTCGCCTAGCTGAATAATATCCTCTTCCATAAAGCTGTAGACGTTATCTTCATAGTCGACATAATATTTGCTGCCGCCCTTATCGGTATAAACAGGATACTCCCCGAGCTCGATATTCCCCTTGGTGACATAGTCGATGGGCTGGCTGCTCTTATGGATCTTGTAGCCGAGGGTCTCAAGCGAACCGAGATCGTAGAATTCCTGTTCTCCGAAATCGCTGTCCTGTACATAGCAGCCGAGATCATCATAATAATTCAGCTTAATAATCGCATATTTTTCCTGTTCAATCCCCTGTGAATAATGCGTCCACTGCTTATAAGCATATACGCCGTCGGGATCGTCGTTCTTTGTAAGCTGAGTACCGTTCACAAGATCCCAATTGATGTTGTATTCCTCGGGCAGATAACGCAGATAGACATACTTGGTCTTGGTCTCAACCGCATAAGAAAAGTCCGCCTCGCCGCTCTCGATCGCAGCACTCGACACTGTAAAGAATTCACTCGAGCTGTAGCTGTCGTAAAGAATATAATGCTCCTCGGTCAGGGGGTTATAATGGACTTTATGAACAACAATACCGGAATCGTCGCCGGAGCCTGCGTAAGTACCGGTCTGTATATAAAGTCCGTCGGGGTCGGAGGAGCGGTTCAGAACGGCGTTTGTAAGCTCAAATCGGGACGTATCGGACGGATCCTCCGTCGTCCATACGGAGAGCTCCAGCGGCTCATCGACGGTCTCCGTCTCGACATGATAGCCGTTCTCTTCCAGCTCGGCAGCCATCAGATCGATCGCCTCGAAGCTTGTATCAACCACATAGATCTGCTGCTTATCATCCCACAGCACGCGGCTGATTTCATAATTGCCCTTATAGTCGACGTCGTCGCCCCAGTCCCAGACGCCGCCGGTAGGCAGGCCGATATAGACCGCGTCGGGCTCGCCATCCTTGGTAATCTTTACACCCTCATTGCCGCGCATATCCATCTTATAGGATTCCATGTACTTGATCGGAGTAGGCGCCATGCCGTAAACGTAGTCATACTCCGCCTCGAACTGTTCCTTGTTATAGCGTCTGCCGTTCATCCATGAATCCGTGGCAAAGCTGTGATCAACGACCCACATATTCAGCGCACTGACATACATGTATCGATTCACCACATAGGTGACGTCATCCATAATATCTCCCAGCGCATAAACACCGTTCGGATCGCTCTTGGATTTCAGTTTTGCGCCGTGGGGGAAGTCCTGATTTCGATCAGTCACGATAATCGCCGAAACTGTCTCCGGGACTTCTTCGGTGAGCTGTTGATACTTCACCCCGGGAGCAGCCTTGCCGCCGACGGTGATCGCTCCTCCATCGGCGGGAGTGATCGCGGTCTTACTGAGGGCGACAACAGGCGCGTACTTCTCGCCATCCTCCGGAATCTCTTCATACTCCTTTGAATACAGATGAACAGTAACGGTATCGGCAATATCGAGCGATAATACTCCGTTGTCGCCGTCACAGAGTATTTCGATCGCAGAATCGACGAGTGTGTTCTTATTAACAGTCAGCACACCGTCACCGATGATATTGAGGCTCGTCCCGTGGAAGTTGAAGGGATTACAGACATAGATACTCCTGAACTCGCACTCGCCCTCGATTTTCAGCTTAAAATCGTTGCCCATATACCAGACGAAAAGCTCTTTTTCCGGCTGTTTCAGGTCGGTAACCGTGCAGGTGTTGGTAAGGATATCGTAGGTCATACCGGGGATAGCGTCCTTATAGACCTCCAACTTTCCTTCACTGTAGTTATAGTTCACTGCATACGTGTTCTTGTTGGTCGCGGGGTTAAAGAATCCCAGCCTCGCGCCGCCGTACATACCCGGCTCCGTCGCGGGGCCGGCAGTCTCGGACGGACGTTCAGCCGCAAAGGCGCTGACGCTGAACACGCTCAGCAGCATCACTGCAGCGACGACCAATGAAATGATTTTTTTCATAGCGATCTCTCCTATCATGGTGTTTTCTCGACAAGACAGACTTGTACACTTTGATTATAGCAAAACGAGACCGATTCGCAATACATTCAGTCAATCGCGCCTTGACAATTTGTGTAATCCTCCTATAATGGAATCATACTACTTGACAAGGAGACCCACATGACCTTTAGCGAACAGTTAAGCAACTATCTGCGCCTTCTGGACGCTCGTTACAGCACGCTGGCAAAAGCCTCGGGGCTGAGCGTCAGCGCCGTATCGAACTACGTCAGGGGCGAGCGCGAGCCCGCCTACGACAGCGAGCAAACCGAAAAGATCATCCGCGGGATCATGGCGCTCGCCGATGAAAAGGACGTCGCCCTCAGCGAGGACGAGGTGCGCGAAGCGCTGCAAAGCACCTTGAAAAACGGGCTGAATGTGGAATATGAGGTGTACCTCAACAACCTCAACGCGCTGTTGAAAACGCTGGATATCCGCGGCAGCGAACTGGCGAAGGCGTTGAGCTTTGATCCCTCCCACATCTCGAAGGTTCTGTCCGGTCAGCGCCGTCCGGGTGACCTCGGCAGCTTCACTGCCGATACGGCGGGGTATCTGGCGCGTCGGTGCAATACGCCCGCCGACGTCAAGTTGGTCGCTGAATTGATCGGATGTGATGAAAGTGCGCTTGATACCACCCGCGCGCTGTGCGACGCGATCATCCTCTGGCTGGGTACCAATACCGCTGTCGCCGAAGATGATCCTCTCGCGAATTTCCTCAACAAAATGGACACGTTCAACCTCGATGACTTCATCCGTTCGATCCGCTTTGATGACATTCGACTGCCCTCCCTTCCCTTTCAGCTTCCTACCACAAAGATCTATACCGGCATCGGCGAGATGATGGAAAGCGAGCTGGACTTCATGAAGGCGACAGTGCTGTCGAGATCGAAGAAAGACTGTATCTTCTACAGCGACATGCCGCTCGAGGAGATGGCGAAGGATCCCGAATTCCCGAAAAAATACATGTTTGGTCTCGCAATGCTGCTCAAGAAGGGCTTGCGGCTGAACTTCATCCACAACGTCAACCGTCCCTTCCACGAAATGATGCTGGGGCTCGAAGGTTACATCCCGATGTACATGACGGGTCAGATCTCGCCTTACTACCTCCCCACGCCGCAGAACAGCGTATTCACCCACCTGTTGAAGGTCTCGGGAGCCGCCGCGCTGGAGGGTACGGCGATCGTGGGACATCAAGGCGACGGCAGGTATGTGCTGTATAAATCATCGGAGGATGTGCGCCACTACCGCAGACGCGCCGAAGAACTGCTCGGTAAAGCAAAGCCGCTGATGGATATTTACACCACCGACCGTCGGAAGGAATATCTCAGCGCCCTGCATGACTCGCTGAGGAAGGACGGCGACCGCTATATCACTCACTGCAGTCTTCCGCTGTACACGATGGATGAAGACACACTGCAAAAGATACTCGACAGCCGAAACCTCAGCGCTGAGGAAAAGGAGCAGATCATCGAATATCGCCGCCGTTCCGTGGAAGCGATTCAAGCGATTTTAAATAATAACCGCGTTACGCTGACCGTGCCCTCTCTGTCGCGCGAGGCGTTCGAGAGCACTCCCTTGAACCTGTCGCTGGCAGATATCTTCTGTCCGAACGACATCACCTATACCTACGAGGAATATCAAGCCCATCTGGAGCAGACCCGCCGCTTTGCGGAGCGTTTCGGGAATCTTCGGATCGTGCCTGATCCTTCTCCGACCTTCCGCAACATCACCTACAAGATCATCGGTAATCAAATGGTCATCATTTCCAAAAACAAATACCCCACCATCCACTTCATAATCCATCACAAGCGCATGGTACAGGCATTCCGCGACTTTATCCCGCCGCTGAAGGATAATGTAAAAGAGTAAAACAAAAGCCGACCTTTCATGGCAAGATCATTAAGTTAAGAGAGGCTCCCTTTGGGAAAGGGAGCTGTCACCGAATGGTGACTGAGGAATTGCATCAACTGACTGAGCGTCAGCGAGACACATTTCTCAACTTAATGATATTGACCTTTCAAGGTCGGCTTTTTCTATCGTTTTATTGTTCTGCCTCGTACATCTTCTTCAGATCCTCGAGGTCATACGGCGTCTGCTGATACAGGTAGTAATTCAGCCAGTTGGAATACAGCAGAGAGCCGTGGGATCGCCACGTCATCACGGGTTTGCGATTGACGTTGTTGTCGGGGAAGTAGTTGTACGGCATCTGGATCTCGATACCCTTCTCCACGTCGCGGTAATACTCCTTTGCGAGGGTGTCGTAATCATACTCGCAGTGTCCGAGCAGGTAGAACTCTCTGCCGTTCTTCGAGCAGATGATCGCGGCGCCCGCTTTCTTGGAGGTCGCAAGAATCTCCAGCTCCGGTATCGCCTCGATATCCTCGCTTTTTACGCCGGTATAACGGGAGTGCGGAACGAGGAAATAATCGTCGAATCCGCGCATCAGCGGATGCTTCGGGTTGAGGATCATGTGGTTGTAGATACCAAAGAGCTTCTTCGGCAGATCCTGCTTCTCGATGCCGTAGCGATAGTACAACCCTGCCTGAGCACCCCAGCAGATGAACATGGTGGAGTAGACGTTCTTCTTCGCCCACTCGAACACCTCGCACAACTCATCCCAGTAGTCGACCTCCTCAAAGGGGATCTTCTCCACAGGCGCGCCGGTAACGATCATGCCGTCGAACTTCTCGCCGCGGATCTCGTCAAAGGTCTTGTAGAACTTCGTCAGGTGCTCTTCGGATGTATTCTTGGATTTATGACTCGCCATCTGCAGCAGCTCGACATCCACCTGCAGAGGAGAATTACCGAGCAGGCGCATGAGCTGGGTCTCAGTGGCGACCTTGGTAGGCATCAGGTTGACGATAACGATCTTGAGCGGTCGTATATCCTGGGTCGTTGCACGATCCTCCTGCATGACGAAGATATTCTCGCTTTCCAGAATCTTGATCGCCGGCAGGTCATTTTGAATTTTGATCGGCATGGTACCGCTCCTTTCTGTTTTGGAGAACGGATAACGGATAATAGATAACGGTAGAAGTTAAACCCTTTTGGATTTTCGGACTGTAATACAAATCATCTGAAACGTGATAAAAAATATTACAATCGGGTGCGGGTGCCCCGCCCTTCACTGTTCTCCGTTCTCCGTTAATCGTTATCCGGGAATCAATACTGCTTGCCCCAGTAAACCATATGCTTGGCGGGCTTGCCGCAGCAGGCGCAGACGTCGCCGAGGTTCTCCTCCTCAAAGGGGATGCAGCGGGATTTCACACCGCCGGTAACGTCCTTGATCTTATCTTCACATGCGCTGTCGCCGCACCACATAGCCTTGATGAAGCCGGGCTTGTTGGCGGCGATCTCGACGAACTCGTCGAAGTTGTGCGCGACATGGGTCTTTTCCTTCATATTCTCGAGCGCACGGTTGTACATGTCGTCGTGGATCTTCACGAGGAGATCGGCGATCTCCTGCTCGAGGTTATCGAGAGAGACAAAGAGCTTCTCACGAGTATCGCGGCGCACCAACACGCACTGGTTCTTCTCGATATCCTTGGGGCCGAGCTCCAGACGGATCGGCACACCCTTCATCTCATACTGAGCGAACTTCCAGCCCGGGCTCTGGTCGGAATCGTCGAGCTTTACGCGGAACTGCCTCTTGAGCTGCTCATAGAGCTCATTCGCCTTATCCAGAACGCCTTCCTTATGCTGGGCGATCGGGATGATCGCGACCTGGATCGGAGCGACCTTCGGCGGCAGGACAAGACCGTCGTCGTCAGAGTGTACCATGATCAGCGCGCCGATCATGCGGGTAGAGGTGCCCCAGGAGGTCTGGTGCGGATAATGCAGCTTGTTATCTCTGCCGGTGTAGGTGATGTCGAAGGCGCGCGCAAAGCCGTCGCCGAAGTAATGGGAGGTACCGCCCTGCAACGCGACGCCGTTATGCATCATCGGCTCGATGGTATAGGTCTCCTTCGCGCCGGCGAAACGCTCCTTCGGGGTCTTCTCGCCTACGACCGCGGGGATCGCAAGGGTCTCTTTATAGAAATCGGTGTAGACCTTGAGCATGCGCAGGGTCTCCTCACGCGCCTCTTCCTCGGTCTCATGGAGGGTATGACCCTCCTGCCACAGGAACTCGGAGGTACGCAGGAACGGACGGGTGGTCTTTTCCCAGCGGACGACGGAGCACCACTGGTTATAGAGCTTCGGCAGATCGCGGTAGGTGTTGACGATCTTCGCATAGTGCTCACAGAAGAGGGTCTCGGAGGTCGGACGAACGCACAGGCGCTCGGTCAGCTTCTCGGAGCCGCCGACAGTGACCCACGCGCACTCGGGCGCGAAGCCCTCGACGTGATCCTTCTCCTTCTCGAGAAGGCTCTCGGGGATGAACATCGGCATATAGACGTTCTCGTGACCGGTCTCCTTGAAGCGGCGGTCCATGTCGTTGCGCATGTTCTCCCAGATCGCGAAGCCGTAGGGTCGGATGACCATACAGCCCTTGACGTTAGAGTAATCTACCAGCTCCGCCTTCTTGACGATGTCGGTATACCATTTTGCAAAATCCTCGTCGCGGCCGGTGATCGCCTCGACCATTTTCTTATTCTGAGCCATAATCTCCTCCGATGTTGAAATATTAGGGAATAGTATTAAGCCTAGTCTTAAATATTATACTATTTTACGGTTGGTTTTGCAAGTATCAATCTGCGTTAACCCTTATCATAAAGCCCTGTAAAATTGTACACTTTGCGCAAAAGCGCCCGACTCTCTTGAATCGGGCGCAGGGGTTGCTTTATGAAGCTTATTTGTTTTCTTTCAGCACAACAGAGGTGCGTTCGGGAACGCTGAGGGTCGTGCCGCTGAGCTTGACCGGTTCCTCGTTCGGAGTCTCGGCTAGGTCGGCGTTGATCCAGCCGCGCAGCTCGGGATTCGCGATCATGTCGATCGTCAGCTCCTGAGCCTTGTCGGACGCGTTGTGGATGATCAGAACGCGCGAGCCGTTGTAATCGGTGATATATCCGGCGCACTTCTTATCGTCGAAGTTCACGAGCTCGGCGATATTGCCGCGGGCGATCTCGGGATTCTGCTGACGGATCCTGATCATCTTGCGGTAAGCGTTCAGCAGGCTGTGCTTCTGCTCAAGCTGCTGCTTCACACCGCCGAGCGAATTCGCGTCAACGCTCGACACACCGGGTACGGTGATCTTGGGCAGATCGTCGTTGTCCCAGATCATCGCGGTGCGGTAGTACGCGTCGCTCGAGGTGCTCGCCGCCTCAATACCGATCTCCTCACCGTAGTAGGTGAAGGCGTTGCCGGGCGCGAACATGTACAGCGCCGCCGCCATCTTGTTGTCATCCTCGTCCAGCATATTGGCGACGCGAACCATGTCGTGATTGGTCAGGAAATTCGCGTTGATGGCGTTTGCGTTATTCTCCTTGATATGATTATCGTATTTCTGGAGCTTCTTTGCCATATCGCCGATCATACCGTGACATGAGGAGACGAACTCGCCGGCGGTATCGCCGAACTTGAAGTTGAAGAGGCTGTCTATGCCGCTCTTGTACATCTCGTAGACGTTACCGGCTTCGTCCCAATCCTCGCCGACCATATAGACGTCGGGATTGTACTTCTGCGCCATCTTATAGAACCAGCCGAGGAATTCGACCGCATCGGTGTTCTTGTCACCGAAATACTTGACTGCGTCAAGACGGAAGCCGTCGACGCCCTTCTCAAGCCAGAACTTCGTGATCTTCTCGAAATACTCGCGGGTACCTTCATAGCTTAAGTTCCAGTCAGGCATATCGGTCGAGAAAGGTCCCTCGTAATAGTAATCGGTACCCATGACCGGACGATTGTAGGTATTGTCGGAAGTCTTGGAGATATTGTAGTAACGGGCGTAGCCGTCCTCCTTGCCCTCGCTGAGCTCGTCACACGCCTTGAGGAAGAACTCATGATCGTCGCCGCTGTGGTTCAGCACCAGGTCGATGATGACCTTGACGCCGCGCTTGTGCGCTTCTTCAAGCAGCTTATCAAAATCCTCGAGCGTACCGAAATCGGGGTCGATATCGAAGTAATCGCGGACGTTGTACTTATGATAGGACTTGGAGGGCATCATCGGCGAGAGCCAGATTCCGTCTGCGCCGAGATCGTCGCCGCCGTTGGGATCGCCGTCGTTGATATAATCGAGCTTGGAGATCACGCCGGGCAGATCGCCGGTGCCGTCGCCGTTCGAATCACAGAACGCTCCGATCCATACCTGATAAAAATTGCGGTATTTGTCGGCTGAGGGCTCGATCTTCAGTGTCTCGACAGGATCAGCGGAACCGTCGTCAGCCTTCTTGTCGCCATCTGCATTTTTCTTCCCGCCGCATGCCGCGAGCAGTCCGGCGAGCAGGCATATCACTAAAAGAAAGGATAGGATTCGTTTCATCTTATTCTCCTTTGGGGTCGGTTAAGATTGCCGAAGCCGTATAGGGTTCGGCGATAACTGAATCATAAACGCAAAAGGGCGGAGAGAACTCCGCCCTTAACGTATGTTGTAAATTAGCCCTTAACGCCGCCGGCGGTAACGCCTTCAACGTAATATCTCTGCAGGAACAGGAACAGAGCGGTGATCGGAACAGCAACGACAACAGAACCGGCGAGGAACTGCTTGAAGTATGCCGACTTATGCTCCTTATCGATGAAGATCTGCAGACCGATCGCAACAGTGTAGTACTGCTGACCCTGAGCGCCGACGATGATCTTAGCCAGAACGAAGTCTGTCCAGGGACCGATGAAGGAGGTCAGGATGGTGTAAACGATAATGGGCTTAGACATCGGAAGGATGATCTTCCAGAAGATCTGGTTCTTCGTAGCGCCGTCGATGGTAGCGGCTTCATCCAACGCACGCGGGATGGTATCGAAGAAGCCTTTGCTGATCTGGTAGCCCAGACCGGCGCCTGCCGAGTAGCAGATAATCAGAGCAAGGTGCGGAAGCTGCAGAATGCCCAGAGCCTTCAGCAGATAGTAGATCGCGATCATGGTCATGAAGCCGGGGAACATGCCCAGGATCATACCGACGTTAATCAGCGGCTTTCTGGCGGGGAAGCGCAGACGGCTGAACGCGTAGGAAACCATCATAACTGCAAGAGTAGAGATGATGCAACTGAAGATCGCGATGATGAAGGTGTTCAGGAACCACTGGGGGAAGTTAGCGGTATTGTCAGCCTTGGTGAACAGATCAACATAGTTCTGAAGGGTGAATCTCACGCCGTCAGCGTTCGGCCAGGGCAGGATGTGCGAATAGAACGCACCGCCGTCGGCACGGAACGAATGGATGATCATGTAAACCAGAGGAGAGATCCAGATTAAGCCAAGACCGCCGAGCAGAATGTAAATAAGCGCATTCGAGATGATTCGACGAAGTTTATAACTTTTAATCATGAGAACTCCTCCTCATTCTTCGCAGACTTGGTAAGGTTGAATGTGAGCAGGGATACTGTAGCACAGACAATGAATACCATGATACCGATTGCTGCGGCGAGGTTGTAGTCGCCCGATACAGTGGTCAGGTTGAACAGCCATGTAACGAGCAGGTCGGTATAACCGGCTCGATATAGTTCGTTCGACTGCTGAGCCGAACCGCACAACAGGTAGATGACGTTGAAGTTGTTGATGTTGCCGATGAAGGTGGTGATGAGGTAGGGAGTGGTAACGAACAGCATGTAGGGCAGGGTGATCGAAACGAACGATCTGACAGGGCCCGCACCGTCGATGGTAGCACTCTCATAAAGGTCGGCAGGAATGTTCATCAAGATACCGGAGGTAATCAGAATGGTGTACGGAATACCTACCCAGATATTGACGACGATAACGGTGATACGCGCGATCCACGGATGCGACAGATCACCGAGGAAGTTGATCGGCTCCTTGATGATGCCGAGGTGCTGTAAAACGAGGTTGATCGCACCGTTGTTGAAGTCGAGCATCTGGCTCATCAGCAACAGGGATACGAACTGGGGAACCGCAACGGTTACGACGAACAGGGTTCTCCACAGCGCCTTGAGCTTGATACCCTTCTTGTTGATCATCAGGGCGACGACCATACCGAGGATATAGTTCAGGACGGTAGCGAATACTGCCCATACCAGCGTCCACTTGGTCAGCTCGAGGAAGGTCTTACCCTTCAGAGCAGAAGCACCGGTGGTCGCGAAGATCTGACCGAACGTCTCAAAACCAACCCACTGGAAGAAGTTGTGGCTCTGGTCATAGTTGGTGAACGCGATCAGGATCATGAAGATCAGGGGCAGGATCGTGAAGATAGAGATGGTCAGCGTCGGGAACGCCAGCAGGGTTACGTGGAATTTCTCATCCAGTAACGCAGCGACATCTTCCTTGAAGGACTGCGGCTTCTCGCCGGCAGCCTTCATCTGCTGAACCTTATAAGCCGACTTGGTAGCGGCTACATAGATCACGATGAACAGCGCGATGATTACGAGCGTCATAACGCCGTAAAGCAGCAGTTTCATCGAGTTATCAGCGGGCATGTGTACACGGCGGCCGGTAACCTCGTCGACTGCCCAGTAGGCCTTCTCATGGAAACCGATCTTTCCGTTGTTGAAGAAACCGAGGTTATAGATACCGCTCCAGCCGAGACCTACCTGGCCCAGACCGGTGACCATAAAGAGAATAAAGGCAATTTCGGTAGCAAGGAAGATGATACCCTTGCCGATCTGGCCTCTGACGATATTGCCAAAGCCCATAATAATGTAAGAAAGCTTGGTAGCCCAATCGCCCTTGACGAATCTGGTAAAATATCCGGCAAAGCCCTTGCCGATACCGACAAATATCTTCTTAAAGAATCTGCCGATCGCCTTGAACACCTTACCGATGTTCGAGGGCAATGCAATCATGGCGTTTTTGAAATTATACCAGAACTTCTGGAACGGGTTGAGCTGTACATAATCAATATATTTCATCAGTTCAACTCCCAGTTTGAAGCTTTTGCGTCTGAGAAGATTTTTACCATACCTTATCAGACGCAAAAAAGCGGTACAGTAAATGATTCGGGGTTAAATGCCATCACAGCCGGGCGGAGATTATCCGCCCGGCGCGAATTAAATCCTAAAACAATCTGTCAGTATGACAGTTTCAAAGAGAATAAGTCAGATTATTCGTCCTTGATGAGCATGATCGCCTTCTCGAGCTGAGCCTTGATAGAAGCCTCGTCGTTGGCGCTTTCCTGCCAGAGGTAGTTGCCGAGAGCACCCATGGGAGTCCAGAAGGTCTCAGCAATGCCGGACTGCAGTACGGAATACTGCTTCTGCTCGAAGATCGCGCTCAGAGCAGCGTTCTCGGTGACAGCGGGATCGGACAGAGCCTCGGTGTTGGAGGGAGCCCAAGCAACAGCCTTTGCACGCTCAACCTGGGACTGCTTGTTGGTCAGGAAGTCAGCCAAAGCCTGAGCAGCGTAGGGGTACTTGGAAACAGCGTTTACGCCGATGTACTTGAAGCCGTGCAGGGAGATGATCTGCTTGTCTTCGCCCTTAACGTTGATGGTGGGCAGCTTGGCAGCGCCGAAGTTGTCGCCCAGAGCAGCCAGGTCAGCAGTAACGTTCCAAGGACCGTCGATGCCGGCGCCGACAGTGTGAGGAGTCTCCTGGAAGCCGGCGTTGATACGGCTGTCCTCGGAAGACATGAAGATGTCGCTGTACTTGTGGAACAGGTCGGAGAACGCCTTCAGGGTAGCGACAACTTCGTCCTCGTTGTAATCGTTGAACTGCTGAACGTCATCCTTGATGCCGTCGATCTTCAGACCGCCGGTGAAGGGGAACATGCAGGAGTAGAAACCGTTACCTGCATCGATGACGAACTTAACGCCTGCAGCCTTACAAGCCTCGAGAACACCCTCGAGAGTCTTAGCCTGCTCGTCGGATACGACGGACTTGTCGTAGATCAGGCAGTAGCCGTTGTCGCAGGTCTCGGGGAAAGCCATCAGCTCGCCGTCAACGGTAGCAACGGTTACGGAGTCTTCACTGTTGCGGGCGATAACGTCCTTAGCAGAGAAAACAGGAGCCAGAGAGTCAGCCTTCAGCAGGCGGCTCAGCTGATCGGATGCGAAGCTGAATACGTCAGCAGCAGCGTCGGGGTCCTTCAGCAGCTGGGTAGCAGCGGCGTCTTCGCCCTGTACCTGAACTTCGATCTCGATGTTCTTGTCAGCATTTGCAGCTTTGAAGTCTTCGCAGAGCTTCTTGGTCAGGTCAACAGCCTTATCAGCGGACCATACCAGCAGTTTAGCGCCGTTCTCGATTTCGAGGGACTCGGCGGGGGTGTCGCCCTTAGGTGTGTCGGTATTGCCGGCGTTGCCGCCGTTGTTACCGCCGCCGCAAGCGACCAGTACGGAAGCCATCATCAGGACAGCCAGTACCAATGCAACAAATTTTTTCATGGTGGATATTCCTTCTTTCCAAAAAATATTTTTGGACAGATGTACCGAGAATCCGGACCGGCACACCTAATCACTGTATAAATTTTACCATAAGAGCACCCGTGATTTCAACTCCTTTTGTACTTTTTATCTAAAGCATTAATTATAAAATTGATTTTTGTTGGTTTTGACAATTGAATTTTTTGTTTCTGTTCATTATTAACAAATCGTGGCTTTTCCATTTGTTCGTTTTCACGATTCGGCTTTTGTGCATATTGTCAAAGTGTCTTTTCCGATATTAGCGAAAATCATCTCAGTGATCATTTTTTGATTCCGTAAAAGAACGAAAAGGTTTCCGATCAAAACCTCTCGGTTTTTTTCGTCTATTTTCACTAAATCCGACATAAACCTGTAAAAAGACACATTGACATTCTACCGCTTTTGTATGTATAATATAGAAGTATTTTTATCCTGATACTAATTTTCAATAAAAACCCGACATTCTTATCGGACTGATCGTCTGCTTTCTATCGGAAATTAGTATTAATGAGTGCAGGAGGCTTATAATGAAGCTTATCGACTTACTGAAAAACTGTGAATATACACTCGACGGAGGTTCTCTTGACGTCAAAATCAAGGATGTCATCTACGACAGCCGCAAGGTCGTACCCGGCTGCGCCTTCGTCGCCCTGAAGGGCTACAATGTCGACGGTCATAAGTTCATTCCCGACGCGGTGGAACGCGGCGCAAAAGCGCTGATCGTCGAGGACGAGGGCATCGCCTACGACGGTGTGACGGTCGTCCGCGTCAAGGACGCGCGCGCTGCGTTAGCGCTGATGAGCGTGGAGTTCTTCGGCAGACCCGCCGAGGAGCTGGCCACCATCGCCGTGACCGGTACCAAGGGCAAGACCACTACCGTCGCGATGATCCGATCCATCCTCGAGAACGCGGGCATCAAGACCGGCACCATCGGCACGCTGGGCATCCTGATCGACAACCAGATCTACAAAACCAACAACACCACCCCCGAGAGCTATGAGATCCAGCAGGCGATGCGCCGCATGATCAACGAGGGCTGCAAGGCGATGGTCATCGAGGCGTCGTCCCTCGGTCTGAAATGGCACCGCACCGACGGTATTCTCTTCGACTACGGCATCTTCACCAACTTCTCGAGCGACCATATCGGCGACAGTGAGCACAAGGACATGGCGGAGTACCTCGCCTGCAAGAGCCTTTTGTTCAAGCGCTGCAAGACCGGTATCATCAATATCGACGATGAGAGCGCAACAGGCGTGACCGAGGGTCATACCTGCGCGATCGAGACCTACGGCTACAGCGAGAACGCCGACCTCGTTGCGCACGGCGACGAGCTGGTCGCGAAATCCGGCTTCATCGGCGTACACTTCAAGACCACCGGTGCGGAGGAGCTGAGCGTAGACGTCGCGATCCCCGGCCGCTTCTCGGTCTACAACGCACTCGCGGCGATCGCGGTATGCCGTCACTTCGATCTCAAGAAGGAAAACATCCTGACCGGTCTCAAGACCGTCAAGGTCAAGGGCAGAGTCGAGGTCGTTCCCGTTCCCGGCAACTACACCATGCTGATCGACTACGCGCACAACGCCGTTTCCATGGAGAACGTGCTCTCAACCCTGCGTGAATACAAGCCCCACCGCCTGATCACCATGTTCGGCGCGGGCGGCAACCGTCCGAGAAACCGCCGCTTCGAGATGGGCGAGGTCAGCGGCAGACTGTCCGATCTCTCCGTCGTCACCGAAGATAACAGCCGCTTCGAGGACGTCAACGACATCATCGCCGATATCAAGGTCGGACTCGACAAGGTCGGCGGCAAGTACGTCGTCATCCCCAACCGTATCGACGCGATCCGCTACTGTATCGAAAACGCCGAGGCGGGTGATATCATCGTTTTAGCCGGCAAGGGTCACGAGGATTATCAGGAGATCCGCGGCGTAAAATACCACATGGATGAGCGTGAGATCATCGCCGATATCCTTGACGACCGCTTCAACGAGGACGACGAGAATCCCAACTGATAATATATCATCTAAGCCCCTGAACGCGCATGTTCAGGGGCTTTTCCTTGTCACACAAGGGTTCTCGATCCAAGCGAGCAGTGCGGTCTGTCCAAATAACCCGGAATAACTTTATGCAGTATTCACAACATGTGTACGACTTGATTTTTGGATTAGCCTATGGTAATATAAGGGTAACTTAGATAGAACCGAATCATCGGGAGGAACTGTTATGAAGCTTCAGGAATCCGGAGAAATGTATCTTGAAACCATCCTGCTCTTGACGCAAAAGAAGAGCTTTGTACGCGCGATCGACGTAGGCGAGGAGATGGGCTTCTCGAAGCCCTCAGTCAGCCGCGCGATCGGACTTCTCCGCAACGGCGGCTTCGTCGAAGTCGGCGACGGAGGCGGGCTGAGCCTGACCGAAACCGGCAGAGAGGTTGCGGAAAAGATCTATGAACGCCACAGATACCTGACCAAGATGCTCATGGAGATGGGCGTGGATAAAGAGACTGCCGCCGAGGACGCCTGCCGTATGGAGCATGTCGTCTCGGACAAGTCCTTCGCCGCCATCAAGAACTACTTCCACTATAACGAAGCGTAGAACGAAAACACCCGCTACGGAAATCCGCAGCGGGTGCTGTTGCATTTGGGTAATAATGGATTATTTTACGCTGTTGATCGCGTCGAGGATCGCAGTCTTGGGCTGTACGCCGATGGCGCGAACTGCCTCTTTACCGTCCTTAAAGACGATCAGGGTCGGTACGCTCATGATGCCGTAATCCATCGCGATATCCTCGCACTCGTCGATATCGACCTTGTATACGCCGAAGGAACCGTCTGACTCAGCGCCGATCTCCTCGATCGTGGGGCCGAGCATCTTACAAGGGCCGCACCAGGTAGCGAAAAAGTCCACCAGCGTTACGCCGGAAGCGATCTTCCCGGCAAAATTGCTTTCGGTTAAATGTTCAACTGCCATGATAAAAAACCTCCGTTCTTATTGTTTCAGATTATATCATAGATCATTCAAGAAATCTATAGATAATATATGAATATTTTTTCACCGTTATCATCAATACTATTATCAGCAAAGGAGCGATCATTATGTATGACCTTATCATCATCGGCGGCGGCGTTGCGGGCATGACCGCGGCGATCTATGCCTCCCGCGCGGGACTCTCGACCCTCATCATCGAGAAGGGCGGCTTCGGCGGACAGGCGGCGCTGACCTCCACCATCGAGAACTACCCCTCCTACAAGGAGATTGAAGGCTTTGAGCTTGCAGCCAACATGAAGGCGCAGGTCGACGCGCTGGGCGTAGAGAGCTACTCCGCCGACGTAATGAGCCTCGCGAAAGAGAACGACATCTTCACCGTCCTGACCAACGCGGACAGCTTCACGGCAAAGACCGTCATCATCGCGAACGGCGTTCGCCGCCGCGAGCTCGGTATCGCGGGCGAGGACGCACTGCGCGGCAGAGGCATCAGCTGGTGCGCGGTATGCGACGGCGGCTTCTTCCGTAAGAAGAAGGTCGCGGTCATCGGCGCGGGCAACTCGGCGCTGGGCGACGCGATCTACCTGTCGAAGCTGTGCGAGGAAGTGTACCTGATCTTCCGCCGCGAGCATCCGACCGCTGCCAAGAGCTACCTCGACAAGCTTAAGGATATCGACAACATCCGCCTTATGCCCCGCCACATCCCGCTGGAGATCAAGGGCGAGAAGCGCGTCTCCGCGCTGACGGTGAAAAACCTCGATACCGAAGAGATCTCCGATCTCGAAGTAAACGGCGTATTCGAGGCGATCGGTCTGATCCCCGACAACGATCTGTTCGCTGAGCTGGTCGAGCTGGACGAGCGCGGCTATATCGTCACCGACGACGAGATGCGCACCAAGACGGCGGGACTCTACGCCGCGGGCGATACGCGCCAAAAAACCCTGCGCCAGATCATCACCGCATGTGCGGACGGCGCTCAGGCGGCAACGGCGGCGCAGGAATACCTCGCGGTCAAGTGATGACAGAAATACAGAAAAAGCTGTTCGAACTACAGGACAAGGGCTATCAGGCAGGCTCGGTCAAGCTGAATCCTACGGTCGATCCGAATACGATCATCGGCGTGAGGATCCCCGCTCTGCGAAAGCTCGCCAAGGAGCTGAAAGACACGCGGGAAGCGACGGAATTTATCGGCACGCTCCCTCACGAATTTTTCGAAGAATACCAGCTACACAGCTTCATCATCGGTTATCTTCGCGACTTTGATAAGGGGCTGAGAGAGATCGAGCGGCTCCTGCCGTACCTCAACAGCTGGGCGCTGACCGACTCCATGCGGATCAAGGCGTTCGACCGCGAGCCGGAACGACTGCTGCCGCACATCGACCGCTGGCTGCGTTCCGCTCTCCCCTACACCGTGCGCTACGGCATCCTCTGTCTGATGAACTACTTCCTCGACGACCGCTTCAAGATAAGTTATGTCGAGCAGGTCGCCGCGGTACATAGCGAGGAATACTATGTTCGGATGATGCAGGCGTGGTACTTTGCGACGGCGCTCGCAAAACAGTATGAAGCGACCGTGCCGTGTATAGAGGAGAAAAAGCTCGAGATATGGACGCACAACAAAGCCATCCAAAAGGCGATCGAGAGCTATCGCGTCACCGACGAGCATAAAGCATATCTGCGTACATTAAAAAGAAAATCTTAACCGATAATCCTCGGTTGAGATTGCCACGGCTCCTGAATTAGCTCGTTCAAGAGCCTCACAATAACCATTATAAGCAAAGCCGAGGCTGATCACAGTCTCGGCTTTCTGATTATTCGGGTATCTTCGGCGTGACGTACACCGTTTTATAATTGACGTAGATAACCTTGCCGGGCAGTGCTCCCGCAGGCTTGCTGACGTGCTTGACGCGGGTATAATCAACGGGAACCTGCGCGCTGTCACGACCCTTGCTGTGGGCGGCGGCGATCTGCGCGGCTTCGAGGATCGCGGTATCGGTGATCTCCCTGCCGTCCGCGACGATGATCACATGGGTGCCGTGGATGCCCTTGGTATGCAGCCACAGATCGTTCTTCTGCGCCGTGCGAAGGGTGAGCTGATCGTTCTGCTTATTATTGCGCCCGACGAGGATTCGGAAGCCGTCGGAGCTTCGATATTCGATCGGCGGGAGGGGCTTATCCTTGCGCTTGACGGTATTCTTCTGCGCCTTGATATACCCCTGCTCGCGCAGCTCGGAGCGGATCGCGGAGAGCTCCGCCTCGGTCTCACATCGGGAGAGCATATCCTGTACGCTCTCGATATAACTGAGCTCCTGTGTCGCACGCTCGATCTGCTGCGTCAGCATCATCTCGCGGGTCTTTGCCTTATTATATTCTTTATAGAACCGCTGGGCGTTCATCGCGGGGGAGATCGTGGGATTGAGGCGGATAGTCAACGGAGCATTATCCTCTGCATAGAAATTCTCGACCGTCACCGCGGACGCCCCGCGTTCGATGCGGTACAGATTCGCCTGTAAGAGGTCGCCCTTCATACGCAGCTGTTCACGGTCGGCGCACTTCTTGAGATCCGCTCGTTGCAGATTGATCTTGCGCGACAGCCGGTCGACGGTATTGTTCAAGAGCTTATTCAGATCGGACGACTTCGCCTTCATCCGGGCGATACGGTCGCGGTCGGAGAAAAAGGTATCGAGAAGCTCGCCGTAGGAGTCAAAGTGCTTAGTGGTCAGCGCCCCTTCATACTGACGGATATCCATGAAGCAGAAATCCATCGGGGAACCGTCCGCCTTATACACGAGCGTCGGCTCTCCCCTGCCTTGTTCGACCAGCGCCTTCAGCCACGTTACCTGAGCGGTCATATTGCTGTCCCCGGCACGGTAACACAGCTCGCGGGCGATCATCGGCGAGATGCCTTGGATCGTATTCAGCACGGCGCGGTCGTCGCCGCCGCGCTCTTCGATCGCCGAGGCGATCTCTTCGGGCTCATGCTCCTCGATACACAGCTTATCCTGCATCGCGGGGAGCTCGTAAGGGAGCTTCGGCAGGAGCACGCGCTCCTCGGACGTCGAGAAATCGATCCGGCGCACGGTGTCGATCACCCGATCCTCGCCGTCGGTCAGCACGGCGTTGGAGTAACGCCCCATGATCTCGATATACAGGCGCAGTTTCTCTCTGTCGCCGATCTCGTTGACCGCCTCGAAGTGCAGACACAGGACGCGCTCGTTCTTCGGCTGGGTGATATCGTCGAGCCGTGCGCCGCCCAGCCGCTTGCGCAGCAGCATACACAGCATCGGCGGTACGGGCGGATTCTCGATCGAGCAGGTCGAAAGGTGTACGCGAGGCGAATCGGACAGGCGGATCAGCACCTTTCGCGTTCCCTCCTGCGTGCGGAACGAAAAGACCAGCTCATCCCGGGCAGGCTGGTAGATCTGGCTGACGCGCGAGCCGAGCAGGACATCGCTCATCTCGCGCCGCACCATCGTCATCATCACACCGTCAAAAGCCATAGCTTCCTCCAAAACAATCTTCAAATTCTCCATCTATTATGCCGTTATCCCGGCGAAAAGTCAAGCCGACCCCAACGACAGATTACAAAAACGCAACAAAATTGACACGGCGGATTTTTATTGTTATACTCTAACTGTTATTAATTACAGTATACTTCACCCTTACGGGTGACTGGAGGTATATGAATGACCAAAGCAAAAAAGACGTTCAACCTCTTCGCGATCAGCGAGGCGCGCAACGTCATCTTCGGTATCGCGACGCTGTGGATCGGACTGTTCCACTCGTTCGAGCTTTCGCTCAAGCCGTATACCGATAACAAATTCCTGATCGACGCGTTCAAGCTCTTCAAGGGAACGGGCAACGTCGGCGTCGATATGTTCCTCTTCCTGTCGGGCGTCGGGCTGTTCTTCTCGTTCACGAAGGACGGTAAGCTGCTCAGCTTCTGGAAAAAGCGCCTGATGCGCGTATTGCCGACGGCGCTGCTGATCGGCATCGTGTTCTTCTCGATCCGCTACGTCGAGGGAAGATACCAGTCGGGATTCCCCGCGTATCTGAAACGTATCTCCTTCACCTACTTCTACTTCCGCGGCGAACGCGTATTCTGGTTCATCTCGCTGATACTGGTACTGTACATCGCGTTCCCGATCTTCTACAAGATCATCGAGCGCTTCCGCTTAGGCGGTATGCTCGGACTGGTCGCCCTCGTGGTCGCCTTCACCTTCACCGTCAGAGCGATCTCTCCCTACTACTATGATTTCTGGGAGATCGGTCTGTGCCGCGTACCGGTATTCATCATCGGTATCTGGGCGGGTAAGTTCGTAATGGAAAAGCGCGAAATCAGCCGCCACTGGCTATGGGCGTTCCTTGCCGTTGCAGTGGGGATGCTGTTCATCATCGGTAACTTCGGCGCGATCGCTAAAGCCATCAATCCCGCGTACAACAAAGATATGGAAACCATGTATATGTTCATCTGGCGCTACGCGAGCTGCCCCTTAGGCATCAGCCTGGTGGTACTGGACGCGTTCGTCTGCACCGAGCTCAGACACCGCGGCAGGGGCAATCTGCTGCGCAATTTCTTCGAGTTCGTCGGCATCTACTCGATGGAATACTACATGATCTACCTGAATATCAACAGCTATCTCGACCGAGTATTCGAAATCAGTGACAAGCACTACATCATGCTGTACTTCGGCAGCTTCGTATTCTCGTTAGCGCTGTGCGTCGTTGTCCGAAAGCTGTGCGACTACTTCATGGCGTACATGCAGAGAAAGCCCAAGGACTGGGAGGAGCTCCGCGCTCAGAGAAAGCGAAAGAAAACCGCATAATAATCCAAAAAAACAATACTAAAAGCTCACGGCTCTGTATCGGAACCGTGAGCTTTTCTGTTATCTGTAATAGGTTATCCTATCGCTGTTATTTGACCCTGAGCTTGTCGCGATCGACCTGCTTCTGGAACTTCATGATCTCGTCGTAGATACGGGCGCAGGCGTTATGGTCGTCGTAGTGATAGAAGTCGTCCACGCGGGCGATGTACTCGGGCTTCATCCGGCAGCCGTTCTCCATATAGTCACAGAGGGTGTCAACCAGCATATCGGAGGTGGTGCAGATCTCGCCGAAGCCCATCGTGTCGTAGAAGAATCCGCCGTCGTCATAGTGAGCGGGGAGCTCGTCGGGGTGGAAGTAGACCACCGGCTTCTTCATATACGCAAAGTCGAACTGGACGCCGGAGTAGTCGGTCACCATGAGGCTCGACTCGGTGAGGATCTTCTCGTAGCTCATATCGCCGACGGAGGAGATGACCTCTACATACGGATCGGGGGTGTAATCGTCCACCTGAGCGCTGAGGATCGGATGCAGCAGATACTTGATCGCGTAGCCGGTGCGCTTAGCGGTCTCGATCAGCTTTTTGTTATTGATCAGATCGTTATAGATACGGTAATAGACCGTGGTCTTGAACTCGGGGTTATAGGAGCGCTGTTCGCCCTCGCTGGTGGTAACGGGCATCGCATTGTACATACGCCAGGTCGGGGTGATCAGGATCTGCTTCTGATCGTTGTTGATCAAGCCGTCATAGCGGCCAATACCGGTCATCTTCAGAATACCGGTGTCCTTATAGGCGTAGGCGTGATGGTTAAGGTTCTTCTCCTCGTATTTCGAGGCGATGAAGTACATCCGCGTATTGTCGATGATCCGCTGCTGCGCCATCGCGCACTTCTGCACCGACAGACCGTGCTGTAAGCACATCGTCGGGAAGTTGCACAGGTCGCGGATGAAGCGGGATTTATCGAGGCTGTAGCCGTTGAACGGGAAGCACTGGGAGTTGGTGATCAGCGCGATATCCGCGTTGAGGAACGCCATCTTATGCTTCAGGGAACCGGTCTTGACGGGATGCAGTCCGTCCTTCTTCATCTGCTTATAGTCGGAGGTGTTCTTATCGATGATATAGTAGCGGGTAACGCCGTCGTGCTTATCCTTACAGTAGCGGTACAGGTACTCGCAGCTGTCGCCGCCCTTATAGAGCTTGTCGTACATCAGCCAGATGCGCTTATGCTTATAAAACGGACGGGTCAGCCAGTACTGGATACGGGTGATGAAGGTTCTGCCGCTCTCCATGAACACGCGCGGCAGATACCTGAGCTCACGCTTGAGCGTCTTGGAGGCGGAGGCGTGCTCGATAATAATGTCGCGGTTCTCGACGATGGTCGCCATGTATTTATTGAAGCGCCAGTAGCTGCCCTCGGGGTTGAGGGTGAACTTTGCCCAATGGTGCAGGAAGGAATACTGCAGCGGGACGTGGGTATGCTTATACTCGGCGAAGAAGCTCAGCTTCTGCTTCGCTCTGGCGTCATCGATCGGGAGCTCCAGATGGAAGGTGAATTTCTTGAACGCACTGATGCCGAAGAACTTGGTCAGCGAATAACGGTCGATATCCTCCAGATCGATCCGCTTACCGTTCCACACGGCATAGAGCGTGATATTCTCGAGGTTGAACACGCGGCGGAAGGAGCCGTCCAGCAACAGCTTGCCGTCGCTGTAATCCAGCACGTGCAGACCGACGCGCTGACCCTGCATACGCACGACGGCGACGTCGGCGCAGTCGAGTGCGATATCCTCGTTGCCTTCGCTCAGGTGCTGGGGCATGGTCTCGAGGGTCTGATCATACTTGAGCATGTAGAACATCTCTGCGGTCTCTTCGAAGTAGCCCAGCGCCTTATACTTACCCGCGTCGAGCACCATACTGTCGTCGAGCAGGTTCAGCACCTTTTTACAGGCGGCAAAGAACTCCTGCAGCTCTTCTTCGTTCATGTTGCGCTTGTTGCGGTTGTTCTGGTTCGCGAGAAAGCGCGATGACACCGCGTACATCAGGTAGTACTGGATCGGATAAGGCAGGGTACCGTCGGGGAGGGTCTCGCGCTCAGCCAGCGGCAGCAGGAATTCGTCGATCGACTTCTTATACCACTCAATATGATTGGAGGGTACGAAGTACGCCGAATCGTCGCTCAGCGGCATGAAGGTGTTGAAGTTCGCCTTACCCATCGCGTAATAGGTCGGGTGATCCTTCTGCAGGCGGATCATCACATCATGAAAATACTCATAACGCAGAGAATCGTCGGCGGGATACTGCTTCAAGACGTCGGAACGGATGATGTTGCCGTCGATCTCGAACTGTAAGAAGCTCGGATTCAATCGGATATCCACCACGGTATTCTCATACTGCGGCAAAACGTTGGTGCGGTTGATATACTTGTAGCGGCTGTACACCGGATTGATACAGAAACGCATCGGAGAGGCGAACACGTATGGCTTGTTCTCCCCCACCGCTTTTAATGCGTTCATAAAGAAGTGGCTGCCGAATACGTCGCCGGGACGAGCGAATACAGCATAATCGGAGGAGAGCTCCTTCAAAGCGCGGTTATACGCCTGCGCCTCGTTCTCACAGTCAGGCGCGGCGATCACGCGGGCGTTATGATAAGCGCTCAGCTTTGCCGGGGCGTCCTGCTCGGGCGTGATATCAACGACCAGCATATTCAGGATGCCGTCGTTTACCTTCTTCTGATTATTTACCGAGTCGGCGGTTTTCAGGATCATATCGCCGCTCTCGATATAAGGAATAATAACAGATACAGTCATAACCTTCCTCTTTCCTGCGATCGGCGTAGAAACACCTCGCAGATATAGCTAATTGATATGTTGATTCCAACTGTATATTGTACCATATACAGAAGCGGGTTGTCAATAAAACAACACCGCCGTAAAAGCTCATACTAATTTCAATTAAAACGCTTAAACAAGATATTTGCGGAAAATTTCGCAGAGCAAGGCGGAGATCGCAGGCAGGCTGGCGCCTGTCAAGATCGACAACGCAGCTATGTGTTATAGGGGTCCCCGACGCGCCCCTGCGCGGTGGGGAAAGGAGGAGCCGCCACTCGAGGTCAAAGCGTACCTACCGGATACGCTTACCGAGAACGGCGAGCGACGACGCAACGCAATAGATGTTAAAGGGTTTTATTTGAAATTAGTATCACTTATGATACTTGGTGCCCTTGGAGATCTGGAACGCACGGTAGATCTGCTCG
>CAMVDB010000003.1 GCA_947166135.1 uncultured Clostridia bacterium | reverse complement strand
AACCGGAAAATGCCTGTTGGCAAACAACAACTCGGAATATGACAGCAGGACGCTCCATTATTTAAGTAAGGCTATCGAAGCAAATAAGGATATTGTCATTGAAAAATGGCTGTCTTTCTTCGGAGAGATTACTTTCTATTGCTGATAATAAGTCCGTTATGAACACTCGCACCATTAAAATGTAGGGTATCCGTTTTGGATACCCTACATTATTCATACAAACATAGTGAACATGACAGGACCCGAAGGTAAATTCAGTCCGGTTAAATCAGGCTTTTTGTGTTTATTCTTTCTCATTTGAAACTGTTTTAGTATCATATTAAGTATCAGTCAAAAAAGCGATGACTTCCGTGAGTGGAAATCATCGCTTTTTGATTATATGGCGGGGAAACGATCCCCCGAGGTTTATATCCGAAAGCTTGACGGATACGAATTACTTGATCGGTTTGCCGATATTCTCGTTTGCAGGCATATCAGCGAGCCAATACTGGAGCATAGTCGCGTCCATCACGGTCATGAAGCCGTCCTCATCGGTATCAGCGGCAGCGAAGTTGCAGGACAGCGGGGTCAGCATCCAAGCGGCATTACGCTGAATAAAGGTAACGTCAGCGGTAGTGATATCGCGGTCAACGTCTACGTCGCCGAGCAGCGGGTGCTCCTGATAACGGCGATCGTCGAGCACCTGCTCGAGGATCGCGACGAGTTTCGCGATATCCGCCTTATTCTCTTCAAGACTCTTCTCCGTGTCGTAAGGGATCGCGGTGATCGCAGTTTTAGCGGCGGAGATCAGCAGCTTGCTGACTTCACTGTCGCCATCCTGAGCGAGAGAGTCAACATAAGCGAGCTTATCCGCTACGTACTTGTCAAACGCTTCAAGATCCTTTTCATGAAGCATATCTTCATACGCCTGAATCGAATCAAAGAGCTTGTCGGAGTTAGTTACCATACTCTGCTCGGTACCGTTCAGATCATGATATGCGGCAAGCAGTTCGTCAAGCTGAGCCTTGTATGCATCGGTCAGCTCAGGCTCGCCGAGCTTGTCGATCGCTTCGATCAGCTCGGCATAAGACATCGGGTGAGCGACGGAGCGGGGATAGAAATCCTTGCCGCTTTCGCCGTCAAGGTTCTGCTTGCGGGCTAAGAGACCGAGCTCGATATACAGGGACTCAGGCTCGACAGCGATACCGGTGTAGTTACCGGTGAGCTTCAGCTCGGGCTTGTCGGCTAAGGTCGCGTTCCAGATATCGACGGAACCGGTCGCGCAGTTCTTCTCCATGAGGGAGTAATAGTTATTCTCGGGATCGGCAAGATACGCCTTCATCATCTCGAGCTCGTCGGCAGTGATATCAACGGAGTAATAGTTGTTCGGGAGCTGGGAATCAGGTCTTATGAACTGGTTATACATCTCGCGGTTGATATCCAAACCGCCTTCGCTGCGGCCGTTGACGGGATTCTCACCGGTCTTGCGGGATGTAGTGATGATCGTCTTAAGGACGTCTGCAAGGCTGTCGAAGGTCGCGATTTCATCGACTGTACCGTCCTCGATATAGCTCCGAAGCTGTTCGATCAGGATCTGAGCCTGCTCGACGGAGGAGATATCACTGTTTTCCAATACGCTCAGGATCGATTCGATTCTGCCTTCGTCATAGCCGTAGTTGGACATCGTGATGCTCTCGCCGCTCTTGAGAGAAATGATCTGAGGCTCGATACCGATACCGCCTTCGATCACGTCGAAGTAGGATTCGCGATCCTCAAGACCCAGCTCGTTATCGTTGTAAAGAGCGGGATCGGAGGTATAGTTCTCGGGATGCTCCGCGTAATCCTTGAGCAGCGCGTCATATTTCTCGTTGGGCTTGTAGTAGCGATAATAGCTGACGGGCAGCTCCATATCCTCGTAGGGAGTGAAGGTAACGGCACCGTGCGCGATCAGCTGCGCCTTGGTGATCGGGCGGGCAGAGATGGTCAGTCTGCCGACGATCTTATCGCCCTTGTAGTCGCCTAAGATGATCTTGGTGGTCGCAGAAAGCTCAGGTGTGCTGGGGACGTATGCGGTCACGATGACAGCGGCGCCGTCCTCGGGAATCTCATCGGTCACGGTAATCAGACCGTTCTTATCGACGCTGATAAGATCATTTGAGGCGGTATAACGGATTCGGTTATCCCACGCGCCGACGATACCGAGCAGACCGTTATATACAGTACGAGCCTCAAGCTGATAGGTATCGTCCTTGCTCTCAAACTTGATATCCTTGGGCAGACCCTTGATCTGTGCTTCGGCAAAGGTCACGGCGATATCGAGATCGGTATCGGCGGTGACAGAAGCGATGCAGGGACCATCAAATCCTTCATTGACGGAAAGCGCCTCACCGTTGCAAAGAACAGCGAACACCGCCTTGTTTCCGGTATTGCGGGGATAGATGTTGACCTCGGTACCCTTCTTGACGAGATAGCCGGAGAACGGGATGACGGTGTTGTTCTCTTCGGTAACATTATGGAGGACGTAGTTCTCCCCCGTTTCGCCGTTAAAGGTAACGGCTGCGTAGTCGGAACGGTTGCCGAGAACGTCGATCATGAACGCTGCGCCGATGTTCGGGTTCTTCTTGGCGCGCGCCCAAAGCACGGCGGAGCCTTCCTTGACAGCCTTGAGCTCGCTGCCCTCACCCTCGAGTGCTCCGTTCTCGTCGTGAATGATTTCCCATTCCGTCTCATCGAGAACATAGCCCTCCTTATCGCCGTCCGTATAGAGATGCGTGTACTCTTCAACGTTCAGCGTATCGCCGACAAAGATCTGAATCATACCATCCTTGGCGGGCTCGATCTCAGCCTCGACGGTACTGATGTTCAGCTCGGCGTAATTATCAGGCATTAAGCCGCAGTATGCGCCCTCTTCAGCGTCAAAATCCTCTTCCTCATAGATATTCATGCCGTCGATGTCGATACTCTCGATCACATGGCTGATCTCGAGGAAGGAGATATCGGGCTTGACATAGATCCTGGTGCCGCTTTGGAGCTCGGCAACCTTATCGACGGCGATCTTCTGACCGTCCTCCTTATAGTAGACCTCGGCGGTGATCTGAACACCCTCGGGGATATTGTTGTTGACGCGAAGGATATTCTTGGAGCCCTCCTTACCGGAGAGGATCCTGTAGCTCTGCGGGAGCGTATCCGCGCGGAAGGTGACCTCGCCGTCGTTGTAGTAGCTTGCGAGAGTCTTGCCGTCGGCGTCGGTGACATAGTAGTTTACGCCTTCTTCGGCATCCTTCACAGCGGTCTTGAACCAGATACCTTTCTCCGGCATATTCGAACCGTCGAGGGTCACGGTCTGACCGTTGATAATAAAGTTGATGCCGGTGATCTCGCTGCTGTCAGCCTGTACGTCAACGCCGATCTCCTGCTCATCCTTATTATAATAAATGCCCTTACCGGCTTTAGCTGACGTAACAAGCGGAGTCAAAGCAGTCAGATCCTCATCGACCTGTACAGCTTTATCAGCATAAGTATAGGTCACGGGAGCGACCTTCTCGGGCGCGCTGACATAGACCCAGCCGGTCTCATCCTCGAAGCCCGCGTCGGGCTCCGCTACGCCCTCGGCGTTGTTGAGATAGTAGCCGGGGAGACGGTTCTTGATGCTGTCGCGAACGCCCTTAGGCGCGTCGATGATCGAGAGAATACCGTTTCCGGTAGAGGTCAGGTAATAGGCGTTCGGCTCGCCGTCCTTGGTACCGACCGCGGCGTTCCACGCGCGCAGGGCTACGGTAGCGCAGCTGTTCTTCAGGATGGAGAACTTTCCGTTGTTGCCTCCGAGATAGGCGGTCATGGTGCCGAGCTGTTTCTCGGTGATATCCATCTCATAGGTAACGTTCTCATACTGATCGTACTCAAGCTTCTGGTTATACAGCTCGCGGTTGAAGCAAACGCCGCCGTCCACTACGCCGTCGAGCAGCTTGTTGTAATCGAGTCCGGTCTCGTCGAGCACTTCCTTGAAACGGTCGAAAGCCTGATCGGCGCTGATGGAGCCGTTATCGAGGAGCTTGAAGAGATTCTCGACCACGGTCGCCTTGCCTGCAGCGGTCAGACCCGCCCACAGGGAGCTGTTCTTGATCGAACCGAGCGCCGCCTGCGGTACGCTGAGATCGAAGTCACGGTACATACCGATGGTGACGATCTCGCCGCGGTTCAGGGTAACGGACTTCATATCCTTGTTGAATGTAAAGACGCTGTCGGCGTCGTTACCGGTATGGTTGGAACCGTACGAAATATCCTCGCGGATATTATTATAGTAGAAATCCTCGATCTCATAGCCCGCGTACAGATCGGGTACGTTGATGGTCACGCCGTCCTGATAGGATGTAAACAGCAGGTATACATGACCGTCATAGAACTGCATGCTGTCGTTGAAGCGTGCGAGGAGCTTCAGATTACCGACAACGGGAGTGCCGTCCTCAAAATCGCTGACGGTAACGGTATAATCCTGCTTACCGTCGGATACGGTGACGGTACCGGGCTTCATCGCGTTCAGCGTGCCGTTCTCGTCAACCCATGCGATACTCGGGTCGGATGATGTCGCTGTGCTGTCAGCCGATGCGAAATCGGTGATGACGTCGCCTTCAACCATCTCGATCACGGAGTCATTCGCTTCTGCCGCGAGAGCAGTCAGCGGAAAGCTCGAGATCAGGAGAAGTACGGCAAGCAGCAGCGCAAAGAATTTAATGTGCTTTCCGGTTTTCATGCTTGTGCCTCCTTAGGAATCGGTTTACCGACTCTTCGGTAAACGGATAAATATATACATATTAAATTATAACAGAATCAGCCGAAAGATTCTATTCGCTATACGTAAAAAAACACCGCACTTTTTTATGCAAAAAGGCAGTATCGCACGCCTGCGACACTGCCTGATCCATTATTCTTCTGTATCATACGACTTACCGAGCTTCTTGCGGTCATAGACCTTCCTGCTCTTGGCGACGCGGGTAACGGGCTTTATGCCGTTCCAATCGAGACGGCGCTTCGCGTGATACGCCTTCTGCGCCTTTTTGCTCATTTTACTCAGCGGAGTCATCTTTTTCATCGTCAGTCTCCCCCGCTTCTTCACGGTTATGCTCATGCAGGAAGTCAAGCACGATCTTCTCATACCGCTCGGTATCGTAGTAATAGCTCAGACCGTGACCCGCCTCGGGGATGGTGTACCGCGTGATCATCGCGGGATTCGCGTCATAGACCTCCTCACTCATCGACATCGGGACGAAGTCATCGCCCTCACCGTGGATAATCAGGATGGGAACGGTCGTTTTCTTCACTTCCTCAGCGGCGGTGGTCGCATTGATATCGAAGTGACCGTAGACATGCGCCGCCGCCCATACAAGCGGCCACGAGAGCTCGGGATTCAGCTTGACCTTGCGGCAGACATGCTTGATGATATCCTTCGGAGAGTTGAACGGACAATCCGCTACGATACACTTTACGCTCTCGGGCAGCTCCTGACCGGAAGCCATCAGCACCGTGCCGCCGCCCATCGAGATACCGAAGAGGTTGACGGGTTTATCCGCGCCGAAGCGTCTCTCGGCGAATTTGAGCCACGACATCACGTCGAACCGCTCGTTGATACCGAAGCTGATGGTATGACCCTGCGAGCGCCAGTGAGCGCGCTCGTCGATCAGAAGGACGTTATAGCCCTCGCGCATGAGGAACAGTCCGCAAGCTGAGAAATCGCGCAGCGCCGAGCCGCGGTAGCCGTGGAAGCAGATACACAGAGGCATGTCCTCCCTGCCCTCGTAATACCGACCGGACAGCCGCAAGCCGTCAAAGGAGCGGGTATGTACGAACTGACAAGGGGTATCCGCGAGCTTCTTGATATTTTCGCGCGCAACAGCGCTGTAGGGATGCTTCATGATCACCGCGGGACCGTCCGTCTCGTCCATATCCTTCGTCGGCGAATAAAACGTCTTGTGATACGACCAGTACAACACGCCGAACACCGCGATCACCAGTATCAGCAGAATAATAATCGCAACTACCATCAAATCACCTCAGATTTCGATCCTTTGTACTGTTATTATTAATAATAAAATACCATAGATCACCAAATAAATCAATCATTAATGATCCGTTTTTAAATAAGCAACCGACTCCACATGGGTCGCGGCAATGAAAATGATGTCGGCAACCCAAAGACAGTTCTTGGAGTAAGGTCTACCCCTTGAGCCAGTGCTTGGAGTAATATCCACAATGAACAGTTTATATCCCTGCATTGTTAGATTTTTCAAAGCAATCAATAACAGAAATAAGCCCAATAATATGTTGATTAAAAATTTCAAGTTCGTCAGCGGGAATCCAAAATTCCTGATGATAGCTTCTGCCGACTGTATGGACCTCAAACTGAGAGATATATTCATCTTCAACTTCAAATCGAGTTACATATCCTCTGTGATCGGAAGTTTCTTTAACATTCCATCTTGCAGATATTTCATCTGCATACCGCTTATTCAGGACAGGATAAAAAATCGGTTGTTCGGGTAACCTCGGAGGAAAACATTTATACCCACTTTCTTCTATCAATTTCAGTTCTGCTAAACCAACAGGTCTGTATAAAATCATAATTTTACCTCAATCGATTATTTTGTCATCATAACCAATGCCTCAACATGGGGCGCGGCAACGAAAATGATGTCACCTAACCCCTGCCGGTGCTTGGAGTAAGGTCTACCCCATTTACCAGTGCTTGGGGTAAGGTCTACTCGATATGCCTGTTCGTGGAAATATGTCCACAGGAACATCATAATATTATGGTTTTAATTTAGATACTTTCCTTAACCCTGTATCATATTTACCCGACCAAGAATGAATCTCATAATCAAACGACAACAAATAGTCACTTGTATATCCATAATGCTTTGATAAAGATGAAACAGATAGATTATCCAATTCTTCCACAGCTAACTCGCCGCCGAATCGACGCTTTCCGTCCTTATAGAATTCAAGTGGCAAGACCTTATCTTCCATAATAGCCAATATATACTCCAAAGCTTCATCTTCTTCATTCACATCGAAATGACGATGCTGAGTAGAAAAATAAACAATGTATTGAACAAAACGATCTTTCATATCCTGAGAAAAGTATTCTTCCTCATATACATATAGATTGTTACTGTTATTAGAATTCATAATCACCAGTTCATGCTCTTTTGCTTCGACTAATACAGCATAAGTAGCAACTGCATCTTCAATTGCATCAAATAGCTTCATTATTCTCTCAATCCTTTCTTGACATCATAACTACTGCTTCGACGTGGGCGGTGCGGGGGAACATATCGCAGGGAGTTATTTCTTTTACGGAATAATCCTTTTCCGAGAAGAGCTTGAGGTCGCGGGCAAGGGTGGCGGGATCACAGCTGACATAGACGACCCTGTCGGGCGACATCTGCACGATGGTGTCGATCAGCTCGGGGGTGAGCCCCTTGCGCGGCGGATCGACCACGATCACGTCGGGGCGAATCCCCTCAAAGCGGAGAGTCTCAGCCGCCTTGGTCGCGTCACCGCAGAGGAAACGCGCGTTATATACGCCGTTGCGTTCGGCGTTCTGCTTCGCGTTCTCGATCGCCTCGGGGATGATCTCCACGCCGATCAGCTCTTTGCACCGATCAGCCATGGACATGCCGATCGTACCCGCGCCGCAGTAGAGATCGAGCAGCGTCTCGCTGCCGGTAAGCGCGGCATAGTCCTTCGCCTTACCGTACAGGCGCTCTGCCTGACTGCGATTGACCTGATAAAACGCGGCGGGCGCGATCTCGAAGCGCAGACCGCAGAGCGTATCGGCGATACTGTCGTCGCCGTACACCGTGTAGGAGCGTTTGCCGAGGATAACGTTGGTATCATCGGGATTGACGTTGACGACAATGCTCTTGATACAGTCGTATTTTTCTGTTAAAGAATCATAAAGCAGGGTATCGTCCTCAAAATGCCTGTCCCCCGCTACGACGCACACCATCACGTCGCCGGTCGACTCGGCATAGCGCAGGTACAGATGACGGATGCCGCGTCGGTTTTGCGGCGTATAAATGAGCTGAGGGCGGTGCCTGAGAAAGGTGTAGAAATCGCCCGCGATAGCGTTAAAGATCTCCGGCGAGAGCTGACAGCGTAGGCAATGCATGATATTATGGCTGTGGCGGGCGTAAAAGCCCATCACGACCTCACCGGCGCGGTCGAGACCGACAGGGATCATCGCCTTGTTACGATAGCCGTCAATTTTCTCTGATGGAATTATATTTTTCACTAAATCAGCAGGCAGCTTGCCGATGCGGGTCACGGCGTCGATGACCTTCTGCCGCTTGGCGCTCAGCTCCGCTTCATAAGAGATATGGCGGTAAACGCAGCCGCCGCAGGAGCGCGAAACGGGACAATCGGGCTCGATGCGGTCGGGCGAGGGGATCAGCACCTCCTCCACACGGGCGAAGCCGACATTCTTCTTCACCTTCAGAACGCGTGCGCGGATAACGTCGCCGACAGCGGTGTTCGGGACAAAAAAGACAAGCTCCCCTGCCCTGCCGACGCCGTCGCCGTCGGAGGTCAGAGAGGTGATATTCAGTTCGATGATTTCATTTTTACGATACATAGGATATTCCTTCGGTAATGTGGTTGAGATTGCCGCGTCGTCAGTCTTACGCCGACTCCTGTTTACAGTGTTCATTATACAATAGGTGTGCCTTTTATTTTTCTGATTTGACATTATAATTACAATTTGTTTACCCTATTGAACTTTTATGTCAAAAGTGGTAAGATATAGGGAAGTAATGGAGCAGAAACACGCTTTATTGCATATACTACCATGAACGAACCATAATATTAAGGGGATAATTCATCATGAACAAAGATCATCTTTTAGATAATATCAAGCGCATTCACTTCATCGGCATCGGCGGCTCGGGTATGTGTCCGCTGGCGGAGATCCTGCACAGCGAGGGCTTCGAGCTCTCCGGCTCCGACGCCAACGAGGGCGAGACCCTCGACCGCATCAAGAGCTACGGTATCCCGGTACACATGGGACACCGTGCCGAGAATATCGAGGGCGCTGAGCTGATCGTCTATACTGCCGCCGTCAAGAAGGATAACCCGGAGCTTGTCGCGGCTCAGGAGCAGGGTATCCCGGCGATCGAGCGCTCCGTGATGCTGGGTATCGTGACCCGCCGCTACAACCGCTCCATCGCGGTAGCGGGAACGCACGGAAAAACCTCCACCACCGCCATGCTCAGTCAGCTGCTGATCAGCTCGGGCTTCGATCCCTCCGCGATCATCGGCGGTAAGCTGCCCTTCATCGGCGGCAACAGCTATGTCGGTCACAGCGACATCATCGTGTGCGAGGCGTGCGAGTACGTCGACACCTTCCTTGAGCTCAATCCCTATATCTCCGTCATCACCAACATCGACGCCGATCACCTCGACTACTTCAAGACCCTCGACAACATCAAGAAGAGCTTCAACAAGTTCGCTCACCTGACCACGGGGCTGATCGCCTACAACGGCGACGATGAAAACGCGCTCGAGGCGCTGGAGGACGTCACGATCCCGATGCTGACCTTCGGCTTCCGCAAGACCAACGACTACTACGCAGAGAACCTCAGAGATATCAAGGGCGCATACAAGAAATTCGACCTCATGCACAAGGGAGAGAAGCTCTGTGAGATCGATCTGATGGTTCCGGGCAGACACAATATCTACAACGCGCTCGCGGCGGCGACCGTCGCCCACTACCTCGGCGCGACTCCCGAGCAGATCGCGGAGAACCTCGGCAAGTTCACCGGTGTTCACAGACGCTTCGAGATCCTCGGCGCTCCGCGCGGCATCACCGTTGCCGACGACTTTGCGCATCATCCGACCGAGCTCACCGCGACCCTCAGCTCCGCGATGGAGATGGGCTTCCGCAAGGTCTGGGCTGTGTTCCAGCCTCACACCTTCTCCCGCACCGCACTGCTGCTGGATGATTTTGCCAAGGCGCTGAGCATCCCCGATCAGGCGATTATCTCGGAGATCCTGCCTGTTCGCGAGACCAACACCTACAACATCTATAACACCGATCTCGGCGCGAAGGTACCGGGCAGCGTATGCATCGATACCTTTGAGGACATCACCAAATACATCGTCGAGAACGCACAGGAGGATGACCTCGTCATCACCCTCGGCGGCGGCAACGTCTACATGTGCGCGAACATGATCCTGAAAGCCCTCAAGACTGAGGAAGACTAATACCGCGGCAATCCGGGGAGGATTGCACGATTTGTTTGAGCGAAGCGAGTACCGGTTGGTCGCTTTGCTCCTGTTTATACAATCCCTCAGTCGCTCCCGCGACAGCTCCCTTTACCAAAGGGAGCCTTTGCCCTCGCAATGACATTTTTAATCGGTTGAGATTGCCACGTCGCTTGCGCTCCTCGCAATGACATTTGTGTACCTCGCGATGACGGGTTAATAAAGACAGAAAGATATCCCGCTGAGTGATTCTCGGCGGGATTTTTGCGTTCAAAAAAGGCAGCCCGTCGGACTGCCTCTCTGATTATTACTGTATTTGATACTAAGTATCCATTAAACGCTTTAACAAATTTGTTAGCGAGAAATTTCGCAGAGCAAGGCGGAGGACGCAGGCATACTGGCGTATGTCAAGGACGACAACACCGCTATGCGGAATTTATCGCAATAAATGTTAAAGTGTTTTAATGATACTTAGTATGATTATCTGCCGAAACCGAAGCCGCCGCCGAAGCCGCCGAAGGGATCGGAATCGGAATTACTGCTGTTGTCGCCCGACTTCGAGCTGCTCTTGGAGCTTTCGGGAACCTCTTCCTCGAGGGTCAGCTCCAGCTTGCCGGTGCTGCCGCTTCGATTGAGTTCAAAGGTCACCTTATCTCCCGCGGATTTCTCGCGGATCGCCGTCTCGATCTCGCTGGCGGAAGTGATGGCATGACCGTCGACGGATACGACGCGGTCGCCCACGCGGAAGCCGGCTTTCTCAGCGTTTGAGCCGCTGTCGACCGAGCTGATATACACGCCGGTCTCGCTGTTGCCGAAGTAGTACCACGCGTACATCTGGTTGGTCAGGTCGATGAAGGACATTCCGGTCGACGCTCTGCCGCGGACATAACCGTAATCCTTGAGGTCGCCCAGGATATCGAGTACGCTGTTGATCGGGATGACGAAGCCGATATTATCAATGCTCTCGGAGCTGGAGGAGGACTTCGCGACGACGATACCGGCGAGCTCGCCCTGTCCGTTGAACATACCGCCGCCGGAGTTACCGGGGTTGATCGCGGCGTCGGTCTGCATCAGATGCATGGTCTTGCCGTCGATGGCGATGGAACGGTCGAGCGCAGAGATGATGCCCTCGGTCACGGAACCGCCGAGTGTACCGAGCGGGTTACCGATGATGACCGCCTTATCGCCGACATTCAGCTTGGACGAATCGCCCATAACAGCGACCGGAAGGTCCTTCGCGTCGATTTTCAGGAGCGCGATATCGACCTCGGAGTCGGTGCCGATGAGCTTAGCGTCATAGCTGTCGCCGTCACGGGTCGTGACCTTGATCGAGGACGCGCCGTCGATGACATGGTTGTTGGTCAGGATATAACCGTCGGCGCTGATGATAACGCCGGAGCCTGCGCCCTGCGCGATATACTGACCGTAGAAGGACTTGGTCTGGACGACCTCAGTGGTGATCTCTACGACGGTATCCGCTACCTCGGAGGTGATCTGGCTGGTGGTCTTATCGACCAGATTCTCTGTGCCCGCGACCTGCGCCTCGGTGTTGACCTTATGGATCACCATGGAATCGGAGTCGGTGCTCTCATACTGCTGCTTGTTCAGATGAGAAGCGAGCATGCTGCCGCCGAAGCCGGCGGCGCTGGAGATCAGCAGGCATACCACCAGCAGCAGGGCTACGCCGCCGCGGGACAAACCGCGCTTCTCTTTCTTACGCGGCTGTGAGGGTGCGGGTGCAGCCTGCTGAGGGGTAGGATAATGATATGAAGGGGCTGTGTAATTCACGTTGCTTCCCGACTGATCGCGGGTGAAGCTCTTGTGATAGAAGCCGTCGTTATACGGCGTTTCCTGATGCGAGGTGCTCTGATAAGACGAGCGCTCTGTATAAGCGGGCTTAGGCGCCTGATAAGGATTCGTGTAGGGATTGGTATAAACAGGCTCCTGCGGCTTAGGGGCTTCATTGCTCGCATAATCCGCCGTATTGTTGACGGGCTGTTCGGGTTGAGCCGCCTCTTCCTGCGCCTTCGGCTCTTCGAAAAGCGAAAAGTCATGGGTGCTGCTTACAGCGGCCTGTTCCGTCTCGGTTTCTGTTTCCTGAGCCTGTACGGGCTCGGCGGTATCAGGCTGATCCGCAACCTGATCAAGGTTCATTTCGTTCTCGTAATCATTGTATTTCTCAGACATAATGATACCTCCTGACGTCTGTATTTTATTATGTTTCGTTCCCCGTCAAACATTCCTGTTTTCTGAGTACGCCTATATCTTAATTTGTCAATGTGAAAACCAGTTGACACATAGATGAAATAATTCTGAATGAAATGTGAACAAATTGTGAATAAGAGCGATTCATAAAGAAGAACCGACACTGTTCATGTCGTGCCGGTTCGGGTTTGATAGATTATTGCTGATCGGGTGTTGCAGAACGGTACTCTCCGATCGGATACGCGGTAGGGATCATACTCAGATAGCGCATGATCAGCGTAGAGTCGATCACATCGACCTCACCGCTGTCGTCAACATCGGCAAGCTCCGTTTTGATGAAGCTTTCATCGATCATATGCGCGTTATAACGCATGATCAGCGTTACATCGACGGTCTCCACTTCTCCGTTTCCGTCGGCGTCGCCGAGGATCCCGCGCAGACGGAGCACCAGATGAAGGGTGTTTTCCTTTTGGATGTTATAGTCGGCGAGCGTTCTGCCGTCCTCGAGCTGTTTCCCCGCAAAGATCAGCCGCTGCTGATCGGGCGGTATCCCCTCTTTCTCCTGTATCTTCTGCTTGATATTCTCGATGGTATCGTTGGATTCTACATCCAGCGTGACGGTCTTGCCGGTCAGCGTACGGACAAAGATCTGCATGCCCGACGGTACGAGATCGATCTCTGCCGCGGAAAATCCGACCGTAATCGCAGAAACCGACAGGATGACCGCCAGCCCAAACGCGAGTATCTTAGACATTTTCATCATGCTTTTTCTCCTGTCGCTGCCTGTCGATGACCATTTGCAGGTACGGCAGCAGCTCGAAGCCCATGCGCTCATACAGTCGCATGGCGCCTTTGTTGTAATCCTCGACCTCAAGGCGCAGGCGCATCGCGCAGGACTCGTTCTTGAGCCACTCAAAGAACTCTGTCGCAAGCCCCTTGGAGCGATATTCGGGGTCGATATAGATCTCCTCGATCGTGATCGAGATACCGCCCGCCTCCTGAGAGAAGGTCTTGGACAGCAGCGCAAAGCCGCAGGGCGTACCCTCATACTCGAAGATGTAGCCCCTTACATAAGTGTCGGAGCGGAGCATCTCGTCAAAGGTCGCACGATAATTCTCAACGGGTACGGGAGCGTTGACCGCGTCGGTATGGTAGAAGGTATCGGCGTATCGGCGATACAGCTCCCAGTCATTTTCGGTGATTCTTCTGAACATTGATTAAGCGATTCTCCTTGTTCATTATCAATACAAGTGGATACCGAACACCCGGGCGGCGTTGCGGTACATGATGTTGCCGTAGTCCCACGGGCTGATCATCGCGCCGAGGTCGTGGAAGTACTCCTGGTACAGCGAACGGTCGCCGGTGCGGTTATGCAGGTAGGTATCGGGGCCGTCGATCGGGTTATCGGAGCCGAAGAGGATTTTTCCGCTGCCGAAGCGCTGAACCGCCTTGATCACGGTCTGCACAGGCACCCATGTGGTATCGCCGTAGAGGTTATCCGCCTTCTCGAGCAGATCGAGCGCCTCGCTGTTGTCGGTACCGAGATCCATATGCACCATCACGAAGTCAAGCTCCGGATGACGTACGGCGGCGTTATACAGATGGATGGAGCGCGCTTCCTCACAGCCGCCGGTATGGGACACGATCGGCAGATGGTAACGCTCGGCAAGCTCATAGTACGGCTCGAGCTTCGGGTCGTCGGGAGCGGTACGCGAATGGAACGGATGGAGCTTGAAGCCGTAGACCAGACTGCGGTTCTTGTCGAGCAGGTCGACGAATTCTTCATCCGGCTGTTCGGTCGCGATCTTCAGCCACGGCATCGCGCCGATACGCTCGGGATACTGCGCCGCGAACTCTAAGGTATCGCGGAACACCTCGTTCTGCGACTTCCGGAAGTAATCGGAGATCGGACGACCCTCGTGGTCGAACTCCGCCGCCTCGATATTTGATACCAGCGAAAAATCAACGCCGTATCGATCCATCGAGTAGAGCACGTCCTCGGGCGTCATATCAAAGCCCAGCATGTGTCCGATATGAACATGAGTATCTATCAGCATCCTGCCGCCTCCCCTGTCTTGTTATGCTAATATATTAGCACATCAGAGCACGGGATTCAACCGATTTCACATATTTTTCAGAAAAGCGATCTGACAACGGGTGAAAGCACTCCCCGATCCGAACCAAAAGGCTTCTTCGACATAAGATAATAGTGCGGCGGGTGAACCTTGCCCGCTGCAATAACCGTAAGGAGAATCCGATATGGATATGAAACAGATCAGGGCGTCCTACGGGCTCAGACCGCTGCCCGAGGATACCGTAGAGGCGATGGCTTATGTGCCGTATCAGCCCTACGCGCCCGAGATGTGCAAGCCGGTGCTCGGCTATGAAAACGGCACCATGTTCAAGGCGCTGCACAAGCCGTTCTACGGCTGTAAATGCGGAGGTGTCGATGATGACTGACCGCGAGATGCTGCTCAAAAAGATCGGCACCTGCAAGTTCGCCGTCACCGATATCGACCTCTTTCTCGACACCCATCCGGGCGATACCGAGATGCTGAGAAAGCGCGACGAGTACCTCGCTCAGCTTCGACCGCTCGTCGAGAAATTCGAAGAAAAATACGGACCGCTGACCAGGGATGAGAACGCGGCAAATTCGTGGGCATGGGTCAAGGACCCGTGGCCGTGGGATATGGAGGGCTAATATGTTTGTATACGAAAAGCAGCTGCAATACCCCGTCAAGATCAAGAACCCCAACCCCGCCCTCGCAAAGATCATCGCCAGCCAATACGGGGGAGCATACTCCAAAAAACGGTAAAAAGCCGATAGCTAAGGGAAAACTTAACTATCGGCTTTTTTTCATTATACCTGATTATTCGATTTTGTCAAGCCCTATTCCCCGCCGGTGATCTTGCTCCAGGTGGCGGGGCCTACGATGCCGTCGGCGGTGAGGTTGTTCGCCTTCTGGAAGGAGCGAACGGCGGTGTCGGTGTTGTTGCCGAAGATGCCGTCTACCGTCAGCGGGAGCTTGTCCGCGCCGAGGTAGTCGGTCGCCTTCAGGAGTCTTTGCAGGGTCTTGACCTGCTTCTCGCTGTTGCTGTAGCCTTCTTTCGCAAGGTATCTCATCCGCAGCTCGCAGGTCGCGGTGATCAGCTCGGGCTTGGTTGCTGACTCTCCCCCGCTGCCCTTCGTCCAGCCGTTGTAGCCGCCGTTCTTGATGATCGTCGGGTAATCGCGGTAGCAGATATCCTTGTCGATCACGCCGACGCCGCTGATCGAATTACTCTCGAGGTAATTGACCTCGCCGCCGTACTGCCACATGCCGAGGTTATCCCCGGTATACTGACAGGTGTGGTTCCACTGGGCGATCCACAGGTCACAGGACATATAGACGCTCTTGTCGATATATTCGGCGAGCCAGTAGATGCCGGTGTAAATCATCGGGTAATAGCCCGCCTTGCGGATCCCCTCGATGAAAGTCCTCACTACCTCGGTGATGGTCGCTTTGTTGAAACAGCCGTGACGGGTATAGTAGGCGCTGTCCTCTACGTCCAGCGCGATCGGCATGGTGGGCTTCTTGCCCTTCAAAAGCCGCTTGACGTGCTCGACCTCGGAGAGCGCATCCGCCTTGCTGATTGCGTAGGAGTACAGCCAAGCGCCCCACGGGATCCCCGCCCCTTCAGCCTTCCTGACATTCGCCTCGAACTGCTTATCATCCTGAGTGCGGATATCCGAGCCGATACCGACCTTGAGCATGACGAACTTGATCCCCGCGGCTTTCAACTTTGCAAAGTCGATACTGCCGTTGTGGTCGCCGATATCGGCGCCCTTTGCGTTCTTGATGGTGGTCATAAGATGATCCCCTCCGCTTTTGCTCGCTGCTCCAGGATGTGGAGATACCGACCCATCACAGCGCACTGCTCTGTGAGCAGGCTCGGCGAACAGTCGGGCTCGAAGTCGAGCACACCCGCCTCGAGCTTGGCGATCAGAGCAGTCAGCTTATCGTGGCGGATCTTCGTCTGGTAGTACTCCGCTCTGAACCTGTCCTTATAGTCGGGAGAGGTCATCAGAGGGACAGTGTCGCGAAGATTGGTCATGTTATCGCTCCTACTGCTCGTCGTCATCGTCACCCTCGTATGTATAATCATGTTCGGACTTCCCGCCCTCGGGCTTCTTGTTAACAGGATTGACAGTAACCGTACCCTTGGTGTCAATATTAATCGGAGCAATCTCGGTTACGTCATTCTGTCCCGCGGCGTGCTTCGGCGGAGAAGTCGTGCTCGCCGCGTCGATCAGACCCTCGCCGACAATGTACGCGATCACGGCAGCGCCCGCCATGATCAGAGCGGTGATCTGGGTGGTCTTGTCCTGAGGGTAGTTGAAGAACACCAGCAGCATGGCGACGAACTCCGCCACCGCCGCCCAGAACTTGCGAGAGGTCAGTTTTGTTTTCCAGTTAGTCATAAAATCATTCCTTTCTTTATATAGCCGCTCAATTTTGATCATGAGCGGCATTATTGATATAGTCGTCAATTTCTTTCTTTGTAGTGGTCACTTCACCATTACAATTAAGCTGAATCAAACCACCAAGACAAGCTTGAAGCCCCTTAATAACAATAGAGTTTTCTTTCTTAATCTGACGGTTCTCTTTTTCCAGCGCGGCGACGCGCTCCTCGAGCTTTGCTACACGGTCAATGAGCTTGTCATAAAGCTTGTACGCGCCGATGATCGCGCCGAGGATCACAGAGCACGCGCCGATGATCTTAGACAGTTCGATGATATCTACCTGTGTCTGCATTGGTATCACTCCTCATGCTACACTTTATATCGATTCAACAGATGCGGTTATTAACCAATCACCTGCAGGTAAAAAGACCTGGCCGCCGTAGTCGAAACAACGATATTTTAAACCGCCGTTACTATCTACAGAAAAACCGGCTCCGTATGAGCTCGTCACGTCTTTAATTGGTACAGGTCCGGATTGTCCATTAAGTGAATTGCTGGAATTAGCACCACGGTAAAATCGATCATAACTTGATCCATACAGTATTCTGTTGCTGCAAACGCTCAATACTATTGTTTGCTGAACGGAAGTCACTTGAAATAAAGGCACCATTGTAATTGTCAAAGAATCATCTTCTCGGTGTGCAGCCAACCACTGGTCGGAATCTAAAATAGAAATAAAAGCGCCTTTCGATGAATCGGAATCGGTGGAAAATATCCAGCATTTTGAATTCATAGAGCCTGTAGGCACATTGACAACCACACCCGAATAACCATCAGCGCCGTCCGAGGATGCGCTATATGTGCCGTTCGAGTTGATGCTTTTCGAAATAAGCGTAGGCGTCGGAGCCGAGTATTCGACCCCGATATCTCCTTCACAGTACTTACCCGCTGTTTTCAGCGTTTTGGTACCGTCGGCATTCATACTTGCGATCGTACTGCCTTTGTATTTGATTGCAACTCCCATTATTGAACACCTCCATTATAGACAGGAAGGGTGCCGAGCGTCAGAAAACCGCTGTCATTTGTCAGATCGGAGACCTTCGTAGGAACAGACGGAAGATCGTCCATGGCTTTCTTGATCACCTTGTTTTGTACAGGATTCGTCGAAGTCGACGAAAGGGCTGTATCAATAACCGTTTTATTTGCTCCGGCATCGATACCGCCGAGCTTGTTCTTCTCAGCTGTGGTATAGTCGTTGGTGCTCAAGCCTTTGCCTTCGACCTTGTCGACCTTCCCGCTGATATCCTGATGCTGAGTCAGATACCCCGCGTCGTTTTCAAAAGCGGAAACCTTTGTCGGTACAGATGGTATATCCGACTTTTTGGACACCTCAAAATAATCATTCGCGCCGGTGCCGTACTTGAAGTACAGCAGACCGCTATACTTAAACAGCTGGCCGACGTGTACACGATCGGCGTTGGTGGGATTCATCTCAGGCGCAAACTTCATGAACGTATCGTCAGCCTCGTCAGTGGTGTAGACCTCCTCTTCCTTGACATAGTCCGAGAGGTCTACCTCCGTGCTGCCGATCAGCTCCCAAGTGCTGTTGACGTACAGATACTCGTCGTATACGTTCTGCGTCTGAGATGTGGATTTCGGCACCAGATAGATGGTGCTGGTCGAGATATCCGTCGTTGGCAGGGACTGAACCACACGGAAGTCCAAGGTGGAGATCGAACCGATCAGGCTGTCGACCTCGCCCTTGGTGTAAGCATTCGCAATCCCGTAGCCCGCAAGGGTGGTCGCCTTATCGGCTTTGCCGGTGACGTCAGGGATGTCGCTCTTCTTCGCATAAACCGACAGATCAGCCGCATCATTGTTTCCACCGCTGGTTAGTGTATCGGCGAGAACCTCGCCTATCCGTTTGAATCCCTCGTCATTCGGATGCAGACCGTCGATCGTGTAGGTGCTGAGGGTAAGCTCGGTGATCCCGATGTTAGAATACAGATCACAGACCGGGAGTCCGTACATCTTGCCGATCAGCTTGACCGCGTTCACATAGTCGATCAGCTTCAAGCCCTCTGCGTTGGGCTTGTTCCCGTCATAAGTTGCTTCATAGCTCGACCACGCAGAATAAGGGTCTCGCTGAAACGGCGTGATCAACACCAGACGAATATCGGGAGCAGCGGTCAGAATGTACTCAACGCACTTGCGATACGCGCCGTAGAAGGTGTCGGTATCCAAGGATTCATAATTGTCACCGGTCTGACCGAGCTCACCAAGCGGCGTCGCACGCCGATAATCGTTCGTGCCGCCGAGAATTGTACAAAGATCGTAAGCGGTATAATCGATATTCTCGTCGGCAATCACATCGACGAGGTTGTCGGAGCCGTCATGCGAACCCTCATAGTTATGCGCAATCGTATAGCCTGATCTGCCTTTGTTGTCGGTTGCTCGGTTATAAGAGAGCCCGAGGAGCTCCTTCATGATTGTTTGATAACCTGTAGCGATCTCGCCCTTATGCTCGCCCCACAGATAGCCCTGACCGTCGTACCACGTGATGGAATCGCCGTGAGAGATGTAACGCTTATTCTTCCAAGGGTTAACAGCCTCGGGGATATCGGGAATATCATCAAGGGTGGCGAGGCGCTTCCAGTCGCCGGTGGCACTATAGCCGCCCCAGTCATAGCTATAGGGATCGGTAGTAAGATTTAACGCACCGAAGCGATACTCGACAGAACCGCTTTTGCGTAAGCGGTACTGCGTACAGCCTTGATAAGGCGGAACATCCCCCGCGACAAATACAATGCCTTTGACTCTGTTTCCGACTTTATGAATATATAAGGTATCGTTGCGATCGGCACGGTCGAGATCATCACCGACCACTTCGACGACGTGCTCATAGTTGGCGCCGCCGGGCGGGTTGATCTCTCCCGCGACGATCTTCGCGAGGATATTATCCTCAGCAGCCGTAGTCGTTCCGTTCTTATTCGCTGCTGCTTCACAGTTCAGACAGAACAGAGTGGTTTTGAGAATCGAGGGTTCATCGGAACCCTGAACGCTCGTGATGATCGAGATGTCACATTCGACCATCCCCGGAACATCCATCACAACAGCGGGGACATCTACGTTAACCGTACCGTCGGCATTAATGACGCCTCGGCTGGAGCCATGCTTCTCGGGGTTCGATCGGTTACGGCAATTGAACCATATCTCTGTTCCATCATCGGGAATCTCGATAGGCTCGCCGCCGTCGGTGATCGTCACCTTGAAGCCGCGCGTTCCGCGATCGCCCTCTTTGATCAGAGGGGGCGTGAAATAGTTCGGCAGGCTGACGTCGACCGATATTTCTTCACGGATAAAACCGTCATAATTCATGATCGTTTACCTCCTTATGTGGGAATGATGACTCTGTACTGAGAGTCGATATAGAAAAGACCTGTTCTCAGCGGCATATCGGTTTCGGTCTCGATCGGCACAGCGACGAGATCGCGGTCTTGCACCGAAAGCTCATGAATGGTAACATTCTCCCTATAGTTCACGCAAACGTCGCATTTTACAAGATCATCCAGCTCTATCATCATGGTAGGAATGTCAACCGAGATCTTCCCGTCGGAGGTGATCAACCCCGCGATCACACCCTTAGCACCGTCTGCCCTGCAATATTGGAGGGAAACCTCATAACCCGAAGGAACTTTGAGGAGTTCTCCGTCAACTACTAATTGAGCGAGCAATCGGTGAGCGTTCTCGTCATCTTCCGCGATGATAATGGGTTCAAACAGATTCGCTCTGACGACATCCAGATTCCGCATATCGCTTATTATCATAGGGTCGCCTCCTAACTAAGCAAATGCCAAGATACCGAGCTGCCGCCTGCGGTACCTGTGCGGATATATACCGCCCCCGTATCGACGTAGTATGCCTTCTGGATCCACAGATCCCCGAAGCGCAAGACTTCCAAAAGAAGCGGCGCGTTCTCCGCCGGGAAATGATTGATCGTTTCGGCAAGATCGAGGTAGGCGTAGATCCCCGCCGTCAGGTAATCATTCAAGTCGACGCTGTCGTCGATCTCGTCCTTGATCTCCTCGATATTACCGAGGACTGCCATGTTGTTCTGGCTGATGACGCCCGACACGTCCAGCGCTGTCTGCGGGCTCGGATTATTGATGCCGATCCTCTTATCACGGATAGATAAAACGGGCGTTCCGACAGGGATCGGGAGAATAATGATAATCTCCTGTACCGTGTCGCTGAATACCGCTACAATGCGGTAGGCTTTGCCGGAATCGAAGCGTACCGCGTCCCATACATGATGGACGGAAAAGGATGTGCCTGATACTGAAATCGCAGGGACGAGCGTGTAGAGCGCCTGAGAGGAGCCCTCCTCGTACGCAGTGACCGACTGACAGCTCATGGTCAAAGGAGCGCCGTTCCACATGCCGGAGAAATCGAGAATGACGGTAGAGCCGGTCCCGCCCTGTCGGTGCGTATCGTTCATGCTGAGATACGGCGCTTTATAGGCGACGATGGTTAGGATTGACTGATATCTCGTTATCATACCCCGGCTGTCCTCAACCGTGAATGTAACGGAGATATCTCCTGTCAGATTTCGGTAGTCGGAAAGCGCCATGTATATATGACCCTGCGCCGCTTCGAGCTCGTCGGGTGTATAGGCGACCGATAATCCACCTGCGACCGTGAGCGTATAGCGTTCAACGGAGGTGCCGTATCTCCCTGACGCGGTCGGATAATCAAAGCGGATCTCCGAGAACCCCTGCACGCCCTTAAAGGCGTCATCACCGGTTAAGGTCTTAACGCCCGCGATCCCACTCTTGGTGTCGATCCACGTCGGTTTGACCCACGCGGGTCCGAAGCTGCCGGAGCTGTCCAGATTAATATCGAGATCATGGGTGTTTGCTGCCACGATGACCGCGTCGGTGAACTCGGCGTTGTCCGCGATCTCCAGCGTCGCTGTCGGGCGCAAGCTCTGCACATCCGGATAACGGGTGAACAGCGCCTCGAAGCTCGTGATGTTGCCGTTCGCGTCTGTGATCTTCGTCACGCCGAATTGCATGTTATAGTAATAGTCGGGGACGGTCGAATAACCGTTGCCGATATACAGATAAGTCGTCGGGAAATCGGGGCGGGTATAACGGCTCGCATCACAGCGAAGACGGTAATAGAATTTACCCGCCGTATCGTTCCACCATCTGATCTTGACTGACGCCTGCTTCGTGAAACTCACCAGATTGATGTGTTGAACGATTTCAAGAAATGATGCAGTACTCATTCGATATCCTCCGCATAAACAATGTCCAAGCCTCCCGCAGCCGGCACCAGCATTGCGCTGCCGATACGGATATAGGCATTGTTATCTACGTTCGGCTGCTCGATGTTTGCCTTGACCAGCAGGCGGTTGATCTGACTCTCCAGCTGACCGTTCAGACGAAACACAAGGTTGTTACCCTGATAGACCGAGAAGTCCTCGGGGTTGATTTCCGTTCGGTAAACCGTACCCTCGTCACTGACGTGGATACCGCTGGTGTTAACCAGACCGAGGACAGCTGAGCCGTCCTTCGCGATACCGTACTTCCAGCCTTTATCAGTCTTCGGCTCCTGAGCGTCAACGTCCCAGTCGCTTCCGTGACACCAGAACAGCCCCGCTCCGGACATCAGATAGATCACGTCGTTATCGGAGAGGTTACCTCTCAGATCGGCAAGGGTCGGAGTGTACTCGTCGCTTTTGTCGGGGACGTTAGCGGTCGTGAAATAGTAAAGGACGCCGCCGTCGGGAGCGCTCACCTCGATACGATGCAGCCCCAACGCGAGCCTTACCATATCTGTGATACGGTTTCTCGCGGCGATGGTGGCGTTTTCAAGTACCGCGATCCGATTCTTCAGCGCTTTGATGTCTGCATCCTCGCGGTTTGTAGCGCCGGAAGGTGTCACGCACTTCGCCTCGGTCTCGGACTGTCCCGCCGCCATGACAGTTGTGCTGCCGTTGAGTGTGAAGGTCACGTGCGTGATGAGGGTATCAAACACATCGCCGTTATTATCCTCATACTCGACAATATCGAGCGGTTCAAGATACGGCATCGGGACGATACTCGCCTCAAAGGGGCGGTATGGAATCGAGCTATCGATCAGACTGTCCCACAGATCACGAAGCGCTTGACTGTAGGTGTTGACCCAGTCGTCGTCCTGAATCAGAGCATTGTTGGTGATACTGTATCGGTAGTAGCTGTCGCTGCCGAACTCCGCGAACTGCTCATTCTTCTCTACCGTCAGCCCGCCGAACATAACAGGCTCATACACGGTCGAAGAATAGCGCGTAGAGGGAGTCAGCCGGACACCCTCGGCACGCTCTAGCCAGCGGAACACCAGCACGCCCTCCGTATTGATATACGCCATCGAACCGGTCAGCTGAGCCGACCACTGCACGAGCATACGATAGGTTGCCTGCGGTTCTTCTTCGATCAGCTTTACGATATCCACGAGCAGATCAAGGTTCGGGAGCGCAGAAGGCAGCACACACTCGATATGCAGCGCCTCACACATCTTTCGCACCATGCTCGCGATCGTTTCCGTTGCGCCGAAGGGGTTGTCCTCCGACGGAATGTACATATCAAACCATGTCATGCGATCAAGGGCGGTAATGTGAATGGTAGCGAACTTATGAGGCATGTTCATGACGGTGAATTTCCCGATTGGGAACCATCGTATCTGTGCGTCCTCCCATCTGCGGGCGCCCCATTTACGAATACCGACCTCGACGGTCATCTCCTTGCCCTCGAAGCCTATCTCCCTGATATCGATCTGACCGCCCGAGATGTCACGGAGATAACCGGTGTTACGGATGGTGAACTCGATCTCCGAGGCGGTCGCCGTACCTAGCTCGAGCATGTCGCCTGTAGCCGCGTAACGATCCCACGTGAACGACCCTTGTATCACGTCGGTTTCCGTTATCTCGATCGTCTTATCGTTATGCGGGAAGGTGATACGCACCATCTGACGGTAATTTCCGCGCAGCAGGGTCTTGATTTCTTCTGAGATATTAAGCATGTCGAACCTCCTATGTGTTGGAGTGAGGATAGCGGCTGATAAGGTTGAAACTGAGCTTTTCACATATATTCAATTTGCCGTTATGTACCTTCATGCTCCTGTTGCCGACATAGAACGTTTCAGCTCTGCGATAACCGTAATAAGGATCAACCGAGGGGCTGATATAGACAACATAGATGTATTCGGGAGCGAACATACGCAAGATCCGTTCCATCGTCTGGAGCGGCAGGTTCTGCCACTCCAGCTTGAGAGCGGTAATCGTACCGATACGGTTCTTATCCATTCCGCCGTCCTCGGTTCGTCCCGCCTGAGCGTTGGATAAGTCCTCTTCCTCCCAGTCAAAAGAAGAAGGACAGTGCGGGAGCGCGACACCGTCGACCGAGATAATCGGATTGTAATCGCGGCCGTTCCAAAACGGATTATACTTCTCCATGACTGTCCTCCTCTTTAAATTGATACGGGTACGGTGACCTTACCGTCGCGCCGGTTCTTGCGATCCATCGCCTTAGTGATGTCACTGACGTTGATAGTGCTGTCCTTCTCGAGCAGCAGCTGACCGACGCCGATCAGACGCCTGAGCAGACTATTGGTCTCGTCATTCGCTGACGCGACGCCCTCGGCGATACCGTCGACGATCTGCTCATTGTTGGCGACCGCTGTTTTACCGTTACTGAACTGTCCGATGATCTCGTTATGGTTCGCGTAGAATAATCCGTCCTCCGGGAAACCACCCTGAGCAAAACGCGGAACCGTACGCTTCGGCAGATAATTGTAACTGTACGAACCGTCAGCGCGGAAGTCAGCGTTTTTCAAACCTTCGGCGATGTCATCGAAAATATCGTTGAAGCTCTGGCGCCATCGATTACCGAACGTTTCCACACGCTCGATCAACGGATTCAGCAGATTATCCAAGGATGTTTTTACCGAAGTCTTAGTTTTATCTATCGCCTTAGGAACAGAAATGCCAAGCTTATCAAAAGCACCTGCCAGATCGTAGGTACCGTTTTTCAGATTCTTTAAATCTGTCTCGGTGGTGCTGATCTGACGGGAGGACGCTTTCAGCGTTTTGTTGTTCTGCTCCTGAGCATCCTTCGCTGCGTTATATGCTTTCTTCGCTTCTTCAACCTTCGCGGACAACTGTCCCAGCTCTTTACGATGAATGAGAAGTTCTACATCGGTCTTACCTCTCAGAAAATCCGTGTACTCCTTCGCGGCTTCTCCCAGCCTCTTCTGAGACGCGGTGACTTCTTCTTGAATTGCCGCCTGCTGGGAACTTGCTGTATAGAACGATTTATAGGATTCTTTCAGCACTTCGAGCAGCGCTTCTGTTTGAGCTTGTTTGATCAGACTCTCCGTGAGCTTTTCAATCTCTCCACGAGTCGCCTTGATCCTCTCGGTCGCGCCGTCTGCGTTGGTCTTGATCTGAACAATCGAATTGGTAGACGAATCAAACTCCAATTTCAAACCATCCAGACCGAGATCGTTCAGCACCTCGATCTTGCTTTTCAACAGGCTCAATTCGTCGTTCGACCGATTCGTCTTTTCAGCCAGATCGAAAATCTCATCGATCAGGTTCAAGGCCACGCCGCCTGTGAATAAGACCTCCGTCGCCTTTTCTTTAGCCTGCTGTAAATTATCAAAAGCTACCTTCGCCCTCTCAGCCTGCGTCTTGGCTTTCTCGCTGAGAGCCTCGAGTTGCCTGTAATCCTCGGACATGCGATAGAGTTCTTTGCCCGCTTCGATACCGCCCATGATGTAACCAACAACGCCCACTGTGAGCGCAACGGTCAGTCCAACCGTCCAACCGAGGGGTCCCGTACCAAATACGAGAAGAGAGCCACCTACACCCAACGCTGCGCCGAGAGCAGTCATGAGCGCGTTCTTTAAATTCAAGCCGTTTTTTCCCATGTCAAAAGCGCCTGAAAACTCAATGCCAAACCCCGCGATCATCAAGGTCAAGCCGCCCAGCGTACGGCCGATCAAACCGAGTCCGTTGATCGCCTGTCCGATACTGGACAAAAACTTGACCAGCTCCCATGCTCCGACGGCGAGACCGATCCACTTCGCCACCTGTAAAATCTGATCGAGCTTCTCCTTGATCTCTCTGACCTTTGCCATATCGACGGGGGCTTCGATGAACATGGATGAATAATCAGGGGTGGACTCGCCCGCGGAATCCTTAATTGACCGCGAGGTCGAGGTCGGATCCGCCAGCTCGCCGATGATCGTGATCTCGTCGAGACCCGCGAGGGACTTACGCAGCTCCTTGACCTTCTCGGTCACCTTGCCGGTATTCTTCTCCGCCTTAGACGCTGCCGCTGCATACTCTGTCGTCACGCGCACCGCCTTGGAATAGGTTGACTTGCCCGTCAAGCCCGCGATCACCATCGCGGCGGTATTGTTGATATCCATCAGCTTATCGACAACCTTGTCGAGCCACGGAACGACAAGATTCATGATCGGCGCCATGATCGCGCCGATCGAGTTCTTATACGAAAGGTTCGCAGAGGCGAGCTGATCCATCGAACGGGCGTACTCCCCGTTGAAGCCCTTGCTGTACTGGTACATGTCATCCATGCCGGTCTTGAACGCTTCCGTCACCTGCTTGATGAGGGTACGCATCAGACGATAGATCGCAATTCTGCCGATCGCCCTGATTCCCTCATGCACCTTAGAGGTGAATTTAGAAACAATTGAATCAGAAAAAGCAGATTTCACCGACTTGCCGAACGCTGTCGCGCTCGCAGTAGAACCCTTGAACTTCTCTTTCACATCATCCAGCTTTGAGCTGAACTGAGAGACGGTTGAGACATTTTTATCAACAGCCGTCATCTGAACGGTTCCGTTCAGGTCGTTCTTTTGATCCTCCAGCTCCGGGAACAGAACCTTTCCGTTCACCTTCGGCATACGGGAATTTCCTACGCGAGAAAGAGCGCTCAAGCCGTTCGCCATCGCGTTCAGTTTGGAGAAATCGGCTCCCTCCAGACTGCGGACAGCCGTACCCATCTCTGTGATCCTCTCCGGCAGCTTCGCGGAAATATTGACCTTGCTCACACCGCCCAAGGTCGAAAACAGCGAGCTCAGCTTAGAAAGATTCTTCGTCTTGATGCTGTTGACAGACTCCTTGAGCGAATTAAGGCGGTTGGTGAGCGCTGTAATGCTCCTGCTTCCTGCAGCGGAATTGATACGTTCCAGTGAAGAAGCGACTTTATCCAGCGTTTTGATTGCAGAATCTCCGTCGCCCTCGACCTTGATAACTAAGGTATCGATCGTGTTCTCGTTACTCATCCTTGCTCACCTCCTTTGCCGCCTGTTTCGAGAGTCTGACATTCGCGGAGATCATCCACGAATCGGTACTTCTCTTGATCCTCTCATACCGCGCTCGGGCATCCCTCTCGCGCTTCTCGCGAATCTCCTCTTTCGTAACGGGGATCGGCTCATCAAGATACGGTATCGGCTTGGTACCGTTCTTTGCGAAGGCGTGCATGACGGGCGACACCGCGCACAAGGCGCTGTAGATATACAGCCCTTGCAGCCACATATCGCGGTTCTCCTTCTTCAATCGGAGCTTCCATGCCTTGCGGTAGATCTTTGCCATGATCGGGGAGCCGTGCCAGAACTCGTCTGCAGACATCCCGATCTGGATGTAGTACGGTAAGTGTTCATAGAATATTTCTGAATAAGAAACAGGAGCGGCTGCAGAGCCGCCCCCGTCAAGGGACGGGCGATCACTTACCAAGTCGCGTCCCAGTTCGCGTTTCCCTCTTCGCCCTCCTCAGGCTCGTCGAACAACGCCTCCACGGTCTCGTAGTACATCTCGGCAAGCTTTGTGATAAGCTTGTCGCGGCGTGTCATGTGATCGAAGATGTCGTTGATCGTCTTGCGGGAGACGCTTGCATGATTCTTGCGAAACGCGCCCGCGAACAGATCGGGAATCGTGGTCACGGGCTTTGTGTCGATGTTATCGATGTTGAAGCCCTGATTCTCCATCATCCTCACGACGTCACGCGAGAACTCCAGCGTGTATGTCTTCCCCTTGTAGGGGATGGTAATTACCTTAGCGTTTTCAGCCATAACGAAACCCTCCTGTCAGATTACGAGTACGTGATCGGCGTAGTCGGCAGAACGGACACGATCATATCGCGAACCGCGTCAACACTCGCCGCCGCGTCACGGACAGACACATAGCCCTTGAAGCTGCGCTTACCGTCGGAGCCGGTAGGAGTGACCACACCGTTCTCCTCGGTACCGCCGTACCAGATCGCGAGATTCTGCTCGGTGCCTTCCAGCTGCTTGATCTCGTTGAACTTCGCCTTGTCGTAGTTACAGGTGAAATCCTTGGCGCTGTTGTCGCCCTTGACGCCGGGCGTACTGGTGCGGGAACCGTCCGAAAGCGTGGTGGTGTCCAGTGCGTTCGGGGCGCCCTCGATCTCGGGAGAATCCTTGATATCGACCAGCTTATTATAGGTGATCGTGCCCTCACCTGTGCCATGCATCAAAAATGTCATATAGGTACTGGTTGCCATACTTTACCTCCTTGCAATTTGCTTATCTTTTGAAACAACAGCCGAAAATCGTCCGACGTAACGGTACCGTGTACCCTCACTGACGGGAATCGGCTGCATTGAATTACGAATAAACCCCATGCCTACCAGCGTATCGCTGACAATGCCGAAAATGCGCTTGCTCTCGCTTCGCGCCTGATAGGTCTTATTCGACGATACAGTCAGCTCGTATGCCGTGACAGCATGGTTCTCCCGACTGCCTGAATCGACAGTTCGCTGATAGATATAGTTGTCGATCTCTTCGAGCTGTACACAGGGGAATTGATCCTCGGCCGAGATCGGGAGATTGCTGACGTGGATATCGTAGCCGTGATCCGCGAGCGCCTGCTCGACGACCTCGATCACATCGTCCTCAATATCAATCATGTCCGTACACCTCCCGGGCGATCTTTGCGATGTTTTCCCTCATCTGCTTTCCCGCCTCGTACATCGCACGAGCGGGAGGGTTGCCGTGGGACTTCTTACCGTGCTCGTAGTACCAACCCTTAGGATCGTCCCAGTGGTGCTTACCGCCGAGCGATTCGTTGTCGGAATAGGTGCCGGGACCGTAACCGAATTCGGCAGACTGAGGATGGCCGCCGCCGATCAGACCCGAGCCGAACTCGATGAATAATACCGAGCTGCCCGACGCCGCTACCCTCAGGGTCTTGTCATCCACCCATACGGGACCTGTGACCGATACATCCTTCTCACCGTCATAATCAGCCGTGCGGAACTTAAGATCAGCCGTTGCCACACCGAGATCGGCGAGCCGCTCCATAAAGCGGCGGCGCTTCTCATCAAGGTGATCTCTGTACTGCCTGAGCTGTTTGATAACGGTGTCGATGTTCGAGCTAATGCGAATCATGATACGCTCACCCTGCTGACGGCGATCGACACGCTGTTCAGCGAGCGGGCGACCTTCTTCACGACATAATCATAGATGTAATCGCCGTCCGTGTTACGGGAAGGCTCAACGTCGATGAAAAGGATCGTGTTCTCATCGATCGGACAGTTCGGATTATCCAGCACGATCACCCGATCATACTGGAGATCACTGCCGAACGGCTCGGCATACGCCGCGCCCTTTGCGGGAGAGATATTACCGGTCGTCCTGACGGCGTCCTCATAGATGGGTCGATGACCGCCCTTCACCCGCTCCTTCTCACGGAACAGAGCATACCAAAACGGCCTCTTGTTTCGCCTAAGACAGCGCATCGTCAGCACCTCCGAAGGTACCGATGAACGGCGTGATCTCCCTAAGCATCGACTCGGGGACGCTCGCGCTCTCGTAGGTACGGTTGATCCCGTTCTCGTTGTGAGTGATCTCACCCTCGGCGCCCATCTTATTCACGAGATACGCGGCGATCTCGATCTGCAAGGCGTAATACTTCTGAGGAACGGTCGTACGCTCCCGGAACGGATAACACCGGTTGCAGATCTTCCGCCCTGCAATACTAAGGCAGGTGGTCAAAATTGCATCGTCGGTCTCGTCGACCAGCGCTCTCAGCGCTTCAATCTGTGTCATTTATCCCACCTGCCTTTCAGTGATCTAAGTTACGCCTTGGCGGTAACGGTCGCGCTGCCGCTCAGACGTGCGCGGAAGTCAGCGGTCGCCTCAACCAGCGTGATGACCTTGCCGGTCGCCGCGGTGATGTCGGAGCTGCCGTCCCATACAGACCAGTGCTTGACGCTCATATCATAGGATACAGGGACCGCGGTGTCGGCGACTCTGTACTTGTAGATATTGCCGGAGGTCAGGGCGGGCGATACGCTCAGTGCGGTATCGCCGACATTGGTGCCGGCTGCGGAGGTGACGGTCAGCTTACCGAGCGTACCGCTCTCGCCGACGGTAACGACCGCGATTCCGTCGAGGTACTCAGCCCAGAGCTTCATACCCATGAGGGCGAACACCTCACCGACGGCGGTACTGTAGTTGCCTCCTGCGTGGAAGCCGATCAGGTTAGTCTCACCCTCAACGGTGTAGTCAAGACCCAAACGATGGAAATCGCTCTCGTCAGGGTCGATGTAGTACAGATCGATGTCCTCGACAGGAACGGCGATAACCATATCACGGTCGATACAGTTATCGGACAGCAGGACCAGAGTACGATAACCCAGAAAGTCCTTTACATAAGTCAGACCGAACAGGGTCTGAACGGTGATCTCCTGATCGCCGAGATAGTCGTAGAAGTCCAAAATGTTTGCGAAGCCGACGACCTCGGTAACATCCAGACTCATCTGCTGGAACTGGTTCAGCACCATACCCTTCGCCATCGCCAGCGCACGCTTCCACGAGGTCTCGGTAAAGGTGAGGAGACCGGTCTTGAGAAAAGCATAGAAGGTGTTGAGCACCTGGGTCTGGAGCTGGTTGAGGAAAGCGTCGTCGGTCTTCTGGACAGCGATATCGGCGCCGTACTTGTTGACAGACTCGATGGAGACCGCCTTCGCGTACTTTTTGATCTCGATGTCCTCGAAGTATGCCGACTCGACCTTCGCCTTAGAGTAAGGGATCTCCTCGCCCTCGCCGACGTCGCCGTTCTGAAGGGTGACGCTCGCCTTGGTCGCTACCAGCCGAGTACCGGGAGTCTTCTTGATGGGTCGCATGATACCGAGAATATCCATCAGTGCCCGCCAGTTCTTGCTGAAGCGGGTCACGAAGTCGATCTCACGCGCTCTGGTCTTGAAATCAGCCTGAGTGGTTAAATTGGCTTTTGCCATGATGATCTCTCCTTTTCATAAATTACTCGAACAAATGCATATTGTCCGCGATCGCCTGCTGACGGGCAACGGGGTCGGTGATCTTCATAATCTCGTCCTTAGAATTATAGGTCGTACCGTCACCTGCGCCGGGGCGGGGTGTGCCGCGCATGAGCTCCTCCTTGAGGGCTTTATCACGAGCGGCGATAAACTTCTTCTGATTGGCAAAGAAGGTGTCGGTGTCGCCGTCAGCCAGCGCGTCGGCGGAAGCGTCCGCGAGCGTCTCGTCATAGCCGTCCGCGAGGAGCTTCGCCTTATATACGGACTTCGCTTTCTCGCGTCGGAGCTCAGCGAGCTCCTGTTCCATCCTCTCACGCTCTTCCTTAGCCTCCTGAGCCTTGCGCTCGTCCTCCGAGAGCAGCGCATTGTGCTTACGCTTCCACTCGGCGGACTCTTTCGACAGCTTATCATTCCTGTTCTTCAAGGTCTGAACCTCCTCGGAGTGATCCTCATACTCGTAACTCTCGAGCGCTGCGAGCTTCTCCTCGGCGGTCATGTTCTCATAACCTTCGATCTGAGTGGTATCAATCTTTGCCATAATAACCTCCTGCGATTTACGACTTCTCTGTCGATGTTTTCTGTTTTTATCCGGGTTGTCTCCCGCTTGCGATTTATGCCTTCTCTGGCAATATAAAAAGGACTGTGAACATCGTTCATAGTCCCGGTTGACTGTAATCGCCGCCCTGTTGCGGCAGAATATTCAATTTACGGGGAGCAGATAACAGCGGCATCCCCAGTGCGGCTTCGGCGGTACAGCGTTAATCGGATAAATCAGACCGTGGCGGCGACCGCACTCTTTGCACACCCGCTCATCCTCGGCGGTATACCACTGAACCTCGCTCAAGCCGTCCTCAGCCATCGCTTGGAGCATCACTGCGTCAGTCACCTCGACCGCGTACTCCGCGACCATCTTCGACCAGTATCGCAGCGCCTTGTCGATCTCGGCAGGGTCTCCCTTTGAGGCGACCAGCGCCTCATAGAGTCTCGCGCGCTTGCGGCCGACCTCCTGTGAAAACACATAGCGGGTAACGGGACTGTACCCGTCGAGGAATCCCGTCAGCCACATCTCGGCAAGAGAACCGCCGTTATGCAGTTTGGTATAGGTTTTCTCGGCGATCACTCCGAGCATCTTCCGCGAGACCCGCTCCAGCTCGATATACGCATCATTCACACTGTTCAGAACCGTAATCTCATCCATCCGTGCAAGATTACGCCGAATGACCCTCTGCTTCAGCTTGCCGAATATCTCGATGAAGCGGCGGTTTAGATAGGCGATGACCCTGTCGGTAAATTCATACATCCTCGTTCACCGGCTCGTCGGGCGTCTCGACGGTACTCAGTGCTTTGAGCTCCGCTTCCTTCTGCGCTTGAACCTTCCTCTCATAATCCACGCTCATACGGTACGCCTCCTCGGGGTCCGAGAACATACCGCAATGCTCGAAGCCGAGCAGCGGATGAATCTTCTCACTGCCGAGCATGGTCGTCAGCACCTGAGATTTCTCCTGGATATTCTCATAGTTGCGTCGGGTGAAGCGAACGTCGATCGACCTCAGCCTGAGATCAACGTCGCGATATACGCTGATGATCCGACTCACGAGACGGAGAGTGTTCTCCTCACTGTAGACGAACATCCCCTCGGTGTCCTTGGCGCGGTTCTCCGCCGCCTCCCATCCGTCGCGGATGTGTACGGCGACGCCGGTATCGCTGGTGGAGCTGCCGCCGTTACGGTTCGGCATACCGCAGATTGTCAGCACCGTCTGATAGAGATAGTCTACCAGCGTCTGAGTCTGCATCTGGTTCAGCTCCTGTACCAGATACTTGATGTCGCCGCCGGGCGGTATCTGAACACCGCCGAGTTCCTTGAGCTCAAGGAACTGTTTCTTCTCCATATCCACACCGATCAGCACCAGCAGCGCCTGGACAAACTGCTCGATTCCGTCAAGACGGTTTGAAGATACGGTATTGATCGCGTCCAGCATACTCAGCACCGGCTCGAACGCGCCGAGTCGGGCGAAGTTCAAGGGATACTCGACGATCGGCACATCCCTCAGCAGGTGGGCTCTCTCCTCGACGATCTCGCGATCCACGATCTTGTAGTACATCCGATCTGTATAGCAGTAGTACTCCTTCTTTCCCTCGCCGGTGGTGACGATGTACACGCCCATCACGGGCTTATGTCCCAGCCCGCTCCAGTAGACGACAAATGCGTCCCGAGGGTCGAGAGAATAGATATCAAAGGGTGATTTATCCTCGCGGTTCTCGAGCGCGGGCATCGTCATACGATACGAGGTACCGGCGATATGCGACCACCACACAAGCGCCTTGTCCTCATAGTGCTTATGAGCCAGCCTCATATACTCGTTGAGTTCCTTGATTGGCTCCCGCATATCCTCAGCGCCGTTGCTGACATACTGAACAGGCTCGCCGATCAGGTAGGCTGTCTTGAAGTTTACGATCTCGATGGCGCGGTTCTCGACAACGGTATTGTTGATCTCGCTGCGTACCTTCTTCTCACGGTTCAGAATCGGCTGATTACCGGCATAGTACTTATACAGGAAGTCGATCTGCCCGCTGTTCATCACATGGGTAGGGAGCGCTTTAACCAACACGTCAACGACGTTGTTTCTGTCGATGATCTCACGGTCGGTATAGATCGGATATCGCCCGATGAACGCGGCATAATTCACGCTGTCCCTCTCCCCTTTCGCAGATATAGAAAAAGGGCCGCGATGAACTCGCAGCCCCGGTTGACCGTATACGCCTACCCTGTTATAGACGCCTTAATCTTCACTTTTCGCTGAATCTCTACGACGACCAGCCGTCCCTGCTCCTTCTTCAGCTCGACCGTATTGCCGCGCTTGAGCGCTTGAAGGATCAGATCTGTCGTCTTCTTATCGAAAATGGTTTCCATAAACCCTCCGACATCTATTATTACTCTTATATTCTACTACATATTGTGTCAATAGTCAATAGTTTTACATGATTTTGTGGTAATTTTCTTAAAAATAATTATAATTCCCGCCAAAACACAAGGATCAGATCATTCGGCGGAAGACTTTCACCCCGCCTGCGGGATGAAGCAGCATATCCGCCGCCATCGCAAGGCTGTCGGGCGCGTCATCGTGCTTGTTCTTTCCGTTAACCTTGAAGGTAAACACATTCTGCATGAACTGTTCATACTCCTTAGATCGCTTACCCGGCTCGCGGAAGATGAAATACTGCTTGATCTCCGGCGCTTTGTCAAAGATCCTGATCTCCTTGGCGACATTGGTGGGCGCGGGCTTTGTGGTCAGGTTGATTCGGACGCCCTTTTCCTCCAATCCCTTTTCGACACCCTCCTTGTACGCCTCGGTCGACTTGTTCGCCTCGATCTGCATGGCGTTTATCTTGTGCCTCATAGCCTTATCGACCAAGAGAGGCTGAGTGATCTTCTTGTCGCCGTTATTGAATACCACGTCATGTACATAGACGACCTCGCCGTACTGATAGCAGACGGGAGCCGCTACATAATCCCCGCCGCCGAAAGCAGGGTCCACAGCCATATACACCCTGTCAGGCGACCCTCCCGGCAGCTCTCCGTTATAAAAACGGAAATCTTCGGGCGTGAACAGCGTCCCCTCCCGCTCGATCGGCTCCTGCATGTACTGAGCGTCCCACGACGCGATGTCGTTGTTCTTCTCAAAGGACGCGCGGCGCATTTGGTAGTACTTGGTAGAAAAGCCGACGCCGTAATCATAATCGAAGTTGCTCTCGTCATTCTCGTCGAGCGCCGGAAGCGACAGTACCCTTACCCTCCGATCGTGAAATCGCTCGTCATTTTCGAGCAGCGCCATACGCTTGCCTGCGGGGTCGTTCAGTGACCAGCGTGTACCGCACCAGAGCAGCTTCGCCTGTTCCTTGGCACGGGGGATTAGGTTATTGTCGACCTTGCTCCACGCCGAGCTCAGGCGCTCAGGGTTCAAAGCCTCCTCGATGCCGCCGATCAGGTCATCCGAGATCAGCAGCCCGTCACAGTCGCAAGCGCCGTTCAGCGTGCCGTACAACGAACGACAGGTCAGCGACGGGTACCGCTTCTTACGGTCGATGTTGACGGTCTCATCCTGAGCGTTGGTCTGCACGATCTCAGATTCGGGGAACACCTCCCGCCAGCGATAGGTCACGGGATCGCCGAGAATCTCCAGCACGCCGTTATACATCGCCTTGGTAATGACGTCGGAATACGCCGAGTAGAGATTAGACCGCTCGCTGTCCCGCCCGATCAGCCACGTAATCAGGAACATGAGGATCGTCGTCTTGCCGACACGCGGCGGCATCGCGAGAAAGAGCTCGTCAAGCTCGTTATCTACAAGCTGCCGGATTGCGTCGACCAGCGTCTTCATGATCCGACGGCGCGGCTGATAAAAGCGCTGCTCCGGCGGGCGGTCGATCTCCAGATAGAGGAGATAGCTGTCGAAATCATACCGCGCGTCAAAGAGCAGACTGCGCTTGTACAGCTCAAAGAACGCCGAGGCGTTCTCCCCGCGGCTCACCGCCCGGGCGATATGCCGCTTGAGCCGGCTGTTGGTATCATGCGCGAGCGAAAAATCAGCCCCCTCCAGCTCCCGACACAGCAGAAAGAGATCCTCATAAGCGCCGTACTCCGCGGGCGCCTTTTTTATCTGCGAAAAAATTGCGTCAATCAGGTTTTTCATAACTCCTCCAAAAAGAAAAAGGACTACCCGAAAGGATAGTCCCTGTTGACCTTACACCCGCCCGATCACGGGAGATTATTTAACCGTATATAGTTCAACTCCTGTTTTAGCCGCCATTTCACAGGCTGCGGGAGTGTAGGTATTTGATGCACAAACCCACGCACGATCACATTTGTAATATTCCTTCGCGGCGATAACCTCCTGTACGGCTTTAACGCCGACAGGCTTGTTGTAGTGTTTACACTGGATGCAAATTCGATGACCATCCGCGTCCTCGCACAACACATCCGCGCCAAAGTCACCGCTCGCTCGTGTGGCTCGAACGTTTTTAAATCCGTGCTTTTGAACATACGAAGCGATATACTGCTCGTACTGAATCGGCGTCAGGTTAGATACAGGAGTATTAAGCAGCGTCTTTTGACGCTTACTGTCTACCACGAGATAGAGAACAAATAGAATAACACCGATTATTGCGATTACAACCGCTACAATCAGCATGATCTGCCATGTTCCGGTGATTATGCCTACGCTCGCAACTCCTACGGAAATCACAAAAAACCAGAACGAGCCACCGCAGCCGCTGCTTTTCTTGCCTTTCCCCATAATATAATCCTCAGGTACTCTCATTTGTTATCCCAAGATCGGCTCGTGCTGTCCTTGGACCCAGTCGGCAGTCTTCCCGCCGTAGCGATAGAGCCCCTCGTACACCTTCTTATTCTCATAGATCGTCTGGACGGTGCTGATCGAGAACTTAGAGCCGCTCCTGTTCGTGTAACCCTGTTCATTCAGATAAGCGACGATCGCCTTATACGTCTGTCCCTCGTCGTCCTTCATACGGAAAATCGTTCTCACGATCTCCGCCTCCGACGGAACAATTACCATCTGATGGTCGATCGCCTTATATCCGAACGGGGTACGACCGCCGCTGTACCCGCCGCGAGAAGCCTTGACCGTTCGACCGGCGCTGGTACGCTTGTTGATATTATCGCGCTCCATCTCGGCACAGGTCAGGGTAAATGCCTTGAGCATATTCGCGAACACGCCGAACTGTCCGAAATCTTCCGTTATGCTGATCAACTCAATGCCTTTACGGAGAAGTGAACCCTGATAGTAGAAATAAATGTTGATGTCTCGAGCGACTCTGTCGGACTTCGCAACCACCACCGCCTCATACGGAGGATTACTCACATCACCGTAAACGATCTCGTCAAACCCCGGGCGATACTTCGCGCCGCTCTCCCCTTCATCCGAAAACCAGCGGATGATGTTCATGTCATTCTTCCCGCAGTATTCAATGATCTGCTCTCTCTGTACATCCAGCCCGAATTTGTCGTCGCCGAGCTGACCGTCAGTACTGACGCGAATATAAGCAGCCACGTTCTTCATAATACACACCTCTTTCGGTTTACGATTTCAGTTTATCATAATTACGGTAACTTGTCAATAGGTTTTTCGTAATTCGTCTTTTTATTTTGTTCGTGTGGTCTGAGGGCTTACCCCGCCCCGTATGAAGATCAATAATCCCCCTCCGGGGGTATTTGATCGACAACCCCACGCTTGACATCCTCGTGATAGGCACATCGAATTGAAAGAAATTACGGTAAATCTTGATTTATCTATTGACAATTACGGTAAATAGATGTATAATAATACCGTAAGATAAATGGCCGCCGCGATCCCTGCAAAAGACCCGCGACAGCCACACAAACACTCCCGGAGGAGCAGTACTATTATAACATCCTCCGGCACAAAGTCAAGGAGGATTATCATGATCAATAATATGTGCTTAAACTGTTCAAAGTATCGCACCTCCTGCAGCGGCGAGACTGACAACACTTTCACAGGTTGCGTCTATAAAACGATTCAGACCGACAAGAGGCAGGCACTGCAGGTGTACAAAGACACCAAGGCGGCATGGCATGCAGACCCGAGCCGCGATAACTGGATCGCTTTCTGTGACGCTAAGATCACTTGTAGACGGTTAGGGGTGATTATATGAAGCTGCGAACAGCACCGACAGGCGCAGTACCGAGGCTGTGCCTTGACATCCTGGATCAACCCCATACACTTATAGCAGGCGCGACCGGGAGCGGTAAAAGTGTACTGATCAATGATCTGATCTATACCGCGCTGTTCTCCCCGCCCTGTGAAAAGCAGTTTATCCTGATCGACCCTAAGCGGGTTGAGCTGAGGAGCTATAGAAAGCTGCCCCACACGCTGATATACGCCTCGGAGCCCGCCGACATGGTGCGCGCGATCAACAAGGCGGTCGACATCATGGAGAGGCGTTACAAGCGCATGACGCGCCGGGGAGAGAAGCAGAGCAGCGAAGCACACATTTACATCATCGTCGACGAGTTCGCCGACCTCATGACCACTCTGAAACGGCAGACGGTGCCGGCGCTGTGTCGCCTCGCCCAGCTCGGCAGAGCCGCGAACATCCACTTGATACTCGCCACACAACGCCCCACAAAGGACATCGTCACCGGTCAGATCAAGGTCAATATCGACGCCCGCGTCGCGCTGCGCTGTCCTACCGCTCAGGACAGCCGGAACATCATCAACACGACCGGAGCCGAGCAGCTCCCGCGGCACGGATTCTGTTACTACCTGACGCCGGACACCATGCAGCCGGTCAAAGTCGCGGTACCAAGGATCCCCGAGAACGAGATCAACAAGCTGATACAATACCGAAGATAAGCAAAGCCCGCCGAAAGCCTCGGCGGGTATTCTTTATGTCGCAGCGGTCAATCGTCGACCTCTTCGCCCTCGACGTCAACCACGCTCGCGCTGTACTTCTTTTGCAGCTCGTCCACGTTCCCGCGATCACCGAGCGGGTCGGCAGGCGTGACGACGACCTCTTGCTTGTCGGCATAGCCGAAGTGGTTTTTCATCAGGAAGATGAAGGTGACCGGGTTCACCTTGCCGTCGGCGGCGTACTGCTCCCAGAGCTCCCAAATCATCGCTTTCGCCTTTTTTACCATGTTCGCATAGGCGGGGTTTTTACCTCGTCGGTCACCTGTACCCCACTGATAAAAGGTTACCCTGTCAATACCGAGCGCGTTACACACCCCGGCAACCGTCGGCTTCATGCCATCCGTCGCACAATGATTGAAGTACCATTCGATTCTTTCTGCAACCTGTTCGGGATCGTTTCTGTCAATCTCCGGCAGCTTGAAGCTCTCCAGCACATGGGAGACATACTTCTTATTCTCCTCGGGAGTCGCGGAGACCGCCATATCCTTCGATTTGCCGGGTCGTTTCTTGACGGTTTTCTCGCCGAGCTCCTGTATCTCTTTCTGCTCCATTATTTCATCCTTTCTGCACGGTTTACACGGATACACGGATAATTCCTAATATTCCTTATAGTTATGTATTATATTTCTATTATAGAATAATGACATTCTCCATATAAAGGTTAATAAAATATCCGTGTAAGCGTGTAAAAGTTATTATTATGTCAGTTGTTTTCTGATGTTATCGTTTACACGGTTCTATCGTTTCATCCGTGTATCATCCGTGTAAAACGTGTAAATCTCATGAAATGTTATATCCCACTTACACATTTCACACGCTTCTTACACGCTTCTTTCGATATATCCGTGTAAGCTAAACCAGTTGTATTTTACCGTCAGATTTCTCTTTTACGATCAAGCCTCTGTACCCTCGAACTCGTTTATCGCCTTCTTTGATGTTGGTATCTTGCTTTATCCCGTACCGTTCTGCGTTCTCTGACAGCCATGTCTGGACGCTTCGGTTGCTCTGGGGCTTGTAGGCGTTCTTGATGCACCACTCGTTGTACAGGCTGATGATCTGCCGCGTGCTCACACCCGGCGCCTCGGGGTCGAAGTCGAACGCCGCCTCCATGAACAGCGGCAGCGGGTTCTCGATGTTCTGCTTCGACTCCATATAGTCGCGGGTGCGCTGACTCTCCGACAGCACCCAGTCGTGATCCATCAGCCGTATCAGACCCGCCAGCGCCCAGAGCGCGATGCCCTCCGCCTCCTGTTTCAGCTTCTCATAGAATCTGAGATCGGGGACAAAGTCGCGGCGGATCGGCTTGACGATCAGCGGCAGCAGCCGACGGTAGAAGCCCCCACTCTTGTCGTAGATCGAGGTCAGCATGCGGTTACAGCACGAGATCAGCTTGATTTTCGGGGTAAACTTGTAGGTGGGTCCGTACTTCTTGTCCGCGGTGATCGGGATGGTGTTGGTGATCAGCTTCTTGTAAAGTCCCGTTTCGGAGAGGGCGGCGCTGTCGAGGTCGTCGTCATACAGCACAAGCTTGTGCTCCAGCTCGGCAAGCATGAACTTGTTGCCGATGAACTCCTGGGTGTTCGAGACGTTGATCTCGGCACTGCCGAGCAGGGCTTCCAAAATCACACCCAGCCCGGACTTGCCCGCGCCGCCCTCACCCACGAGGAACAGCGCCTTCTGACAGCTCGTGACAGGTACCATGCAGTAACCGAGGTACTCCTGTAAGGTACGCTGATCGTCGGGCTCGAGCAGGTCGTTCAGCCACTTGTCGAAGTACGGCGTATCGGGCACAACCGGAGAGAACGCGACCCTCAGGCGGTACGGTACCGTCGTGATCTCGCCGTACCGGAACAGGCGTTCCCTGACGTAGTAATTGCCGTTTGCAAAGGGGATCACGTTCTCGTCAACCGTGAACTTCGGGACGGTAGCGGCATAAGCGCAGGCGGCGAGCATGTTCTCGACCGTCGACTTGGTGCTGCGGTTCAAGCCCGCTTCAGCTAAAGAGCCCCAGATATCGCTCGCGATCTGCTCGCGGCTCTTTACGCCCTCCTTGGTGTAGAAGGTGCCGTTATGGAATTTCACGAGATTGATGTCGCGGAAGAGTCGGGCGAAGTTGGTCTCGTTTACCCGCTCGCCGTTCTTTCCGTCAGGTACCCAGAGAGAATCATGCGGATAGGCGGCGTAGATCTCCTCCTCGGGCGTGTTCTCAGCTTCTTCGATTGTGATATCAAGCGCTTCTGCGGTGGTCATGCGCTGCACCTCCTGTATCTTGTGACGCTGCTTACGAGCGTCTGTATCTCCCTGTCGGGGAGCGGCGGCATGCAGGCTTCCCGATTCGCCCGGCACACCTCACGGTATATCATCTCCCTGCTGTAGCCCTGACGGTGCAGCTGCCCCGCGAGCGAGGTCATGCAGATATTGCGCGAGCCGGGATAGACGGGCGGGTAAACGGGATCGAGCCTGATCCTTCCGTTCTCCGGCGGCGTCCAGATCGGCGTATAGATACGCGGCGTCAAGGCGCCCTCGCCGTCCCGGACGACCTCGGGGAAGTACGTCGCGACGATCCGGTCGATACCGCTCTGATTCTCGATGATCTCGGGGTAGATCAGACGATCGCCCGTCGTGATGAAGTAGCGCCCGGTGCGGTATATCTCACAGCCCTTACGGTTATTTCTGCCGCCGAAGGGGAGCGTGCCGCGCACGAGGATATGGATTCCGCGGCCGGATCGGGAACGCTCGGTGTAGGAACAGCAAGCCTTCATGCAGTCGATACTCAACGCCGAGAGGAAGCCGTCTTCGTCAAAGCCGTCGTCGATATCCACGCCGACGATGCCATCATCAGCGAACACAAAACCGACGTCGTCGTAGTATCCCTTGTCGACTGCCGCCCTTGCCTCGTCAAAGCTGCTCCATGTAGCGGGATCGGACGAGGAGGCGGGCTCATTCACCCGCGCCTGCATGGGGAGCTTGGAGCTCCCCTTCACGCAGACCCATCGGGGGATGTCCTTCAGTTCTATCGGTATGTTCTCATAGTGTCTCAACCCAGCAGCACATCCAGATCGACGGACGCCTTGCGGGCGGGCTTTACGGATGCGGCGGGTGTTGCGATTTCAGCTTTCTTTGCAGGGGCGGCGTCAAAGCCGTCGGCGGGCTCCTTGTCCCCCAAGCGGATGAACACGACGGTCTTGGTCGGGTCGTTCTTGTTCGGCTGCGGGTCGGTGTGCTCCACCTCACAGCGGATGAAGTGACCGATCAGCTCGGTATGGTCGATCTCCTCGCGGGTATAGTCGTTGAGAGCGGTCTTAGCGAAGTACGAGAACGCCTTCATCGCGCCGTCGTTCACCTCCCCCTTGTTCATGATCTTAAAGCGTTCGGTGTGCTTCTGACCGTCCGCGGTCTCCATCTTGACCTCGATCTTACCGAACGCCTCCTTGTAGTCGACGTCGGTGATCTTGAATACATGCGAACCCTCGGGAATCAGCGAGAAACCGCTGGTCAGTTTAATCGTTGCCATCAATCATTCCTCCTTGAATGTCATTTTATATTGTGTATCGGTTACGGTGTACTTGTCGAGTATGCCGTCGCGGTCGAGCGCCTCGCGGTCGACCTTGGTGCCGGTGCTCTTGAACAGGGTGAGTGTATGGGAGCCTGCGCGCAGAACAGCGCGGTCGTCATAAGGACCCATGCTGTCGATCATCGACTGCTTCAGTGTGGCTTTCAGTGCGTTGATGCGCTTCTCCAGCGGGTCGAGGATCTTGCGGTACTTACTGATCGTGTCGATCAGCTCTCCGAGTTCCTTGACCATCGCCTGCACGTCGGTCTCGGGCGAATAGTAGAGCGTCCGAAGCTCCCTGAGCACCTCGCGGTCGGCGACCTCGTCATACTGCGGCGAGATCCCGTACTCGACGTTGTTCTCCCACCATGAGCGGGCATATTCGATGTACTCCGCAAAATTCGGGTATCGCTCATGCAGCTTGAACGGTACTACGATGGTGTTCTCTGCCGAGGGGATGAAGCTCTCGGGACGCTGATAGTCTCCGTCCTCAAGGAACGACGCGACCATGTACACGTCCTCTACCCCGAGCAGGTACGCATACAGCGCCGCCTGCAGAGCGTAGTACGGCGGGATATCGTCCGCCCAGTCCTCCGACCGCTTGGTGGTCTTCATCTCCAGCACGGCGGTCGGCTTACCGTTCTCATCGACCAGCAGGTAGTCCCACATCCCGCCGAAGATCTTATCCTCGGGGAAGAAGTCGCCGCGGGTCGTCCTGAAGTAGTCCTCGCCGTATTTCTCGGTCGGCGTGATCAGATTCTGCATGAAGTACGCCCGCTTCATGTAATCCGCCTGCTTCGGCTCGATGATTTTTCCCGCGCGGGTATAGATCGTCTCCTCGAACGGCTCGGTGTAGGTGCGGGTGATCTCGCACCAGGTCTTGAAGGGCGTGTTCCAGGTGTTCAGCCCCATGATCGCGGCGAAGCGGGTACCGGTGATCTTCTTCGGCTTCTTCGGAGGGTCGATGCGGAGCATCCTTCCCTCGGGGATCCACGTTACTCCTCCCATAGCTGACCCTCGTTTTCGCTGAGATACTGCTCGCGCATCTGCTGAACGGTGACGATCAGCTGCTCGCAGGCAGAGCGCTTGATCTTCGTGAAGCTGTCCGTCTTGAGCGCGATCTCCTGGATGAACTCGTCCTGTGACGGGTCGACCTCGCGCAGCGCCTTGAGCGCCTCCTTAAGCGCCTTGATCTGCAGCTCGTCGGCGTTACCGTCGGCGTCGGTCAGAGTCTTCTTCACCTGAGACCTCTCGGCGGAGGTGGCGGGCTTCTTCTGCTTAGGGAGCGTCACGGGCGGCGCAGGCACGGGCGCTGCGGGAGCCTTGGGCGCTCCGTCAAACTCGTCGTTCGGCGCGATATCCAGCAGCAGATAGTATAGGTAACGGCGGTAGTAGGTCTGCTCCGCACCGCACGCCTGCGCCTCGTTCATGCGGAACTTCGCGGGTTCCTTGATGTGAGCCATGTCGAACTCGAAGGTGATCTGATCACTCAGCGCATCGAGGTTGTACAGGGTGCCCTTCGCCACGCCCGACGGAAAGGTGACGAGGAACAGTGTGTGATACTTCCTGAGGATCGGGTCGATGACCGGCTTGATATCCTTGAGCTCGAAGTACAGGAACTCGCCGTGATCGTTCACTCCCGATTTGCCGACCTGTGAGCCCGCGAACTCCCGGCGGATATGCACGAGTCGCTCGAACAGGCTCATCTCCCCGATCTGCTCGTCGGTCAGCTCCTTCTTCTCGGTCGTTTCTGTTTTTGCTTTCGTTTTTGTAGCCATATTATACCTCCAGTAGTTGAATTGCCTCTCTTTTCAGTTTATTGAGATTACGGGTGTTCTTCTTAGGCGGCTTGATACCGAGGAAATCCTTGATGTATTTCTTCGCAAGTTTGATGTACCAAGCCTTGTCGATATCGTTGACCGACAGCTCGTTCTCGTTGTCGACGACACAGTGCTCGGGCAAGCCCGCGATCTTATCGCACCCGCCGTCCTGTCGTATCTTATACAGGGTGCCGTACCGGGCATCGTTCACGGCATAAACGCGGTTGCATCGCTGTACCTCGTGCCGCTGACCGTGTATCTGATGAAACGCTCCTCGATACTTATGCGACGCCTTCGCGATCAGCTGAAAGGCGAAGATGTCGTCACACGCACGGATCGTCTGCTCCACGGGAGTACCTTTTACGAAATAATCCACGATCGCCGTCGCGACGACCGTCGCATTGTTGTTGACCTTGAACGCGCCCGCCTGCGAGATACCCCGCACAAGCAGCCCGCCCTTGATCTTGGTCGAGCCGTCCTCGGCGATCTCGATATAGTTGTTGACGTCCTTCTGGATGATCTCGCTGATACAGTCCTCCTCGAGCTCAAAGCCCGTGCGCTGCTGCCACTCCCGACAGATCGCTTGATAGACATTCAGATCGTAATCGTCGATCGACACCATGATACCGTCGGTATTCAGCTGAATGATCTTGATCGAGGGGCACTTCGCGACGAGGTGGATCGCGAGCTCCAGCAGCCGGAGTTGCCCCGTGATACACACACTCCGACCCATCAGCGGATCGTACAGGTCATTGTATTTGTTCAGCATCGCGCCGTAGGTGGTATTGGCAACGAGCTTGAGGGCGTTCGCGGTCGCCTTATCGCCCGAGCGCTTCGCCTGCATACGGCGCTCCAGCATGTCGGCGTATACCTTAGGGTCGGGGATGCTGCGGGAGCAGTAGCCGTCGAGCGTCATCAGATGCGGGTAGTAGCTCGCGACGTCCTGATTGCGGATCGAGCGCCCTTTTTCTGCCTTTTCGCGGTAGGTCGGGATCGCCCCATGGATGCCGCCGAAGCCCAAGACACAGCTACAGTCGCCGATGCGGAACTCCAGCTTCCCGCTGAACGCCTCATCATCCGGTACAGCCGGATCCGTTATCCTCCGGAAGAAGCGAAAAACATAATCGGGGATGTACTCCCGATCCAGATTAACGGGGATACCGTAATCCCGCTCGTCATGGTAGGTGCGGTGGCGTGCGTCGAGATAGGCGGCGGTGAGCTTCGCGTTGGTCATATAGAGGGATTTACTCTCGGAGATTCCCTTGATCCCGCCGAGAAATAACTTGTTCTGCAGGTACGCCTCACGGCAGTGATAGAGCTTTTCGGTCGCTCTGACGTCATACTTGCAGTATGCGATGACCTCGCTGAGCTCGTCATTCGTCAAGGGACGGCCGATATTAAAGTCCACCGAGGACTCGACGATCGGCATACCCGTATGCGCCTCGAAGGCTTTCAGCGACATTCCCTGCTCGCAGTCGTCGCGCAGATCGAACTGATCGAACCATGTGCGGCACTCCTGCACGAGCGGGTGATCCCAGCCGTTGTGACCGTCGCGGATGATGAAGTCGTTGACGTCCTTGACCTCCTCGGGCGACGCGCCCGCGAGGATCGCCTTCATGATGAACTGATCATAGTGTTTGTTGTTGAAGCCGCAGAGCAGCGGCGTGATCTCGCTGAGGAACTCCCCCACGCCCTCGGGATCGTTATGGTATACGATGAAGTTCTCACAGTCGAGCTCCTTCACCACCAAAACCCAGTCGTGAGCGAATACTTCAAAATCGAATAGGTAGGTCATATCAGCTCACCATAGCCCTGTGTAATTCATCCATGCTCGCATAGATTTGATTTTGACACTCTTGCAGGTTTGCTCGTACCATCGCCTCTGCCATCGGCGGACAAACGGAATTTCCGCAGCGTGCAACCTGAGCCGATCTGCTGATATTATTTCCGTAGCAGTCACGGTCGATGATGTAATCCGCAGGGAATCCTTGAGCATTGTACAGTTCTCTCGGAGTCAGCATACGGAGCCCGATGTCAGATATAAAGTACCACGCCCCGCGAATATTCAGTAGCAGTACTTCATCATCAGCGAGATTATATCCGCAATACTCATTCAGCAGTTTTCGGACTTCGTTCCAGTAACCCAAGTCAGCTTGTCCGTCCCATTTGACAACGGTCGTTCTGATCTCCGCGAACTGTCCGTCGCACGCGGTAATTGTCAACAGTGGGTCCCGAACACTCTGCCCTTTATCTTTTCCTTTGAAACGGGCGAGGTGTACCGCTGTCAGCGCTTCTCTGTCTTTGGAAGTGACCGTCTGCAACGGTTCATTGATATCCAATCCCTCGCGAGCATTGCCGTACCACTCGGTCAAATGAGCTGCTACAACTCCTTCGCGCTCCATCGTTGTAATGGTAGCGAGAGGATCTTCAACCGAGTGATAATGACGTTCTCCGGAGAAATACTGTGTCAGGTGAACCGCCGCCAGACCGTAACGGTTAGAGCCGTCGACCGTTCTCAGCGGATCGCGCAAACCCTGACCTCGTACTTCTTTGTCGGATTGTTCTGTGTGATATTGGATCAAGGTGGGCGATAACAACAGATTTCTGTTTCCGGTAGTGATGGTCGGAACAGGGTCAAGAATTGCATGCGGTGCATTGTTCCCGTTATTGCTTACGATATATGGAACCATTTTAGGAACAGCAACACCTCCTGTATACTTTGAGGTTATGGTGTTTAACGGAGATTCAAGCGTATGTACTCTATCATCGGAGTGATTACATTCGATAATAAACGGCTCTGCCGACTTGATTACAAAGCTATCGATACCCTTAGCGATCCTTCTCAACGTGTTCGGCTTTAGCGGTCGCTGAACCCGAACGCCGTATTTCTCCATGATGGCTTCTTTGCTCTCAAAAATCGAGTAAGTCGGAAGGGAGAAGTCGATGATCTCCGCCGCCGATCTCCAAGGCTTACATTTACCGCGTTTGACCTCTTCGCTGTTTCTCGGCGCGTGAGTACGTTCAGGCCATTTGATAGGCTGGCCGTCACACCGGGCGATCAGGCAGAACCTTTTGCGAATTGTCGGTGCTCCGTAGTCAGCTGCACACAGCACTCGCGTGTCGATCTTATACCCAAGGTCGGATAATTGACGATACCACTTGCGGTAGGTCTCGCCCGCTTTCTTCTTGATCGGCCTGCCTTTGCGGACGGGTCCCCATGTTGTGAACTCTTCGACGTTCTCCAGCATTATCACATCGGGCTTGACGGCAGCCGCCCATCGGAGAACGACCCAAGCCAAACCACGGATTTTCTTATCTACCAGAGCGGCTCCCTTCGCTTTTGAAAAATGCTTGCAATCCGGAGAGAACCATATCAAACGAACGGGTCTGCCTTGTGTCGCGGTCATCGGGTCGACTGCCCACACATCCTCGCGATAATGACGTGTGAACGGATGATTTCGTCGGTGCATCATGATCGCGCTTTCATCATGGTTGATTGCAATATCAATCGGGCGTCCGGTGGCCATTTCGATTCCGGTACTGGCACCTCCGCCGCCGGCAAATTCATCGATATATATTTCGTCAAATAACGTAGGCTGTTTCATGGTTAACCTCCTCGCGTACAAAATAACACCCGACCTTCCGATAGGTCGTGCAGCGCTTCTTGTAACTCCGTATCAGGTAGCCGATGTCGTCCACGAAGTCATAGCATATCGGCGGTTGCTTACCGTCAAATGTACGGGCGATCCGCCCCACACTCTGGGCGATGACGGCGTAATCCTTCTGCGGGGTAGTCAGATACAGTCGTTCGAGGCACGGGATGTCGAGCCCCTCCTTCGCGAGCGTATACGTTGCGAAGAGATAACGCTTCTTGCCCTTTCGCATATCCTCGATCGCTTTATCCCGCTCCGCCCTGCCGGTCTTTGACGTCATCTTCCCTGAGATCATCACCGCCTGCTTTCGCATATCGGGCGGCAGCAGACTCATCAGCGTTTCCAGATGACCGAGCCTGTTCGAGAGGATCAGGGACGGTCTTTCCTTGTTCTGTATGATTCGTGCGACGAGCTGAGCGTTACGTGTCGGATTGTCACAGAGATATGAGAGCAGCTTACCGTAATTGATCGTGCCGTCGGTGTTCTGTACCTCGTCCGTAACGCCGATTCCCGTCGAGCAGGGGCAGACGCCGACCTTCATGATCTTGTCCGCTACAGCCGACTCGGGGACGTTGTACACGATGCCTCCGAGCAGTGCCTCGGTCGCTTTGATCATTCCGTCGCCGCGGTGAACCGTCGCCGACAGCCCGTACTTATGACGAGCGGAAAGCGAATTGAGCACTGTATAAAACTGCGTCAGCGCCGTCGGCGTACCCGCCGCGCGGTGACATTCATCGACCACAACGACATCCCAGCAGTCTCTGTACTCGCTCAGGTTCAGCCGTGCGAGCGTCTGAACTGTTGCGAAGGTGATACCCTTGCCGATATGCACCTTACCGTCGGTGATATTGCCGAAGAGGTCGTCGTTCAGATAGCGCCGTGCCCGATCGTGACTCTGGTGCAGCAGATCGCGGGTGTGGGTGATCCACAGCGCCTTGAGCCCGAGGCGGGCGATCAGCGCGATTCCGATCTGTGTCTTGCCGCTGCCGGCGGGACTCTGCAAAATGCCGTAGTGCTCGTTGATGAGACAACGCACAGCCTCCTCCTGATAGTCGTATAAGGGAACGTCGCCTTGATAGTCGACCTCATGCCGCGGAGCAAAGCTGCCGTTGATCGTATCGTCATCACCCATCAGACGAGCGATATCTCTCAGCGTACCGAACGGCAGAATTAGGTCGTCGCCGTCGCGCTCATACAGCGTGAGGGACTTCGGCGTATTGCCTGTCCAGAAGTTCATACGCCGTTTCTTTGCATATTCCGGGTTCGCGATGGTGAGGTTATTTCTGCACCACATCTCGACCTCGGGGGTGGGATCGGTCACCCTGACGGTGTTCCCCACTATGATTTCCATAAATCGATCCAGTCCTCCAATCTCATATAATAGTTCTGTTTGATCTGCTCCAGGGTCACGGAGCTATGCTCGCGGGATAGTCGGGACAGCGTAGGCTCAGGCACCAGGAGGATCTCGCTGTCGAATTTCAGCGCAAAGAACCCGAAGCCGTTGCCGGTCTTACGCCACAGCGCCATCGAGAGGAGTTGATTCTCCTCCATGCGCGTGAGTCGGAAGCCCCGCTTGGTGGAGCACACCTTACAGTCGATCAGGGCGGGGTTTCCGTTGACGCACGCTATCACATCGGCGGGCTGACCCTCCCGCTTTTGAGCAAAATTATGAGCCCAGAAGCCGCGGGCTCTCAGTATCTCGCAGAACTCAGCCTCGAAGTCGTTGCCGAGCTTCTTATTCGTCATCGGGATAATCCGCCTCCGTCTCACATTCGTCGATACAGTTTTCACACCAAATCTCGTCGTTGATGTTGTATACCCTGTCCCCCGCGTAGATCTCGCACCCGCAGCGCCAGCACAGCCCCGCTACGACCGGCTGAGCGTTCGGACACCCCGCGGGGCACCGTACATATCCGCATACTTCACACATAATTATTCCTCCCAGTCATCATAGTCCTCATCATAATCGTCGTATTCATCCTCAAACTGGTCATAATAAGCTTGATCGAAGCCTATATCTTCTCCGTAGCTATAATCCATACTTACACCCCTCCGCTTTCATAATGTTGTTTGCGCACCTTATCTGCCTTGTCACACTCCCCCAATAGTTGTGTTTTGGGCGCTCACACTTATCGGCGATCGGGCAGGTATCAGGGCAGAAAATCTCGCCGCTTCTGATCTTTGCGATAATTTCGCGGCGTCTGTTTGTTTCGCACATATTCACTCCTCCGCTTCTATGATGGTAGGCATGCCGCCAACCTCTCTTATAGCATCAATAAATGATTGATTACAGTCCGACTGCCACATATCAAGCAATATACTGTGTAGTTTGTCCGCGTCAATCAGTCTGCCGTGAGGGGTCGGGATATTGTATCGCGTTCTCAGATCTTTCAATTCCTCAAGCCACTCTCTGAGCCGCTTATGTTCCTGACCGCATTGTGAACAGTTTTCTTTATCACGACAATGTTGAATTGCCTCATCAAGTGTCATCAGGCTCATTGTTTGCCCTCCAACAGTTCAGGGTTATCGTGGATGTTGCCGATGACTTCGCAACTAAACTCATCAAACGAAATATATGCTTGTAAAAACATATCTCCTGCACAGAAGCCACCTTCATCAAATTCAACTATGTAGTTGTCTTTTATCTCAGGATCAAAAATAATATCCCCCTCGAATATCTTCTTGCCGTTCTTGTCGGTCAAGCCTGTGAACTGCCCAACAGTTTCGGCGGCAACAAAATATCCGTTTATCCCATTCGCCTTGTTTATAGCAATTAACGGTTTGTTATCATCAAAACCGTAATATCCTTCTAACCACTCCCCATTATCAATCCGCTTTCCGCGGAATAGTATTTCTCTCATTCCTCTACCTCCTGATTCAAATAGTCGAGCCAGCATGACTCACAAGACATACAGCTGTTGCATGTGCTGCTGGGAATATCCGGAGGGCACCCACGTTTTTTTAAGGCCCGTGCCATCTCCTCAACCGTCATATTTCTGATTCTGTCATATTGTGTCACTTACTGTCCTCCTTATCTTCTATCCCGTAATGCTTATCCGATTCCTTCGCCATGTTCATCAGCGCCATGGTGACGAGTCCGATGCAGGCCCCGATGATGAAGATGGAGATCGCGCCGATAATCAGAATTTTCAGATCAATTGATATCATGATATCTTCCTCCTTGACAAACCGTGCGGGCTTGTATATACTTAATGTAAGATGTTTTTCGTCTGCCGATTGAGGTATTGCAGGTACCTCGGTCGGCTTTTTCTTTGCCTTCATCCTCGCCCATCAGCTCGGCGGTGAACTTCACGGCGAGGCGGCCGATGACGATGATCCATCCTATCATCCACGCTCCTGCAGCTACGGTAAGCAGCACCCTGACCCATGTCGGCATCATAATTCAACTCCTTTCAAAAGTTCATCAATTGTGATATTGAAGGCTCGAGCAATTCTTTGTAAATTGTAGATATTCGGTTGCACGTAATCTTGCTCCCAATTTGAAATCACAGGCTGACGAGCTCCTACAAGATCGGCGAGCCAAGTCTGCGACCAGTATCGATCCTTACGCAGTTTCCCGATTTTCTCGCCCAGTGTCATGGTCTGCCTCCTTCTCGACTCTCAGATTCATGTATTTAATACTCGGACGGCTGCCGGGGCGGATGTTGCTGCGGGGCTTGTCCTCCTGCTCGGTGACGGCCTTGATCTCGTCGGCGGTCATGAGGCGGTTGTCCTCGATGTACTTATACAGGTTATCGATCGCCTTGCGGTTTCGCTCGTATTCTTCCTTGATCTGATCATCGTGCCTGTTATTCTCAAGCATCAGCTTGACGGCGAAGATCACCGTCGCCAGATACATCAGGATCGCGAGCACCCAGATCTTGCTCAGCTGGGCGGTCACGCCCGCCTCGAAGCAAATCAGCGCCGCGAGGAAGTAAATAGTATTATGTTTCATTTGGTCATCTCCTTAATGTAATCTCTCGGGGTGAGCGGCGTAGTAGCGGCTCATGCTCTCCCCTATGTTTTTGAGCATCTTATGCTCGTACTTCTTTCGGTCGTCCTCCGAGACGAGCCATGTCACGACCTTCTTCTCACCGTCGATATCAATATGCAGATACGGGATCACCTGATCGCCGTCCTCCATACAGATATCGACCGAATACTTATTGCCTCGTCCCATTTTCATCACCTCTTCCATACTATGATTGAATAGCTTGTTTCGTTGCATAGAACCATGCAACCTTTAGCCTCCGACGTCAGGTGAACGCGCCGCCCGCTTAGAATCAGCGCAATAAAATAACAGGAGTATTTTCGAATGTTCAAGGATATTGGGGGTCAGCCGCATGGCAGGCGGCCGAGGACGAGCGACGCGCTCGCCTGACGCCGGAGAAGATATCTGGATTGTGCTATGTCAGGTAAGCAATACGATCAGCGCAAAGAGTATGGTTATTCCGTTAGCAAAAAGGCTGATGATAACAGGAAGAGTAAATCGTCCGTCTGGTACAAAAGCTCTTTGTTCTGGACGATCGCAGGCGTTGTCGTTGCTCTGATTGTAGGCGCTGTCACGATTTATCTTCAGATAATAAAATAAGAATTCTCCCGCCTTTGTGAACAGAAATGTTGCAAGGGCGGTTTCTATTATTATCATGATCTGACGTATCACGTGTTCACCTCCCTCTCCTCTACATCACCCAACTCTATCGTCGACAGTATCAGAATCAGGTCATCTTTACTGAGGTTCTTCTCTGCGATCAAGCGTTGAAGATCCTCTGCCTTTTCAGGTTCTTTCACATGAAACCTGCGAAATATAGAATCCACATACAACCCTCCTTCTTATGCTGATTTGGGTTCGTCGCGATCCTCGATACGAGAAGCGTCAGCGATACCTTGCACATAACCGTTGAGATAGTCCTGTTTCTCTTTGGGAAGCTGCTTCAGAGCTTCAACGATATCGCTTACGGTTTCTCTAATCTCTGTGGTTGTCGACACGGTGAGCACCTCCTTTAATGTGATTTCAACACAATTATACTATTCAGATTTGCGCTTGTCAACACATTTCTTGAATATTTCTTAAATAATTTGTGTTGACACCACGAAAATAATATGATATAATACACAAAAAAATGTGAGGAGGTGTCGCTATGACAACATGTGATAGAGTCAAAAGTATTAGAAAAGAACTCAAGCTGTCACAAGAAGCTTTTGGTGAAAAACTCGGTGTAAAACGAGATGTAATTGCCAATATTGAACTCGGCAGGGCTCCTATTAAAGAATTAATGATTAATTTGATCTGTAAAACGTTTAAGGTTAATCCTCTCTGGCTGGAGGAAGGCGAAGGTGAGATGTTTCTTGCGGTTCCGGACGCCCTGCTTGACGATCTTGCCGAGGAGTATGACCTTTCACCTACAGAAAAAAATATAGTAACAAACTACTTGAGAATGTCACCTGAAGATCGACGCAAGGTTGCAGATTTACTTAAGAAATTGACACAATAAAAAAAAGAGCGGCTCAATCGCCGCCCTTCAGATAGATAAAGCAGATATAATCGTATATCCTCTTTAACTGTTCTCTTGTCTTTATTCGTCTCAGCATTACGTGAATCATCTTCATGTAGTCGTGCATATCAGCACCCCTTTCGTTCTATTCTATTACTAATTATAGAACATATTTTCGATAACGTCAAGAGATTATTTTTTTAAATAAAGCGGCACGTTACACCGCCACGTAACGCACCGCTCTATACAGCGATTATTAATCTGTCTTTTTGATAGTCCAATCTCCATCAGCGTTTATTTTAAAGAATATGTAATCTCCCGACTCAACTTTAACCGTACCCGAGTAATCTCCGGTCGTATTAGCCAGCAAATCCATGTAACCTATTTTTAAGCCATATTCTATAACAGAAAAATGACTTTGACCGCGGTGCGTGATTTCCCATATACCCCCGGACGTACTCGTGATTCCTGTCACAGCGTCACCTGAGCCGGAAAAGGACGTCGTATCATCTATTGACAGCCCGGATGAAGTAATGCTCCAATCTCCCGTAGCCTTGATCTCCAGCGAATAATCACCGGAATGGTCAATCAATACGTCGCCCGAATAAGAGCCTGTTGTATTTACAAGCAAATCGTCATACGAATCGCCTTCGTATGATACTACAGAAAAATGCTGTTCTCCTTGATACTCGATATGCAGAACCGCATAATCCGTGACCTTTAACCCCGTGGCAACATAATCGCCGTTTCCGTTAGCATAAAAGCCGTTAGCTGATGTATTGTTGATTATTTCTTTTTTAACGGGTTTTTCAGTCGGCGACTCGTTCCCCTCCGGAGCAGACGATATTTCCTCGTCCTTTAGTTCCAAACCGCAAGCCGAACGTAAACTATTGAAAGCCGCTGTCACCGCTTTACTATCGTAAAAGAATTGCAGCTTATCTATAGTATTATCGTTCAAATAATCGTGGTTTTCATCATAGAATGCAGGATATTGATTATTTTGGAGATTACCGGCAGCAAAGGTGGCATATCCCACGTCTTTGCTTGATGTATCTGTCACCGTGTAAATAACTGTATTAACATGCTCGGCGATATCAGCGCTTTCGACAAGCGTCAACATATATAGCCAGCCGCTTCTGTCCCCGGAACCGCCGTCCACACTAAAATCGACCGAAACGATTATTCCGTTTTGATTTTTAGCCGCAGTAATGTCAAGGGCTCCTTCTCCTATTGGGGTTGACTCATCGAAAAAAGGCGGTTCATCTGTTTTAGTTTCGTTTTCGACGTCTGTTTGTGCTTCTGTAGCCGTCTCATTTGCGGTTTGTCTGCCGCAACCTGCAATAAAAAATACTACAAAGAATAACGATAAGATTATACTAAAAATTTTCATGAAACCCCTTCTTTCATACTTACTGTTTATATAATAGCATAGCTCTTATTATTTTTCAACAAAGAGGTCGCTCATGATCACTGACGAAAATTTACATATAACAATTGACGACAGTTTGAACCTCCGCGATCTAACCGGCAAGGAGATCGAGCTGCTGCTCCGGTATCGGCTGATGACGGACGAGGAGAAACGGCAGACGCTGGAACTCATGAAGCAGCTCGCCGCCGATCGGGAAAACATGAACACCAATCATTCAAAGTTGAATACCAATCGATAAATCAACCCCGTTTTTATCGATAGCTCTTCAAAAGTAATTACTTTTCTCATTACTTTGCATTATTCCAACTAATATCTATAACTATACTTTCAATAAAAAAAAACCGCCCTACCCTGTTCCAGCAGGATAGAGCGGCTCGCATAACACAAGGGTGCTATACGAATATGGTCTGACAACCATGTCAATATTCTATCATACCCTTGTGAATTTTGCAATACAAATTACAAGGGGATTTTTATACCCTTTTTGAGGTGTAACATGAATATTGAGTTGAAAACTGCCGCGGCGTACATCCGTGTCAGCACCGACAATCAGACGGAGCTCTCCCCCGACAGCCAGATTAAGGAGATCCGCAAGTACGCGAAGCAGCACGGCTATATCGTGCCGAACGAGTATATCTTCCGCGACGACGGTATCAGCGGCAGAAAAGCCGAGAAGCGCCCGGAGTTCATCCGGATGATCGCGACCGCGAAGCAGAAGCCCGCGCCGTTCTCTGCCGTTCTGCTGTGGAAGTTCAGCCGTTTTGCCCGTAACCAGGAGGAGAGTATCTTCTACAAGGGTATGCTGTCAAGGAATGATATCGAGGTCAAGTCGATTTCGGAGCCGATCATTGACGGTCCCTTCGGCAGTCTGATCGAGCGCATCATCGAATGGTTCGACGAATTTTACAGCATCAACCTTTCAGGAGAGGTCAAGCGCGGCATGACCGAGAAGGTCGAGCGCGGCGGCGCCGTATCGATCCCGTCGTTCGGATATGATATCGTCGATAAGCAGTACGTCGTCAATCCGGAGACCGCTCCGATGGTCAGGCAGATCTACGCCGACTATCTGAACGGGATGTCGGCAATACAGATCGCGCGCAAGCTCAACGATATGGGGATCCGCACCACCCGCGGCAACCTGTGGGAGAATCGCACTGTCGACTATATTCTTCACAACCCGGTGTACATCGGGAAGATTCGCTGGAACCCTACCGGTAGGACCCGCCGCAACTATGACGACCCGAACATCATGATCACCGACGGTCAGCATGAGCCGATCATCGACGAGGAGAGCTTCAATAAGGTTCAGACGATCTACGAACGCCAACAGAAGAAGTATAACCGCTACGCCCACACCAGCGGGAAGAAATACATGTATATGCTGCACGGACTGGTCAAATGCTCCGACTGCGGGTCAAGCCTCGCCGCTGCTATCAAGGGAACCTCTTTGCAGTGTATTAAATACAACCACGGTCAGTGTAAAACCTCACATCATATCACGATCGCAAAGCTCAATGAGATGGTGCTGACCGGCATCGAGACCGCCTTCGAGACCGGTATATTCAATATCAAGATCAAGAACACCCGCCCCACTGAGGAAAAAACCGAGATCGATATCGACGCGCTGATCCAAAAGGAAAAGCTGAAATATAAGCGGATCAAGGAAGCGTTCGAGGCAGGCGTCTATACCATCGAGGAGCTGAAGGAGAGCCGCCGGATAATCGACGAGCGTATAACCGCGCTCAGGGCGCAGGAGATCAAGCCACAGCACACGGAAGCGCAGCTCAGGAAGAAACTGATCGACGAACATAAAAACGCCGTGGCGACGCTCAGAGACCCCACAGTGAGCGAGGAGGATAAAAACGAGCTGATCCGCAGCTTCATCGACAAAATCGTGTTCGATCGAAAGAGCACTTCGATACAGCTGTTTTTTTATATCTGATCATTACCGTTTTTTGGTGTATGGGGGTCCCGACGGTGAGCTGGGGGCTTCGACCCGCTATTTATCTCAGCGATTTGCGATGCCGATGCCGGAATTGAAGGCGACGTTGACCGATGTCGGTACCGAAGAGCTGAACCATCTCGAGATGGTCGGCGCGATCATCTATCAGCTGACCAAGGGCGTCAGCCCCGAGGAGATCAAGAAGGCGGGACTCGACGCATACTTTGTCGATCACACCGCCGGTATCTATCCCGCCTCGGCGGCAGGCGTGCCGTTCAACGCCATGGCGATCGCCAGCAAGGGCGACGCGATCACCGACCTGCATGAGTCCATGGCGGCGGAGCAGAAGGCGCGCACCACTTATGACAATATCCTGCGCTTCTGTGACGATCCCGACGTCATCGACCCGATCCGCTTCCTCAGGGCGCGCGAGGTCGTACACTACCAGCGCTTCGGCGAGAACCTGCGACTGCTGACCGATCAGCTCGACAGCAAGAACTTCTACGCCTTCAATCCGAGCTACGACAAAAATTGCTTTAAGAAAAGAAAAGACAGATAGCCTGTTACAGCCGGTGCCGTAACAGGGCACAAGAATGCCGGACAGCGCTTGACTGTCCGGCATTTACCGATCTTTTAAACTTGATCTATGAGCTATTATTTTTCCTATTAAGAATTAAAACGCCATACAATTGAGGAAAGTAAAGGATGAAATATCATCCGCTTTACTGCTCCAACAGTGAAGCCAGCTTCTCCCTGAAGCCCTTGCTGTTTATCTTAGTAATCACGTTGAAGTTGTAATCCTCAAAGGTGATGCCGGAATCGTAACCGCGGCTCTTCTTATACAGTACGACCTGACCGTAGGTCTCGTTATCCTCGGTCATCACGACCGGATGGCATGCCTCGGTGTCCTGTATAAAGCCGTCCCAAAGCACACACGCCATGCAGGTGCCGTCGGGATTATCGGCGTACGCCTTACCGTTCGCTTGCTCATTGAACTTGACAAGACCGCTGAACGACTTGGCAAAAAATTCCGATAAACCGCCCTTGGAGGCGATTTCATCGAGCCATTCCTTCGTATGGATGACATCGTCGTTCATCATATCGAGTCCGAGCACCGTGACCGGAACGCCCGATTCGGCAAAAACCTTGTATGCTTCGGCGTCGTGATAGACGTTGAACTCCGCTACGGGGGTCGCGTTACCGTGACCGAAGCCCGTGGTGCCCATCGACCAATAGCGCTTGACGCGCTTCATCGTTTTCGCGTCCTTATCGAAGGCGAGCGCCAGATTCGTCACGGGACCGAGCGCGATGATCTCCACCTCGTCGGGGTTCGCCTTGATCGTATCGAGGATGAAGTCGATCGCACTGCCGTCCGCCGCCTTACGCGTCGGATGGATCAGGTCCTGATCGCCCATGCCGTCCTTGCCGAACACGCTGAACACATCGCGCGGATTACCGGTATAGGTAACGTCCGCGCCCGCATAAACCGGCGCGTCACTGCCCGCAGCCTCAAGCGTCATCAAAGCGTTTTTGACCGCCTGATCCAGCTTGACGTTGCCTTCGGAGACCGTTACGCCGAGGATCTCGACGTTCGGATCCTTTGCCGCGATGATCAGCGCCGCGGCGTCATCGCCGGCGGTATCGGTATCGATGATGACCTTTCTCTTCTGCTGTATTTTATCGGCAGACAGCGCTTTACCCTGATCCGCCGTCGCAGGAGCCTCCGTCCCGGCTTTATCGGTCGGCTGACCCTTACTTCCGTTCGCCGTGAAAGCCCATGCGCATGATACCGCGATCAGCGCGAACGCCAAAATCGCGGACAGCACCTTCCACGGAGTCGCGGTACTTTTCGTCTTATTCTCCAACATGAATCCTCCTTGAAAATAATCGCATATAGAGAGTATAACATACTTTCATACGCTAAGCAACCGAGAATAATCTCGGATCACGGATAATTTTACTATTGACTTTTCGGTCAATTTGTAGTACATTTGTTCTATAAGATGCAATATGATTTCGTGAGGGTTCATCATGCAACGCTATATAAAGATTTACGTCAAGGTAAACTCCGACTTTGACTCCACGGGATACATGCTGCCGCGTACCATCACATGGTCGGACGGGAGGACGTTCAAGATCGAGGCAGTCAGGGATTTTCGCCCCGCGTCCACGCTCAGCAGCGGTCACAGCGGAGCCTGTTACACGGTCGTGATACAGGGAGAGGAACGGCACCTGTTCTTCGAAAGAACCGACAGCCTGTTTGCGTCCAGAATCGGCAGATGGTATGTCGAAAAGCCGCTTGCCGGATAATTTAAGATTTTAACAAAGAGCGGGCGGAAATATGCCCGTCAAAACCGGGTTCGGATTTGTTCTCGGTTGCTTAAGGAAAGGGGATGTCGGAATGGAACGCACCTATATCGCGATCGACTTAAAGAGCTTTTACGCCAGCGTCGAGTGCGTTGAAAGGCATTTCGACCCGCTCTCCACCAATTTAGTCGTCGCCGATTCTTCGAGAACGGAAAAGACGATCTGTCTCGCCGTCTCCCCTTCCCTGAAGGCGCACGGCATCTCGGGCAGAGCGAGGCTGTTCGAGGTCGTGCAGCGGGTACGGGAGGTCAACAGCGAACGGCTGCACAACGCGGTCAAGAACGGTCATATCCGAAAGGATGAGAACGGCGAATATCACTTCAGCTCCGCTTCCTTTGACGCGCCGACGCTCGAGCGCGACCCGTCGCTGGAGCTGTCCTACTACGTCGCCCCGCCGCGCATGCGGCTGTACGAGCAATACAGCTCGCGCATCTATTCGATCTATCTGAAATATATCGCGCCCGAGGATATCCACGTCTACTCGATCGACGAGGTGTTCATCGACGCGACCCACTACCTGCCGCTGTACCGCATGACGGCGCACGAGCTGGCGATGACGATGATCCGCGAGGTGCTGTATACGACGGGAATCACCGCGACGGCGGGCATCGGCACCAACCTCTACCTGTCGAAGGTCGCGATGGATATCGTCGCGAAACACGTCAAGCCCGACAAGGACGGCGTGCGCGTCGCCGAGCTGGACGAGCGCAGATACCGGGAGCTCCTCTGGCGTCACCGTCCGCTGACGGACTTCTGGCGCGTAGGCCGCGGCTACAGTACGAAGCTTGAAGCGCTGGGGCTGTATACGATGGGCGATATCGCGCGGTTCTCCCTCTCCCCTTCGTGCGAGGATATCCTGTACAAGACCTTCGGCATCAACGCGGAGCTCCTGATCGATCACGCGTGGGGCTGGGAACCGACGACGATCAAGCATATCAAAAGCTACCGCCCGACCGCCAATTCCCTGTCGTCGGGACAGGTATTGAAGGAGCCCTACGGCTATGACAAGGGACGGCTGATCATCCGCGAGATGACGGAGCTGCTCGTCCTCGACCTCGTTCAAAAGGGGCTGGTCACGCGGCAGATCGTGCTGACCATCGGCTACGACAGAGAGAGCCTGAAGGTGCTCTCGGCAGGCAGGACCGTCAGCGACACGGTCTACGTCGTCCGCAAGACGGGCGAGCCGTATACGGGGAAGGTCTCCGCCGATCATTACGGCAGAATCGTCCCCAAGCACGCGCACGGCACAGGAAATCTCGACAGCTATACGAACAGCACGCGCAAGATCATGGATACCGTGATGGCGCTGTACACCAGGGTCGTCGACCCCGATCTGCTGATCCGCAGGCTGAACATCTCCGCCTGTTACCTGAAAGCGGAAACGGAACTTAAAGCGCCCGAAGCCGAACAGCTCAGCCTGTTCACCGACTATGAGAAGGAGGAGCGGGAGCGTATCACGGCACAGAAGGAGCGCAGCATCCAGAACACCATGCTCAGATTACAGCACCGCTACGGCAAGAACGCCGTCCTCAAGGGGATGAACCTCAAGGAAGGCGCGACGACGATCGAACGAAACGGACAGATAGGAGGTCACAAGGCGGACTGATGGAAAAGCAAGACGCAAGAGCGGTATACGCCGACATCATCGACCTGCCGCATCACCAAAGCGAGACCCGACCGCACATGTCGCTCTACGACCGCGCGGCGCAGTTCGCGCCCTTCGCGGCGCTGTCGGGCTATGACGATATGATGGTCGAGACGGCGCGGTTGACGGACAGCGAGATCGAGCTTTCGGACAGCGAGATCGAGCTCATCAACGGCGTGATCGCCGAGATCCATCGCCTGACGGAGAGCGGCGCCCATCCCGCCGTATCGCTCACCTACTTCATTCCCGATCAATACAAGCAGGGCGGCAGCTACGAGCCCTTTAACGGTATCATAAAAAAGATCGATCCTGTCGGAAAGAAGCTGATCTTCTACGGCTCGGACGATATCGACGACAGGCGGATCCCGACCGTCGATATCATGATCGAGCGGATCATCCGGATCACGCTCTCCGATACTCACGCGGAAACGGTCTCAGACTGAACGAACGATTCGCGGCTCTGTCTTCGTAATGAGATTTTCAGAGCACTTTCACCGTAAAGTGTTGAAAAAACGCGCGAATTATGATAGACTGACAGCAGAACGGAGGCGGATAATATGGATAATACCATAGGCATGACGATCCTGTTGATCGCCGTTGCTGTCATTTATGTCATTCTGATTATATCGGAGTGGAAGATCCTCGAGAAAGCGGGAGAAAAGGGCTGGAAGGCACTGATCCCCTTCTACAATCTCTTTTTGTCGCACCATATCGTCGGCATGGCGCATATCTGGTTCATCCTGGAGGTCATCTTCTGGATCGCGGAGCTCGTAGTGGAGCTGGTACCCGCCTTACCCGAAACGGTCAATCTGACGCTGGATCTCGTGACCGGACTTTTCACGATCATCTCGGAGGTGATCCACGTCAACCGCCTGTGCAACTGCTTCGGTAAAAAGACAGCCTTCAAGATCGGCATGTGCTTCTTCCCCGAGATCTTTACGCCGATCATCGCCTTCGGCAAGGCAGAGTATACACCGCCGAAGCACTGAATATCGACATACACAAACACCGACCGCTTCATACAGCAGTCGGTGTTTTCATTTCATATAGTACAAAGCTGTCAGGGCAGCTTGATGATAACGACCTCGAACGGTCTCAGACCGTAGCTCAGACGGAAGGGCTTACCGTCGCACCAATTGTTCTCACTGTGCATCACGGGATAACCGCCGAGCTCCTCGGGACCGCCCTGTCCGGGAACGGTATCATAGGTGCTGAATACGCGCGTATAATCGCCGTCGATCGGAACGCCGCAGGCGTAGCCGTTGTGATGCCACGGAGAGAAGTTGCAGATCACCAGCACGGCGCCGCTGTAGTTCCACGGATTCTTGCGAATGTAGGCGATCACGTTGGCGTCGGCGAAGTTCTTCGTCACCCATTCGAAGGTCGCGCTGTCCTTGGAGTCGTGGTGCAGAACGGGGATCTCCCTGTAGACCGACAGCAGATTTTTGACCGTCAGCATCACGTTGCGGTGGGCGGGATCCTCGGTAAGGTGCCAGTCAAGCGATCTACTGAAATCCCACTCGCTGTCCTGCGCGAAATCAAGCCCCATAAACAGCAGCTTCTTACCCGGGAAGGTGAACTGGAAGGCGTACAGCGCCTTGACGGAATTGATACGGTCCTCATAGCTGCCGCAGAGCCTGTCGAGGATCGAGCCCTTGCCGACGTTGACCTCGTCATGCGACAGGACTAAGATAAAATTCTCCGTATAGGCATAGTCGGGGATATGGGTCAGCTCGCCGTGATGGTAACGGCGCTCGTAAAAGTCGTATGAGAGATATTTCAGCGTATCATACATCCAGCCCATGTTCCACTTGAGGGTGAAGCCCAGACCGCCGATGTGGATATCGTTGGTGATGCCCTGCTCGATGGAGGAATCCTCAGCCATCAGGTAGCCCCTCGTCCGCTGGGTCAGCTCGCTGTTGAGCTGCTTTAAGAAGTCGGTGCTCTCGAGGTTGATATGACCGCCGTGGATGTTCGGGCGCCACTCGGTACGGCTGAAATCGGCGTACTGCATCGCGGCGACCGCGTCAACGCGCAACGCGTCGATATGGAACTCGTTGATCCAGTAGAAAGCGCTGGAGATCAGGAAGGAACGCACCTCGGGCTTGCCGTGATCAAAGGCGTAGGTGCCCCAGATCGGGAACTCCGCTCTCAGCGGATCAGCTGACTCATACAGCGGCGTGCCGTCAAAGCGCCCCAGCGCAAAATCGTCCTTCGGAAAATGCGCGGGAACCCAGTCGAGGATGACCGCGATCCCGCTGCGGTGCAGGCGGTCGACCAGATAACGCAGGTCGTTGGGCGTACCGTAGCGCGAGGTAGGAGCAAAGTAACCGGTCACCTGATAGCCCCAAGAGGGATCGAAGGGATATTCACAGATACCCATCAGCTCGACGTGGGTATAACCCATGTAGCTGAGGTAATCCGCCAGCTGATCGCCCAGCTCGCGGTAGTTCAAAAAGCCGTCGGGATCATCCTCACCCTTATACGCTTTCTTCCATGAACCGAGGTGTACCTCATAGATCGCCATGGGGCGTTCGATGACCGCCTTGTTATCGACCTGTGCCATATACTCGTCGTCGTTCCACTTATAACCGCGGAGCGGACAAACGACCGAGCCGTTATCGGGACGGAGCTGATAGCGGAAGGAGTAGGGATCGCTCTTTAGGCGCTTCTCTCCGTCGGGACCGGTGACGGCGTAGCGGTAGATATCGCCGCTCCCGACCCCGGGGACAAACGCCTCCAGGATACCGTCGGCAGTAAACTCCATGGGATACTCCCCTGCCCTGTCACCCGTCTCGATGACAACGCTCACTGCCTGTGCATGAGGCGCCCATACAGTGAAGCGCGTACCGCTGACGCCGTTCTCGGCGGCGGTATGAGCGCCCATCTTCTTATATACTTCGTAACTCGTTCCCTGATGGAACAGGAAACTGTCCGTTTGTGTAAATGAACCCATATTCTCCCCTACCTTATGTTTAAGAACGACCCTATACAACAGCAAAGCCGACTGCACATGTGCAGCCGGTCGGTCATACTTGATCGTTCAGACATCGCATCCATGTATCCTGTTTCTGTGAACAGTCCGCGCTTTTATCCTGTTAACAATACCATAAACGGTGCATAAATTCAAGAATTCTGCGTGATTTTGAAACATTCGGTCATCAAAACAGCAAAACGCACAAAAAGCCGAATAATTTTTAGTTATTCTATCAATGTTGATATTTCAAAATATGTGATAAAATAGGAACACATCCAAACGCTGGCTTTCGGCCTGCAATCCAACTCATCTTCTCTGCGGGACGTCCCAAACCCTATGCATAATCCGGAGAGGGTGATGATATGAAGCTGTTATCAATAGAAAAATATTTGAAGAAGAAAAACGAACTGGTCGCAGATGAGCCCGGCTGGAAGCTGTACCGGGACGCATGCATCTTCGTCATGCTCGGGCTCACCTCGCTGCTGATGTCCGTCGTCAATTTCTTCACCCATAAAGGAGCTTTCACCTGGGTGACGCTGGGCTTCGCAGTGCTGTGCGGCATCGACCTGCTCCTGCTCCGTAAAAGAGGCAAGGCGGCGACCGTCGCGATCATCCTCTTCTCTACAGAGGTCTCGGTGCTGTTCATCTACTTTATCATCTCGGGTATCCCCGACGGCTTCAGCGTGCTGTGGACGGCGATGCTGCCGTGCTTCGGACTGCTGATGTTCGGCTTGCGGAACGGTACGCTGTTCTCACTGTTCATGTTCCTGATCCTCGCCTTCTTCTTCTGGATCCCGTTCGGTCAGAGCCTGCTGCAGTACCGGTACTCCCCGACGTTCATGATGCGCTTCCCGATATTGTATTTCGCGTTCTTCGTCGTAGCGCTGCTGCTGGAGAGGATGCGCGACGCAGCGAATCAGGCGCTGAAGGAATCGCGTGAAAAATACGAGTACCTCTGCTACCATGACGTGCTGACGGGACTGTACAACCGTTTCTGGCTGCAGTCGATCCTCGATCATCCCGAGAAGTATCCGATCAAGCCCGCCGCGATCGCGATCCTCGATATCGATAACTTCAAATACATCAACGATAACTTCGGTCATCCGAACGGCGATATCGTAATCCGGGACATCGGACAAGCGATCCTTACCACGCTGAACAACAGCGGCGATCTGTGCCGCTGGGGCGGCGACGAATTCCTGATCCTGTTCCATACCGATATCGACGCCGAGAAGGTATGCAAGCGGATCGTTGACGCGGTACGAGCGCTGCAGTTCGACTTTGACGGCGAACAGCTGACCACCACCGTCTCCGTAGGTCTTGTCACGGCTGAAAACGGCGGCGCGAGCGAGATCAACGCGCTCATCCGTCAGGTGGACAAGAACCTGTACCTCGCTAAGGACGAGGGAAAGAATTGCACCGTCAGTACGGCGCTGAACGCATGATACAAATATCCGTATAACAACAAAGCACATCCGGCCGCACTGCCGAATGTGCTTTTCTTTGCCTATCGTTTGATGCTGAGTCGTTTCTTCTCTTCATAAAGGATCTTATCCGCCGAGGTGAGTCCGTCAAAGAACTCCGCGGGACTCATGGGATGGAACTTGATACAGCCGAAGCTGCAGCCCAGCCGGGTCTCAACCCCCGCGATACGTATCGAAGAGAAACGCTCATTGACCTGATCGAATCGTTTCCTGAAGTCGTCGAGCGAGTCGGATTCCGCGATGATCAGGAATTCATCGCCGCCGTAACGGAAGACGTTCTTGGCGGGGAAGAACTCGAGCAGGATGTCGGAGAACAGCTTGAGCACGTCGTCGCCCACACGATGACCGTAGGTATCGTTGACCGCCTTGAAGCTGTTGATGTCCCCCATCGCGATGCAGATATCACGATCAACGAAATCGACAAAATGCTGGTTCAGCGCGTAGCGGTTCTGGAGTCGGGTGATGCTGTCATGGTTCGCGATGATCTCGAGCGATTCGTTCAGGATGCTCGCCTTGTTCTTCTCGGCGATATAATTCGCGGTCAGGCGGTAGTTCAGCACCGCGCCCGCGACCGAGAGGATCGCGAGCATCATGAAGTTATACAGATTGATCCCGCCCTGTCGGACGCCGAAGTGGAGGATCAGGAAAGTCGCAATATAGGAGCTCGTGATGATCGTCGTGGTAAAGGCGGGCTTGAGCTTGACGAACAGCACCGCCATCAGCTCAACGGTATAAAAGGTGAGCATCTGCTGATAATTCGCGTAGTTGTATACAGCAACAAAAATGCTCCAGATCATCATCAGGATGATGAACCCGCCGATGAACAGCCTGACGCCCAGCGGATGGTTCTTCACGGTATCCGGTTTCTTCAACAGAACGCCGGAAATCACGAAGCCCAACACGCACAGGATGACGCTCGAGCCGACTCTGAGGACAGCGCAGATCACCGAATCGTCCACAGCGCTGCCGAAATTGATGAAGCCAAAGACGATCAGCGAGATCAGCTGGACGATCCCGACGACCAGCGAAACATAGTGGATATTCCGCGTGTTCATGGTATCTATCTCTAATGCGGTTTTCTTGTCAACATTCGGAAAAAGCAATGGTTTGATCCATGCTGAGAACTTATTCATATTATCACCTTCTGTAAGGTAAGATGGAAGTCTTTTTCAAAACTCAGTGGCATTATCATCCGTAAAAACCGTCATTAAACTTACCATAAGGCATTTTAACGATATTTTAGGGAAAAATCAATGGTCATATTCACCAAATATGACTTAGGTCGCTCCGACAAGAAGGGATCACGGCTCCATATTGAGCTTTGCGACCCGTCTGACTTCTTCCTCAGCGTCAAGGAACGCCCGAGCGACATACGGGTCAAAATGCGTACCCGCGTCCTTGCGAATGATGTCGAACGCCTTCTCGATCGGGAACGGCTCCTTGTAGCTGCGGCGGGACACCAGTGCGTCAAACACATCCGCGACCGCCATCACACGCGCCGACAGCGGGATATCCTCGCCGCTGAGTCCGGTGGGATAGCCCTTACCGTTCCACTTCTCGTGATGATACAGCGCGAGGTTCTTCGCCTCGTTCAGGTAACCCGAATCCTCGTCGACGAGCGTGATCGCCTTGTCGATGATCTTGCCGCCCTCGGTGGTATGGCTCTGCATGACGCAAAACTCCTCGTCGGTGAGTCTGCCGGGCTTGTTGAGGATCACGTCGGAGACGGTGATCTTGCCGACGTCGTGAAGCGGCGCGGAGTTGACGACCTCGGTGATATACTCTTCACTGAGCTGATCGGCATAGACGCCTTCCTTCTGCATCTGACGGAGGATGATCTCGGTATAGGCGGCAGTCTTGAATACATGATCGCCCGTACACTGATCGCGGCTCTCGACCATATCGGCAAGCACCATGATCAGTCCGTTCTGCAGCTTCGTGAGCTGTTCGCTCTTGCGCTGGATCTCCTCGATGTAGCGTACCGTATTTTGCGCCGCTCGCTTATAATCCTCGTAAAGGATCTCGATCTCGTCGCCGGTACGGATATCCAGCAGATCGAGCATACGGATCCACTTCTCTCTCGCCTCGGGCGTATCGTAGCCCGAATGGCGCGATACATGGGCGATCGAGTTGATCGGCTTGATGATATGGCGCTCCGTCATCCATACCGCGTAGGTACGGATCAGGATCAAAAAGCCGAGGAACAGCGAGATGATCTTCGCCAAAAACTCGAATTCCTCGGAACGCAGGCGTTTCATCTCCATATCGATGCCGATATAGCACTGCACCTTGCCCGTGCTGTCGGTGACAGGCTCATAAACCGACAGAAGCCAGCCGTACTCGTCATCCGTAATATCGGTGGGGATCTCCTTGCCCGCGATGAAAAGATCTTTATATTTTTCTATAGAAGAATCATATTTGATAACTTCGCCGGGATTGTCCGCCTCGACGTCGGCGGTATCGATATCAAAGACAACATGCGTGCCGTCCTGTTCAACGCGATAGACATACGCATATTTGATATCGGGTGAAAGCTTGATCACCGTAGAGATAAGCTCCTCGGTATCGGTATAGCCCTCCGCCGCGGCGCCTTTCTCCAAATATTCGCCGATACGGTCGGCGTCGAGCTTCTCGGCGATCACGTTCGCGGCATAGCGGCCGCTTTCCTCATATTCCTTGACGGTGGAATTATGGTACTGCAAAACGCTGACGCCGATCGCAGCCGAGGCGACCAGCGTGATCGACAGTCCTACCAAGAGCGTCGCCTTGATACGCAGCGAGATCTTCTTGCGGTTATGTACGGTTGGATTTTCGAACGCGGTAATAAAATACCAGCTTCGGGTGTGTACGAAGTTGAGCAGCTTCAGCGGGAGCAGCTTATAGATGATCACCGCGATCACCGTAACAAGTCCCTTGTCGACGAGGTCGATCAGGAAGTTCGAGAGAAGGTTCGAGACAAAATACCCCAGCGGTACCGCCCGATTGATTTTCGCCGCCAGATCGACGGCGTATCCCTCGCCGAAGCTCAGTCCGTTGATCAGCCAAGTCAGAAGTCCGCCCACGATGCCGCCTAAGAACGCAAAGCTCAGGATCGCCAGCAGGATCGAATGGATCTTGAGACGGCGCATCTTCTCGGCAAATAAAACCGCTACACCGGCGATCAGTACGCTGATGATGCAGTAATACATCGTATAGGAATCGGTCAGACCGATGATGATATTCGTAAAGAAGCCGACCGTGATACACGGGATGTATCCGCCCAGCAGCGCCGACAGGATCGTACCGATATCATCGATATACAGCGGCAGCCCCAGCAGGGCGTTCACACGGGTACCGAGGATATTCAGGATGATACCGACAACGATGATACCGATAAGCGATAAGCCGGTCTTCCATGATGATTTTGCTTTCAGGTCAGATGACATGATCTACCTCCGATCGATCAGCACTCACATTCCTTTTTGATCAATTCTTCAAATCGCTGTGCAGGCAGCGGGGGCGAGAAATAATAACCCTGCACGAGATCGCAGCCCATATTTCTGAGCGTATTGAGCTGTTTTTCCTCCTCGACGCCCTCGGCTACGACGGGAACCTCCAGATATCCCGCGATATCCATCACCAGCTCCACCAGGCGCAGACTCTTGTCGTCGATCAGCATGCGGCGGATGAACTTCATATCGAGCTTGAGCACGTCGATCGGGATCTCGGTCAGCATGTTCAGCGAAGAATAGCCCGAGCCGAAGTCGTCCATCTCGATCTTGAAGCCCCGGTTACGCAGGCTGTTGACCACCTCGATCAGGCGGTCGCCGTTATCGGCATACGCCGACTCCGTGATCTCCAGCATCATATCGTCGGGAGAAAGCTTAAACTCGTCCAATATCGCGCACAGCTTGTTCTCGAGCTCGGGGTCAAAGATATCGACGCGCGAGACGTTCACCGAGACAGGGATGATCCTGCCGAAGCGGTCGCGCCACCTCCCGATCTGTGCCGCGGCCTCACGCCAGACATAGTGATCCACGCGGCGGATCAGACCGTTCTGCTCGAACAGCGGAATGAACTCGCCCGGGCTGATGAAGCCCAGCTCGGGGTGGATCCAGCGGATCAGCGCCTCGGCGCTCGAGAGCACGGGGCGGTCGCCCTGTATACGGTATTTCGGCTGATAATAGACAACGAACTGACGCCCGTCGATCGCGTCCTGTATATCGCCGATCAGCCGCTCATGAAAGACCGTGCGTTCATACAGCTCGTTATTGTAGCGGGTCGTGAGAGAACCGTATTGTCCGCGAATACGGTCGCAGGCGGATTTCGCTCGGCTGAACCACGCCTCGGGCTCATCCGAGCCCATCTCACAGGAGTATACGCCCGCTCTCAGGCGCAGGCTGCGCGAACGGGCGAACTCGGCGAGCTTCTCCTGCATCTGCTCCGCCGTATGCTCATAATCCTCCTGCCTCTCACAAAAGATGAAGAAGGTATCGCTCTCACTGCGGCAGGCGATCCCGCGCGTTGAAGAAAGCATCTCCGAGATCAGCTCTCCGCAGTACGAGAGGACGCGGTCGCCCTCTTCCCTGCCGAACAGCTCATTGATCAGGTGGAAGCGATCGATATTCATCACGATGGCGTCCGCCTGCGTATCGAGCCGCGGGAGCATCTGCTTTAAATAAGCGAAGAAATATCCGCGCGTATATAATCCCGAGACCTTATCACGTTCGGTCGAGCGGATGATGCTCTCGCCCTCGCTCAGCTCGATGATCCTCTCGCAGCGCGCGAGGATGACCTCGGGCATATCGTAGGGCTTGGTGATGAAGTCCGCCGCGCCCATGCGAATACTACGCACCTCGGCGGATTTCTCGGACGTCATTACGATGATCGGGATCTGTCGCAGCGCTTCATCCGCCCTGCAGCGCTCGATCACCTCGAAGCCGTTCATCACGGGCATCATAAGGTCGAGCAGGATCAGCGAATAGTCGGTGTCGGGCTGCATAAGCGCGTCCATCGCCTCTTGTCCGTCGGCGGCGAAGGAGATCTCGTAGCTTTGCGAAAGCATCGCTCCGAGCAGCTCGCGATTGATCATCTCGTCATCAACTATCAGTACGCGGCGTTTCATTCCGCCTGCGGTCATAAACTTCTTCATATCATACTCCGTTAATCCGAAAAACTTGCACAGTTTGTATCATACAAATACTATCTAATTTATTATAATACTAAATGACCGAAATTACAATTATTTTTACGGAATTATTGTGCATTTTTTGTAATTCTTCCGAATGATACTCGATAAACGAAAGCAGGATACGGAGGAATATTCTCGCCGGACATCATACACACATCGTCCGTTGTGTAGCTTTCATAAAATCCTGCATATAATTATAGAAACAATTCCGATTTTATCGTCGAGATATTGAAAAAAAGATCACAAAATACTATGATTAGCTTGGCCTCTTGCGTATTACTTACGAAGGAATGGTAAAGGACATGAATACAGCTTTGTTCGAGCTGCTGAGATCGGTCAGTCAGCCCGGATCAATCATTCGGTTTCTTGATAATTCATCCTTTGATGAACTGCTCGAGATCGATCTGGATTCTCTCACTTTCAAAAGCATTTATCATATAGCCAAAAAGTACACCATGCCCATGCTGCAGGGCACCTATAAGGATATTTTCATCGCTATGTCGGAGGAGCTGATCCATCCCGATGAACGGGAACGGTTCATCGAGCTGATGAACCCCGATACGATAATACATCGTCTGAACAGCTCCGAGGTACCCGGACTATACTGTGACGAATACCGCTTCCGTCTCTCCAGAGGCGATTGGCGCTGGGTAGAGGCGGTGCTGGTCTCGGGCGAAGAATACGGTCTGAGTCGTCATACGCTCCGCATGTACGTCTTCGACTGCCAGAATCGCAAATCCCGCGAGCTGGGACTGACGGAGAACGATATCTATATCGACCACAACCGCAACGAGATGACCGGTCTGCTGAGGAAGCGCGCCTTCATCAAGGATGTTGACCGCCGCCTCAAGGAAGGCGGAGAGAACTGGTGTCTGGTCTCCGTCGATATCGAAAACTTCAAGCTGTTCAACGAGTGGTACGGACACAACGAAGGCGATCTGCTGATGGTACAGATGGGCGCCGCGATGCTTCAGGTCAGTGAACAGACCGGCGGCACGGCAGGCTATTTCGGTCAGGATGACTTCTGCCTGATGATCCCCTACGACATGGAGCTCATCGGGCACCTGTTCGAGGATATCGCCTCGCTGATCGGCTCGCGCGGCAGCAGCATCGGCTTCATGCCCGCGTTCGGTATCTGTAAGGTCGAAGGAGATTGTAAGCTGATGGATCTGCTCGACCGTGCGTTCCTCGCCTCTCAGGTCGCGAAGGAAAGCTACCACAGCCGTATCCGTGTGTTCGAGAAGAGCATGTACTCGCGCACCAATGAAGAGTACCGCATACTCAGCGACTTTTTACAGGCGCTCAGGCGTCATGAGGTCGTCTTTTACCTGCAGCCCCAGTGCCGCGCGTCAGACGGCAGGATCGTCGGAGCCGAAGCGCTAGCGCGATGGATCAAGTCCGACGGTACGCTCGTACCTCCTGACGTCTTTATCCCCATCCTCGAGAAGCGCGGTCTGATCAGCGATCTCGACCTGTATATCTGGGAGGAGGTCTGCCGCTGGCAGCACGATTGGATCGACAGCGGTCATACCCCGCTGCCCGTATCCGTCAACGTTTCCGTCGCGGATATCCAGCATACCGATCTCCCCGCCGTTTTCGAACGGCTCGCGGAGAAATACGATCTCGACCGTCGCATGATCAAGATCGAGATCACCGAGACCTCCTATATCACCAACACCGCGCTCGTCAGGAGCACTGTCCGCTCTCTGAGAGAGAAGGGCTTCACGGTGCTGATGGACGACTTCGGCAGCGGCTATTCGACACTGAATATGCTCAAGAGTCTAAACATTGATATCGTCAAGCTCGACGCACAGTTCCTCAATATCGACGAGGGCGACGAGGAGAGAAGTATACGCATCCTCGAATCCGTCACCAATATGACCAAGACGATCGGTGTACCGATCATCGTCGAAGGTGTTGAAACGCAGGAACAGATGGAGTTCCTGCGCGATCTCGGCTGCGGCTTCATCCAGGGCTACTATTTCTATCGTCCTCTTCCCGTCAGGGAGTATGAGAAGCTGATCGATGACCCCGGGATGATCGATACCTCCGGTATCTCCTTCAAGGCGAACCAGCAGTTCCGCCTGCGTGAGCTGCTTGACAATAACATCTACAGCGACACGATGCTCAACAATATCCTCGGGCCGTGCGCGATGTATTCATGGCACGGCGATACCGTTGATATCATCCGCTATAACGAGCAATTCTATGAGGCGGTCGACGTACCGGATTTCATAGAACGACTGGACGGTATCCACCGCTTCATGCCGCAGGGCGATATCCCTCGGATGCTGCAGCTGCTCCATATCGCGGAGCATGATCGGCTGAACGGTTCGAAGGGTCTTTTGCATTTCTACAAGACCGACGGAACGCTCACGACCTTCCACATGCGCTTCTACTATCTGCACGCCGAGGGCGAGAACAAGATCTTCTACGGTTCGGTGCGAAATATCACCAAGCTCAGCACGCTCGAGAAGCAGATGTCCCTGCTGTCGCATATCTCGACGGATACGGTGCTCTTCCTCTCGCGCTTGCCCGACAGAGAGATCCGCTTCACGGTTCTGTTCAACGGACTTGAAAAGACGATCGGCATCGGCGCACGTGAGCTGGAGCAGATACTGAACCGCGAGGGCTTTATCGAGCGCATCAGCTCTCGCGAAGGTCCCTCCGTATACCGTGATATCCTCAGGAAGATCACTGCCTCCGAGCCATTTAACTCACAGATGAACATCAAGAACAAGCACGGCGATATGATCCCGCTGAATATCAGCGGCAACTACATGCCCGACGATACCGATGTGATGAACTACATCGTCATCCTGAGCAGCCTCGCCCGGTCGTGACAGATCGCCGTTCTGTCAATATACCGATTCAAAAGCAGGAGTCTGTGCAGATTCCTGCTTTTACTTTTCAGCAGTAATAACAAGTCTCGGCGGACAAAAGATACCCTACTGCGTCAATGTGTGAAACTTTGTGTCGAAGCACTTGCTATTTTGTCAGAAATAGAGTAAAATATAATGGTCTAGGATAATTCTCAAGGAGGAAACCAAAATGAAAAAGACATTAACCATCATGCTTGCTGTAATGTTGACCCTGGCGCTTGTATTCACGCTCGCTGCCTGCGGCGGAAACAAAACCGCTACCGAGGCTCAGACCGCTACGACCGCTGCTACCGAGGCGGCTCCTGCCGCAACCGAGGCCGCTACCGAGGCCGCTGCCGCAGGGACCTCTTCCATCGTTCCCGCGGACACCATCTTCATGTACAACGGCGTTTCCGTAGTCCTCAACGACGAGGCTGAGCCGGTCATCGGCGCTCTGGGCGATCCCGTCAACACCAGCTCTCAGCTGAGCTGCCACGGCGGCGAAGGCGACGACAAGACATACGAGTATAACGGCTTCAGCGTAGGCACCTATCCCAAGGACGGCGTTGACCGTATTCTCGAGGTCGTCATCTCCGGCGAAGGCATCCCCACCGCGAAGGGTATCCAGGTCGGCGATCCGCTCTCTAAGGTCACAGAAGCATACGGCGACGGCTACCGCACCGTCGGTATGTACTACGCTTACGAGGCGGGAGAAGGCAAGTCGCTGCAGTTCTTCATCGAGAACGACACCGTTAAGGAAATCGACTATTACTACGACGTATAATCACTGTGTATCGGCAGCGGCGTGAAACGAATCCCGCTTCACGCCCTGCCGCTTTTTTGAGGAAAGATCTATGAAACGGTATTTACCGCGTGTTATCAAAATATCGTGCTTCCTGCTGGCGCTGGCGCTATGCGTCGGCGTACTGCAGGAATATGTCCTCTGTCGCGCCGATCACAACCGCGAGCGACTCAAGGGTTTTTATGAAGAGGATAAGGACTCGCTGGATCTGGTGATCATCGGTGCGAGCGAGGTCTACTCGGACTTTGCGCCGGGCTACGCTTACGCGCGCGACGGGATCAGCAGTTACCTCTTCGCGACGCAGGCGAACTCCATCCTCAACTATCAGAGCCAGCTGAAAAATGTCCTCAGCCGTCAGAAGGATCCGCTGATCGTCATTGAGCTCAACGGCGCTGTCTACGGCGACGAGGAGGAGGTCACCAAGGAGGCGAACCTCCGCAACTACGCCGATAATGTTCCGTCTGACCACATCAAGCTGGAGTGGATCGCCCGCAACATCCACGAGAATCACGCCGAGTACCTCTTCCCCATCATGAAGTATCACGGCGTGTGGAGCGATCTCGCGGCTGATCAAAAGTACCGCAAGACGATCTGGCAGAACAAGCGCCGCGGCTACAACTACCTCAAAGGCATCCTCAACGAAACCGGCGTCTTCCGCAGCACGCAGCGCTCGATGAACAGCTCGCTCCCGCAGCTTGCCGACAGCAAGGCGCCGCTGACAGAGCTCGAGGAGAAGGGTCTGCGCGATCTGCTCGAATACTGCCGCTCACAAGGCCTGAAAAACGTCGTATTCGCCCGCTTCCCCCATATCGTCGTTAAACGTACCTACTCGCGTTTCGAGCGCGGCAACACCGTGGGCGATATCGTGAAGGAATACGGCTTTGATTACCTGAATCTCGAGCGGGATATCGCCGAGACGGGGCTGGATGAAACGACGGACTTCTACAACCTCGACCATCTGAACGTCAACGGACAGCAGAAGTTCACCGCCTACCTGACGGACGTGCTCAAAACGCGCTACGGGCTCTCTTCGCACGAGAAATCCGACAATGTTAAAAACGAATGGAACGAATGTCAGCGTTACTATCAGGCGTATGCCGACTACAGCAAAAGCCTCATCGAGAAGGGCGAGACGATCGAGCTTTCAGAGGACTGTGAGCTGATCGAAAAGCTCAGAGATTATCTTCCGAAGAAATAAACAAATACCTGAAAAAAACCGGAGCATTCAGCGCGAATGCTCCGGTTATCTTTTATTTGATTCTACTTATTGAAACTGCTGGTTCAGCTCGATCGCCTTGTGCTTCCACTCAGCGTCGTTGACGGTCGTGAAGTAAGCGACGTCGACCTCATCATCGGGACCGACAGCGAAGTAGCTGTACTTGTCGCTGTGCATGCTCCACTCGGGATCATACACCTTACCCTCAGCCTCAGCCCAGCCGTGACCGCCGCTGTTGCAGGCGTATACGTCGGTGCACCCGATCGCCCTGCACATGTAGGCGAACGCCGCGCCGTAGCTGAAGCAGTCGCCCTTGCCGTAGACGAACAGGTCGTTCGCGCAGACGACGGGCCAGTCAGCCTCACGGTAGGGCGGATCATGCAGAACGCCCTCGAGGTAATTCTGGCGAATATAGTCAAAAGCCGCTTTGAGCTTCTCATCCTTCGTCATCGAGGAGTTGGTACACTTCGCGATGTCCTTCGCAGCCGCAAGGAGCGCTCCGTCGGAATCGGTCAATACCTGTGTCGCTTTACCGTTGATAACAATCCAGTCAACGCCGTCAACGTTCACGCCGTCGACGTAGCCTTCGTCGACAACGCCCTGTTCATTGACATAGAAATAACCCTCGGTCTCATCGCCGACGACAGTGCTCGTCTGCATCACGCCGCCCTTGTAATAATGTCTGCCGGTCGCGTCGGTCACAAAGCCGTCAGCCTGCGCCTCGGTCAGGGTGATGGTCATGCCGTCGGTCAGCGGCGTAGAAGCGTCCACATCGGGGACATAGTGCGCGGCGTCAAAGCCCGCCTTGGCGATCGCGTCGGCGACCGTGCCGCCGAGAGCGACGTCAACATCCTTGGGGCTCGTGCCGTCGGTGACCTTGACGCGCACCATGCGCTGGATCGTGATCGCGTGATCTTCATTCTCCTTGAAAACGGTTTCAAGCGAGGGCGTCACGACATCCTGAGGGTTCAGCTTAATCTGAGCCATATCGATGAACTGCTGAACGTTCATGTTATCCTTGCCGATCACGGTATAGACCGCAGTGCTGTCCGTGATCGTGACCGTCATATCCTTAGCGCATGCCGTAAGCGACAGCGCCGTGATCAGTACCATTGCCAACGCTAAAATACTCGAAATAATACGTCTCATCCCATGAACCACCTTTACCGAATCAATCCGTATTTATTCTGATTTGTCATCAAATACAATTATATGACAAAAAGCGACTTTGTCAATAACTTCAAAAGATAATTCTATAAAAGAATATCCACGCATCAAAGACTTATTTTTGTGCAAGTATACAATCGGGATCGGGCAGATCATAGCGCCCCGTACGGGCATACGTCACACAGCGGGCGCCGCCGCCGCACAACTCGGCGTAATCACAGCCCTTACAGCCCTCCGGGAGTCCCGCGCTTCGGATCGCGATCAGTTCGGGACTCGTGTTGTAGATCGTCAACAGATCGGAGTCATGCACGCTGCCGACGGTGATCGGCAGTCGGCGACACGCCATCACGGAACCGTCGGCGAGAATCGTCAAAAGGCTCTCTCCCGCCGTGCAGCGGTAGATCTGCTTATTCTTACACGGAATGAACTGTAAAGCACGCTGACACGTTACGCGGTAGCGGCGGTTAAGCCGCGCCGCCTTTCGGCTGAGCTTGATGAAATCATCCGTCGTCAGGGACAGGTGACGTACATCCTCGTCGGCGGGTATGATCACCCTGTCATACCAGAGCTTGTTCGCGCCGATCTCGTCGCAGTAGCGGGCAAGCTTCGGCAGTTCCTTCAGATTCTCCCGCTGAGCGGTAAAGGAAACACTGGTGAAGATACCCTGAGAGCGAAGGGCAAAGATACCCTTGACTGCCCGCTGAAAGCTCCCTCTCCCTCGGATCGCGTCATGCACCTGCTCGGTACCGTCGAGACTGACCTGAACATAGTCGACCCCGCAGGCGCGCAGGCGCTTCGCCTCACGCAAGCCGATCACGGTGCCGTTCGTAAGTACCGCGGTAGTGATCCCGCGCTTTCCCGCTTCTTCGAGCAGCCAAAACAGATCGGGATGGAGAAACGGCTCGCCGCCGGTGATATTGATATGACCCTTGAAACGATACGCCTTCAACAGCTTCTCATACTGATCGAGGATCTTGACGAGTGAAGTACGATTCTCAAAAGCGGAATAATCGTCCTGATAACAGTGGGTACACCGCAGGTTACAGCGATGCGTGATATGCCACTGGAGGGTGAAGAAGCCCTCGTATGATGTATCAGCCATCAGAACGACGAGCTGCCGCCACCGCCGCAGCCGCCGCCTCCGCAGGAGCTGCCTGAGCTGCAGCCGCCGCCACCGCAGGAGCTGCCCGAGCTGCAGCCGCCGCTGCTGCACGAGGAGTGCTGAACGACGCGGGTCTTCTTACGCACGAAGGTGATATTCAGCTGATTGCCCGTCAGCGTACCGACGCCCATCGGCGCAATCGAAGGAACGCCCTGCTTTTTGCTGCCCTGACTGCGTGTACCGAGTGCAATAAGGATTGCGAACACCAGACCCGCCATCACGGAGATGATGACGTAGCTGCTGATCTTCATCGGCTCGGGGATATGATCGCCCTCCAGCACACGGTTGATCTGACTGTAGATCTCGGACGCACAGGCGTAATAATCGCCCTTGGAAGCATGACTGCTGGCATTCGAGGTGATGGAACGTGCCAGAGAATCGCTGACGGAATCGTAGATCGTACCGTAGGACTGAACGGTCAGCTTGCGGATATCCATATTGATCGCGAAGATCGTCGCGCTCTCATACTCAAAGAGCTCTTTGCGCTTCAAGCGCGCCTGGTCGATCTCGTTATAGGTCGTTTCCTCGGTCGTCCAGAAGGCGACGTTGCCGAAACGCGTGATCGGGCGCATATCCTGTACGAGCTTGGTCTCCTCCTCGTCGGTCAGCAGATCGAGCTCGTCGATGATAACGACGCGGAAATCGGTCTCGGGGTCAGTATAAGGGGTATTATCGGCGGCGGATGCGGAAACGGCGGAGATCGCCGCAATCAGCACCGCAGCCGTCAGGAGCGCGAGGATTCGTCTGACTTTATTGTTCATCATACAGCGCTCCCTTCTTATTGAACTGAGGCGGCATGCGCTTTGCGACGTCGCGCTGGAAGCGGATGGTATACAGCACGATGCCGAAGAGCTCGAACATCAAAACAAAGCCGAACGCGTACATCGCCCAGTTCGGCGCACGGTCGGAGACCGCCAGCATAACGGCGATCAAAACCGATACATAGCAGACGATACGCAGCCAGCGCTCGTCATGGATCAGCTTCATCGCCTCGGCAGCCGTCCCCATACGGAACATATCGGGCGATTTTTTGATCCTGTCCTTCGTCTTTTTGAAAAGATTATGCAGTTTCATATATTTCACCGTCAGGATGAAGAACGAGATCAGCGCGAGCATCATACCGAACGCACGATGGGCGCCGCTGTAGGAGCCGTCGATCGCGATCATCGTCATACCCGCCACCATACAGAGGAAGGGGATGATCTCGGACGGTTGGAGGAATCGGGCAGGCTTAAGATCGGGATAGAGCAGGTAGCTCTCCATCGAACAGCACAGCGACTTGCGGGTATAGAACAGTCCCATCAGCATCAGACCGATGCCGATACCGAGGGTGGGAGCGCCTTTGATGGACGGGAGATTGCTCATCCCCACCATGAGGATACCGAAGATGATACCCGCGAAGAGAAGCGCCGCGATCAGGATACGCGCGGGGCTCAGGGGCAGATCGGCGCTGACCTTGCCCGTCTGACCGTTGACGACGGCGTAGGTGATCTTGTCATTATTTCGATAGCTCATGAACCACACGGGGCGCAGAACGCGCTTGTGGGATTTGATATTGATCGGGACGTTCGTCTCGGAGGGATCGAGCCTGAGCTTACGGCGCCTGAGCTCCTGCGTGATATTCGGGTCGTTATTCAGCGCGTTGATGCTGTACTGCTTGAGCTCCTCGCGCGCGAGGTGACGGAACTCATTCTGCTTAACATCCGCGATCTCGGCGTAGAAGCCGCTCAGATACCCGGGCGCGAAGGGCGTTCTCGCCTGCTCGTCAAAGGGCGCGATGCTCTCGCTGAGGCTGTCGTCAAAGGCGGCGGAGGCGTCGTGGGTATAGCCCTCGACGGTCAGATCCATCTGACCCGTGACCTCGAAGATATCCGTCTCGTAGGTGTTGAAGCTGACGCGCTTCTCATGCGATTTCGCCTCGAGTACGTAGCCGCCCTTCTGCTCCGCAACGTACGTCCAGTACGGCATATAGATGCCGCGGAAGCTGTCGATCAGCTGCGGGTCGCGGTATTTCTTCGACACGAAAATGTGCTTTCTGACCTCTTTGACATAGGCTTCCTTACACTGCTCCTTCGTGATCTTGAAGGGGATGACACTCTCGGGGATCCACTCCTTATGCGTCTTGTCAAAGATCATCGAAGCGCCGCCGCAGTAGGGACAGAAGCCCACCGCGTCGTTCTTATCGGTCGTCATCAGCTCGCCGCCGCAGGAAGGGCATATATAGATATAGCCCTCGTAGGTCTTTGCCGACTTCGCGTCATCCCTGACGCTGTCGCCGATTTGCGCGGGGTCATACTGACTGCCGCAGTAATCACACTGCATGCGCTGGGTCGCGATATCGAATCGCAGCCCGCCGCCGCAGGACGGACATTGTACCATAGTTTCCTCCTTGGGTTATCAACGTTTCATTATCATAGTAAAAGCTGCCGCAAAGCGATACGGCAGCTTTGTTTCAAGTTAACGGTATGCGCTGTAATACTGTGTGCCCGGTTCAGGGGTGATCCCGCCTTTCGCGACCATCAGGTCATGACAGGTGACGATCTGGTAGCCCTGCTGAACCAGCGCGGGGACGATCCGCGTCAATGCGTCGGCGGTCGTATCGTAGATCTCGTGCATCAAGATGATCGCGCCGTCCTCGACGTGGTTCATCGTCTCGTTATAGATCTCGTTCGCGTCGAGCGAATCCCAGTCGCGGGTATCGACCGTCCAGTAGTAGAGCGGCATGCCCTCCGCGGCGCACTCGCGCTGTATCGCCTCGGTGGTGAGTCCTCCCGGGGAGCGGAAGGCGGTGGGATACTGCCCGGTAACGCTGTAGATCGCATCGCTCGCCTTGCTGATATCCTCGGCGGTCACATCCTCGCCGTAATTCTTATGATTCCATGTATGGTTGCCGAGCTCCATCCCGAGCTCAACCTTTCGCCTGAGGTTATCCGCGTGATCGGCGACGTTACAGCCGATCATGAAGAAGGTCGCTTTCGCGCCGTACTGCTCAAGGGTGTCAAGGATTCGTTCGCCCGAATCCCCGCTGAGCGGACCGTCGTCAAAGGTGAACGCCACCATCGGACGGCTCGGGTCGATTGACTCATCGAGCGGCTTATACGCTACCTCACGGATATCCATATGTACCTGCACCGACTTGATATCGCTCATATCGCCGATGAGCTTATCGGGGGTGTTGATATAGGGCGCGACGCGGACGTTATAGGTGATATAGGGCTCGACGCCCTCGATATCGGCGGCGCTGATACTGCCGTCGTCGATCCATTTCTGCTGATACGCCGCGTTCTCGGTATCCGCCTTCGCGTATTCGATGACGAAGCCCGCCGCCGACAGATTCGAGAGCCATTCAACGTGGATCACGCCCTCGGTATCGGATGAAAGCGTGGTGATATCGGTTTTCTGCGGAAGAGTCCAGACGGAATCGACCGCCGTATGACCGCCGCTCTTCGACTTATCGTTGAACGCCGTGACATAGAAGCTGTACTCGCTCGCCTGATCGAGCTTAGACACCGTATAGGTCGGCGGGTTCGGCTCCATGACCACGCCCGCCTGGGCATAGTTTTCGTCGCCGGTCTTTCGAGAATAGACGTTATAGCCGTCGGCGTGCTCGACCCGCTCCCACTGTAGGGTAACGGAGTCGTTCGTCGTACCGGTCACCTCGAGCCCCTTTACGTTGCCGACATGAGATGAAGCGGCTGACGCGATCGTGAAGACCAGAACCACGAGAGCCATCGCGGCAACGGCGACGACCGGCCACCTTCTTTTCCACGAAAAATCTCTGAAAAATCCCTTTGCACGCTCGATCGGCGGGTTATCGGGATCGTTCAGCTTATCTTTTATTTTATTGACGGCACTTCCCGCTTTTTCGGTCACCTTTGATACGGCGTTCGGCTTACTTCTGCCGGGATACGTAACCGTATCGGCGACGTTGACGTGCGTTGCTCTGCGCGGCGCTGTGTTCTCTGTCGAAACGCGCACAGCCCTCTTCCCCACATCAGCCTTATCCGAAGCGCGGGAGACGTTATCCGCTCGTACCCTACCCGCCGCATGAGCGGGTCCGCTGCGTTTAGGAGCGGGAACAGGCTCTTCACGAAAATGCCGTGCCTGATGTTCTTTCTCCATATTCTACCCCAACATACAGTGAGATTGTGCTAACTGGTTTATTATAGATGATATTATATAGGCTATATTTACTTATTAGAATTATAAACAATATCTTGTCATATTTTGCAGAAACCGATCGTTTTTAGCTCTAAATATGGTATCATTCTTCTTGCAAGGAGCATGGATTCATGGTAGAATAACAGCAGAATGATCCGACAGAAAACGATTACTTCACGGTTATGAGAAAGGAGGTACACGGATGAAGCAGATCACCGTCGGGATGCTGGCGCATGTTGACTCGGGAAAAACCACCCTCACCGAAGCGATGCTGTACCTCTCGGGAGCGCTCAGCAAGCTCGGACGCGTCGACCACAAGAACGCCTTTCTCGATAACTTTCAGCTAGAGCGCGACAGGGGCATCACCATCTTCTCGAAGATGGCGGTGTTCACCACCCCCGGCGCCCGCTATACCATCCTCGATACCCCCGGACATGTGGACTTTTCCGCCGAGACGGAGCGCGCGCTTCAGGTGCTTGACTACGCGATCCTCGTCATCAGCGGCACCGACGGCGTACAGAGCCACACCGTCACCCTCTGGAAGCTCCTGAAAAAATACCGCGTGCCGTGCTTCCTCTTTGTCAACAAAATGGATATGGACGGCACCGATAAAGACCGCGTGCTCAGCGAGATCAGGTCGAAGCTCAGCGACAGCGCCGTCGACTTCACCGCCGAGAAGGACGAGCTGTACGAGAATATCGCCTTATGCGATGAGAAGCTGCTCGAAAGCTACTACGAGACCGAGACGGTCGCTCGTGAAGACATCGTCCGCGTGATTCGCGAGCGCAGGCTCTACCCCGTGCTGTTCGGCTCCGCACTCAGGCTCAGTGGCGTTGAAGAGCTCCTGCAAGCGCTCGACGCCTATACCGTGATGCCGCGCTACGGCGACGATTTCGCGGCGAAGGTCTATAAGATCAGCGAGGATAACCGCGGCAACCGCCTGACCTTCATGAAGATCACCGGCGGCAGCCTCAGGGTCAAGGATATCCCCGCCTCCCGCAACAACACCGACAGCGAGAAGGTCAACCAGATCCGCCTGTACTCGGGTGAGAAATTCACCGCCGCAGATATCGCCGAAAGCGGTACGGTCTGCGCGGTCACGGGACTGAGCTTCACGAGCCCCGGCGACGGCTTAGGTACCGAGAGCGACTCGGGGCTGCCGGTGCTCGAGCCGGTGTTGACCTACTCGGTGATCCTGCCCGATACCATCGACGTACATACAGCGCTCGCGAAGCTGAGAATCCTCGAAGCGGAGGATCCGACCCTGCACGTCAGCCTCAACGAACGCAGCGGCGACATCCAGCTGCAGCTGATGGGTGACATCCAGCTCGAGATTTTGCAGAGCCTGATCCCCGAGCGGTTCGGCTTCCGGGTCGGCTTCGGACAGGGCAGCATCATCTACAAAGAAACCATCCGCGACACAGTCGAGGGCGTGGGGCACTTCGAACCGCTCAGGCACTATGCCGAGGTACATTTGTTATTAAAGCCCGCCGAACGCGACAGCGGACTGCTGTTCAAAAGCGAATGTAAGGAGGATGAGCTCGACAAGAACTGGCAGCGGCTGATCCTCACGCATCTGTATGAAAAGACCCATCTCGGCGTACTGACGGGATCGCCGATCACCGATATGGAAATCATCCTCAAGGCGGGCAGAGCCCACGCAAAGCACACCGAGGGCGGCGACTTCCGCCAGGCGACCTACCGCGCCGTACGTCAGGGTCTCCGCTCAGCCGAAAGCGTGCTGTTAGAGCCGGTCTACGACTTCGTCCTCTCTGTCCCCGCCGATAATATCGGCAGAGCGATGACCGATATCACCCGCATGGGCGGCGATTTCTCCCCGCCCGAGACCGACGGCGAGAACGCCCTGCTGATCGGCACCGCTCCCGTATCCGCGATGCGCGGGTACTCGAAGGAGGTCGTGCAGTATACCCGCGGCAACGGCAGACTGAGCTATACGCTCAAGGGCTATGAGCCCTGTCACAACGCCGACGAGGTGATCGCGCAGCTCGCCTACGACGCCGACAGCGACATCGAGAATACCGCCGACTCGGTATTCTGCTCTCACGGCGCGGGTCATACCGTCAAGTGGGATGAAGTGCCGCGATACATGCACCTTCCGAGTATTCTTGATAATTCTAAAAAAGAATCATCCGAATCTTCATTCAACACCCGCGATCTCTCCCGCTACAAAAGTCAGAAGGACATCTTCGCGCTCGATAAGGAGCTGATGCAGATCTTCGAGCAGACCTACGGGCCGGTACGGCGCAAGGTCTACAGCGAGCCGAAGCGCTACAAAACGCCCGATTATCAGAAGCAGAAGAAGAAGAACCTCCCATCCGACTACAACGGCGTCGAGTATGTCTTAGTAGACGGCTACAACGTCATCCACTCGTGGGACAACCTCAGAGAGCTTGTCGGCGAGCATATGGACACCGCCCGCACCCTGCTCGAAAACACACTCTGCAACTATCAGGGCTACAGGAAGTGCGAGCTGATCCTCGTGTATGACGCCTACAAGATCAAGGGGCATGACCGTGAGGTCGAGAAAATCAACAACATCACCGTCGTCTATACCAAGGAGGCGGAGACCGCCGATATGTACATCGAGCGCGCGTCGTATGAGCTCGCGAAGAACAACCGCGTGCGCGTCGTGACCTCCGACGGGATGGAACAGCTGATCATCCTCGGCAACGGCGCCATCCGCGTAAGCTGCCGCGAATTCTTCGAAGAGATCCAAAAAGCCGAATCAGAGATCAGGGAGATCATAGATAAAAGGTGAATGGAGAATGGTGAACGGTGAATGGTGAATGGCGAATGGTGAATGGCGGACGCTGTCCGCACCTGATTAATAATACTTTGATAAAGAAACAACGTCTGCGACCCTACATAGAGTCGCAGACGTTTGAATATAGAAGCTGTTATATCAATCCAAAAGCCGTCAGGCTTTCCCAACACCGTTCTCCATTCTCCATTCTCCATTCACCATTATTCGTTCTCCGTTCGCGGCTTGTTCCGCCTGCATGATGTCGGCGATCGCCGCCTTATCCAGCTCGAGGGTATCGTCAGCCGCCTTGCTCTCGTCGGCGAAGGCGTCAAACTCGCCCTGCTTCTCGGCGAGGATATCCATGATCCGCTCGTCGATGGTATCGTCACACAGCAGTCGGTACACCAGCACCGAACGCGCCTGACCCATACGGTAAGCGCGGGAGATCGCCTGGTTCTCGATCGAAGGCTTGAGCTGAGGCTCGCACAGGATGACGACCGAGGCGCTCTGGATGTTCAGCCCCGTACCGCCGGACTGGATCTGAGCAACCAGCGCGGTACCGGCGGGCGCCTTATCGAACTCGTCGATGATCTCCTGACGGCGCATCGGGGTCACGGAGCCGGTGATGGGCTCCATGGCATTTTCGCCGAGGAGCGCGCAGATCTTACCGACCGTATCGAGGAAGAAGGAGAAGATCAGCACCTTGCGGTCCTGCTCACGCGCGTCCTCGATGATCTCCAGCATGCGCTGTGCCTTGGAGGACTTGGAGAGATCGTCCACGTTCCATGAGACGCGCCTCGCCGCCATGAAGTTCGACTCCGAAAGCGCCTCCTGATAGACCTTCTTCTCCTCGGGCTGCAGGTTGCACCACTCCATGCTCTCGACCAGCTCGGGAAGCTCGGTGAGGACGTCCTCGCGCTTGCGGCGGTAATATACCGGCGCGACCGCCTCGCGGAACTGAGGCGCGGAGGAAAGCGACAGCATGGGTTGGATCTCCTTGGATACGTCGAGGTTGAGGATGTTGATCAAAGTCGCCATCTCCCCTACCCGATTCTCGAGCGCGGTACCGGTCATGAACAACAGCCGTTCGGCATGCTCGCACAGGCGCTTGACGTTGCCGGTGCGCTGAGCGGAGGGATTCTTGATATAATGCGCCTCATCCACGGTCAGCATGGTCAGGCGAAAGGCGTCGGCAAGGTCGAATACGGCGGTCGTTTCATAGGTCGTGACCGCTACGCCGCCGTCGGTCAGCCACTGCTGTAAGGCGGCTTCCTTGCCGTTACCGTGAACCTTGATGACGGAGAGGTCGCTGTGCTTTGCGATCTCACGGCACCAGTTGGTCAGTACAGAAGCGGGACAGACGACCGCGAAATGCGTACCGCCCTTGTTGCGCAGGTGTACCATCACGGCGATCGCCTGCACGGTCTTGCCGAGACCCATCTCGTCGCCGAGCAGGATACGGCGCTGGGCGACCGCGTACTTCACGCCCCACTCCTGATAACGGCGCAGGGTACAACGCAAGCCCGTCAGATCGAGCTCAACGTCGGCGACCGACTCGGCAAGCTCTTCGGGAAGCCCGTAAACGCCGTCGCCCGAGCCGACGCGGTCGGGCTCGATGTTCTCGAGGATGTTGATATAGCTGATGCTGTCGCGGGAAAAATCATCCCACGCATCCTTGGAGGTGGTAAAGGTGAACTGACGAAGCACCTCGAGCTCACGGTTCAGCGGCGCGAGGTTCGTATCGGACAGGATCTGCGCGAGCGCGTCACAGGCGGCGTCAGCTTCATCCTTCTTCGCGCTTGACGTAAAGAGCCAGCGGATGCCGCCCGAGGCGGGCTTTGAGGCTGTCATCGCCTGGGTCAGAACGGTATCGTAGTTCTGACGGAACTGCGACGCGGCGTCGACAGCGGAGCGGATATGCTTATACTTGCACAGCGCCGTCACCAGCGCGGTCGAATCGGGATTCTTATCGTCGGCGCTCAGTCTGATCTTCGTGCCGCTCTGAGCGGTCTGCGCGAGCTCTGCCGCCGCCTGCTTGATCGCCTGCGCGCCCTCGGGGCTGATGCCGTTGATTGCGGAGATACGGTGTACATTCGCCTTGACGATATCGGCGACGGTATGGAAGCCCGCGTCGTGCAGAGCCTTGACGCGGATGCCCTTCTTCTCGCGGTTGAGCTCGTCGACGGGGATAGCTTCGAGCAGCTCCATCGAGTCGCTGCCCGCGATCTTCGCGGTAGCCGCGGTGATCTCTTGATAAGAGCGGTCGGCAAGGCTGTCGAGCTGTCTGAGCTTTGCGTACAGCTCCTCATACTTCCGCCTGAGCCGCTTGACCTCGCCTGTACTGTAGTTGCGTGCCATAGACACTCACCTTTCTGAACTGTATATCGGTTGGAATCGCCTAGGGTGACTGTAATAATTCGAACCTGCTGAAAATGGCATTATTTCGGCAATTTTCGGCTTATCAATCTTGGCAGGCGCCAGCCTGCCTGCACTTTCTGCACCGAAACTTGCTCGAAATCTTGCTCATTTTCAGTCCTTCGGAGTTTTGACGGAGCAGATTTTTGTCTGACCGCGGCAAAACCACAGCGAACCCTGACGGGTTCGCGAGGATTTTAACAATGGACAGGCGAAAATATGCCCGTCAAAACCACGGTTCGGATTATTGCAGTCACCCTAGGCTAAAACCCTCGCGATGATGTTTAATCGGTTGAGATTGCCGCGTCGGGACGTTGTCCCTCCTCGCAATGACAATTTGTATTCACTCTCACAATGACATTTTGAAAAAACGGCAGCGCAAACTACGCTGCCGTAAAATCATGATCATGCGTTATTTTTCAGATACTCCACCCAGATCTGACAAGAAGTATCGTTGAAGTGCAGACCCATGTTATCGGGATCGCTGCAGTAATCAAGCGGCAGGTTACCATCCTGATCGGCAAGCGCGGAGAACACATCGAGGTACTTGTAGCCGCTCTGTTCACAGTAGGTCTTGAGCATGCCGTTGAACTCCTTGACGAGGTTATTGTTGAAGTTATCCTGCTGTTTATCGGCGATGATCGGCGTCACGGACTGGATATAGATCTTCGCCGAGGGGGTCTTTTGAAGGATGCGCTGAACGAGCTGTTTACAGCTGTCCATCGCGCCCGTGGTACCGTAGAGTCCGATATCGTTCATGCCCAGCATGATAAAGACGTTCGGTTTACCGGTCAGCGAGCTGCACTCCTCAGTCAGGTGTACTTCTCCCTGATAGTAGGGATGCACCGCGTTGGGGTCGTCAAGCGTCCACAGGGCGTTGGTATAGCCCAGACTGCCCGCGCAGAAAAACTCCGCCTTACCCAGTGCCTCGGGATGATCGGCGCAGTAGTAACTGAGCTTGAGGGTGACGCTGTCACCGACCAGCACCGCGTTGTCAAACCATTCGGCGGTCTTGGGAGATGTATTGTCGTAGCCGTTATCGACTGCCGTCGTCTCGACGACGGCCGCTTCGGTCGGGAGCTCGGTGGCTCTCTGTTTATCGACGACTGCCTTGCATCCGGCGAGCGTCAGTACAAGGCACAGCATGATCGCTGTTAGGGTACAGCGGATTCCTCTCATCTATTACACATCCTCTCGGGTTTCATTCGTTTCTGTGATGTGGAAAAGTATATCACAACAGATTATCCGTATATTTCCAATTTAGAATTATCACAATCTGTTAACAAATTTATTTTTCTGATACCGAATTATAAAAGCGAGCCCTGAATCACCTGTCGGCGTTCAAATTCACGGTTGACGGCGTTCAGTACGCGCTTTTTGTCCGCGCTCCACAGCGGGGCGATCAGTCGGCTCTTGGCGCCGTCGCCCGTCAGCCGATGGATGACGACATGCGCAGGCAACAGCCCGATACAGCGGCAGAGGATATCCGTATACTGTTCGAGCGTGAGCGTTTCGAAAGCGCCTTTCAGATACGCGTCGGCGAGGTCGGTTCCCTCGAGCACGTGGAGCAGCTGGAGCTTGATCCCGTCGGTGAGCTGTCCGACATAGCGGACGGTCTCCTCCATCATCTCGGGACTCTCCCCCGGTAAGCCGAGGATAAGGTGCGTGACGACCTCGATCCCCGCTGCATGCAGCTCGGCGACCGCCGTATCGTAGACCGACAGCGGATAACCGCGGCGGATATAGGCGGCGGTGGTCTCGTGGATGGTCTGGAGTCCCAGCTCTACGGTCACGGGCTTGCGTGTGTTCAGCTCACACAGCAGGGCGATCACGTCGCCGCCGAGGCAGTCGGGGCGGGTCGCGATACTCAGCCCGACGATGTCATCGGGAGCGATCGCCTCACGAAAGATGCGCCGCAGATACGCAACGTCCGCATAGGTGTTGGTATAGGGCTGGAAGTAGGCGATATAGGCGCCGCCGGGGGTCTTTTTCGCAACGCGGCTCTTGGCTCTTTCGAGCTGTTCGGACACAGACAGCGCGCAGGACTCGGCGAAGTCACCCGAACCGCCCGCACAGAAGATACAGCCTCGGGTATCCAGCGAGCCGTCACGGTTGGGACAGGTCATCCCGCCGCTGATCGCGAGCTTATAGACCTTCTTCCCGTATTTTTGATTGTAATATTCGTTTAAAGAATAATAGTGCACCATATTCTACTTCAAATTAGTACTGAACGTTGATATATTAAAAACGGGTGAGGGCGCAGCCCTCTCACCATCATTCACCATTCACTATTCGCCGAAGAAGTCCATCATCCGCTGTTTATAATCGGGCGCTTCATCGAATACGCAGTGAGCGTACTCCGTGCCGTACATATACAGCTCGCCGCCGAGAGCCTCGGCGATCGCGCGGGAGTTTTCGGCAGGGATCAGCTTATCCCCCTTTGCACCGATCACCAGCGTCGGGCAGGTGATCGCAGGCAGCTCATCGAGCACATCGAACTCCTGTATCGCGTTACCTTGGATGATGAAGCGCGCGATATCGTTTTCGGTCGCGTCATCATTTATATGGACAAGCAGTTCCTTGAACTGACCGAGCGTATTCTCGGAGAAGAGGTTGTCGAGAAAGCTGGCGGTCAGCCCCTCCATATCGCCTGAGCGCGCGAGCTCAAGCCACCTGCCGATGCCGCTGATCTCAGGGTTGATCCTCGCCATCGTGGAGCCGAGCACCATACGGCGAACCAGCCGGGGCTTCTCAAGCGCAAGGGACATGGCGATCATGCCGCCCAGCGACGCGCCGAACACATCCGCACCCTCGATCCCGAGCGCCTCCATCACGACGGCGGTATCATGCGCGATCTGACGGATGGGATACGGATCGGGCATATTCGACCGCCTGTCAAAGAGATACACCGTGTATTTTTCGCCGAACATGCTGTACGCCGCCTCGACCGCCTTCGCGGTCAGCATCACGCTCTTCACGCCGAGACCCGGGAGGATAACGAAAGCCCTCTCCCCCGTGCCGAAGCGGTCATAATCCATCTCGATACCGTTCACGCTGATATGCTGTACCATCTTCATCATCCTTTCGTTTCACCGGTCATATTCTACCATATCGAACCTCAAAATACAAGAACTCGCCTCAATTCGCACAAGGATTACTACAATCTTGATACAATATTTGATTTTCCGTATCCGATACGTTATAATAAGGTCACTGAAAAAACAGAAAGAGGTATGAAAATGAAAAGAATCACAGCAATCATATTAGCAGTCCTGATGATAACGGCAGTTCTCGCCGGCTGCGGCGGCGCAAAGAGCGTCGACCTGAACAGCGTGATGACCGGTATCAACAGCCAGTTCGGCTTCAGCGGCTTAAAGACCCTCGAGGACACCAAGGCGCTCAACCGCTACTATCAGATCAACGAGGCTGACGTCAAGAGCTTCGCAGGCGAGCTCTCCACCGCGGCTTCTCAGTACACCGAGGTCGTCATCGTTGAGGCGAACGACAGCAACGCGGCTCAGAACATCAAGACCCAGCTCGACGCTCACCTGAGCTCTCAGCTCAATAACGCGAAGAGCTACGACGCCGATCAGGTCGCGATGATCGAGGCTTGCTCCGCTAAGACAGTCGGCAACTACGCTTATCTGGTCGTCAGCGACAAGTTCAGCGAGATCACCGGCGTGATCGAAGCAGCGCTGAAATAATCATAACCAGCAGTAAAGGCTATCCGCTCATTCGGATAGCCTTTTTTCTATGTAAGAATTATATTTCGATGACCGCGTAGCCGAAGGCGTTCACTACCAGCGTGCCGTCGTGGATGATACGCTGCGGGATATTGTGGTCGTACTCGCGGTGGACGTGACCGTGCACAAAGAGCGCGGGCTTGTACTTCTTCAACAGCTTATGAAAGCACTGAAAGCCCCTGTGAGGGAGATCCTCGAGGTCGTTCAGCCCTCTGGCAGGCGCATGAGTCAGGAGCACGTCGATCCCGCCGTGGCGCATGATGCTGAACCTTCTGCGCAAGATACGCAGGCGCATCCGACGCTCCGAGTACATATACTTTCCGTCGCGGTACTTCATCGAGCCGCCGAGTCCCAGGATCCGCAGACCCGCGACCTCTACCACCTTATCGTCCGCACAGATACACCCCAGCGGTACCTTCTTATGGTTCTCGTCATGATTGCCGTGGACATACACCAGCGGACAGTCGGCAAGGGTCATCAGAAACTCCAGATACCCTTCGCTGAGGTCGCCGCAGCCCAGTATCAGGTCGAAGCCGTCGAGCTTACCGGGACGGTAGTGGTCGTAGAGCGCCGCGGATTCCTTATCCGCTACTGCGAGGATCCTCATATCTCCTCTTCGGCTTTCTTCTCCGCCTCCTGCTCAGGGTCGTTCTGCGCCTTCTCGATACCGGCGGTGGTGACGGTCGCCTTGCCCATATCGTTGAGGTCGTTATACTTCGGGATCTCGCCGATGACGTTCGAAGCGAGGTAATCCATGTTGATGATCTGGTCGAGGGTCAGCGACTTCTGTCCCTCGCCGATGACCTCGCCGCTCTGGGTGATCAGCGGAGTCAGGAACGGGATACAGATATTCTGCTTGATGCTCTCCTTGAGGAAGTCGACCAGTCGGCGGGTCGAGAGCGCGAGCTTGTCGGAATACCATACGTCGACAACACCCTCGGAGATGCCCCAGTAGTAGTTGAGCGCCTTATCGGACTTGCTGTACGCCGTCTGCAGGCTCTTGTCGAGGATACGGGTGATGATCTCCTCGTAGTACCTGCCCCAGCACCAGACGGAGTGCATCAACGGCTCGCTCTTGTTATCCATAACAAAGGACAGACCGTAGGTCTCGCGGTCGTCAGCAAGGAAGCGGGAGGTATCCTGCGACGAGATGAAGTGTACGCCCTGCTCCGCCAGCGCCTTCGCGGCGCCCTCGGCGCCCTTGACGGACGACCATTCGAGGTAGACCCGGGCGCGGGGATTGGTCATCTGAGCGCCTAAGGCAAAGGCATTGATGCCCGCGATCTGACCGTAGATCGGGTAGTCGCAGACGTAGCCGAGCTTACCGCTGTCGGACAGCGAGCCGGCAACCGCGCCGAGGATGAACTTCGCCTCATACATACGGGTATAGTAGGTCATGATATAGCGGTGGCTGAGGTTCAGGGAGCAGTTGAGGATGATGACCTCGGGATGCTCCACGGCGGCGCGTACGCTCGCCTGGATCAGGCGCGGAGAGGTAGTGAAGATCACGTTACAGCCGTCCTCGATCGCCTGCAGGATCACCTGATAGGGGTCGTCCGAGAGGGCGTTCGGGTAGGTCACGGTATCGATCTTGTCCTCGAACTTCTCCTGCACATAGATCCTGCCCTCCTCGTGCTCATGCACCCAGCCGGAGCGCGCGGGCGTGCCGTCATAGACAAAGCCGACCTGCAGGGACTTCTCAACGACGTTCGACACGATACGCGAGATCAGACCCTGCGGCTTATCGACGGGAGGCTCGGTCTTGAGCTCGATGGGCTCTTCGGCATCCTTGAGCCGGACGTCCTCCCACATCTTCTTGAGCTTCTTCCGTATATCTTCGACGTCCTCGGCGATCAACTCGTCGTAGCTGTAGACCTGCAGATAACCGAGCAGGGCGTCGCCGATGGTGGACTGCAGCTTATCGCCGCCGCTGAGCTTGTATGCCTTCTCAAACTTGCTGTAAGCCGCGACAAAGGTGCGCTGATCGTCAACGCTCCATTCCTCGCTGAGCTCCTTGCCGAGCGCGGTGAGCAGCTCGGTGTAGCAGCCGCGCTTAGAGAACTCGACAAAGTTGATCTTGGTATATTTATAGAAGGTGAGGAACTCGTAGTACATCTCGATATGGTCGCTGCCGTCGCGCTCGGGCAGGATACGGGTGACCTCGCCCTCGATGAAATCGGCGTTGAAGAATTTGAGCACGCTGACGCGCTTGTTGCCCTCCTGGACATAGAAGCGGTTCATGTACTCGAACGCCTTGATCGGGTCATGGATACCCTCTTCGATATGCGCTTCGCTGAGGTGCTGCCATTTGACGGCGAACTCGGTATTCTCCTCGAGTATCGGCATGAAATTCGCCGCGAAGGAGGTGGCACGGCCGGCGGTCTTGGTGCCGACGATCTGCTTTAATGGGATATGCACGAGGCCGAGACTGACCATAGAGGTGTTCTGATCCTCGGGAATAATGTCGTCAAGCGCCGGCAGATAGGGGCTGACGCCGTTCGCCTTGCAGGACTGGACTTCCTTCTGTCCCAGCTTCAGCGCGTCCTTATAATAGCTTTCTGCCATATATAAAACCTCTTTTTCTGAATGTTATTGATGAGTCACACATATTATGTGACACCTAAAGTATAAAACATTCATCGAAAAATGTCTATCGTTACATTGTGAGATTTACACAAATTCTGACATAGTTTTTTGTGCAAAAATAAGGGCGCGAAAAACTCCGCACCCTTATTGTTATGTCGTTTATGAACCGTTATCAACGTTGCTCACGGATGATCAGATAACGGATTTCAGATAGTCGGTGATCTCCTTCTCGGTGGTCATCGCCATGACTTTTTCGGCGACCTTATCAGCCTCAGCCTTCGTCCACTTGGCGATATTCTTACGCACCTTGAGGACGGATACCGCAGAGACGGAGAACTCGGTCAGCCCGAAGCTCATCAGGAGCGGGATCATCATGGGGTTGGCGGCAGCCTCGCCGCACATACCGACGGGGATACCGGCGTGCACGCCGTTCTCGATGATGCTCTTGATCAGTCTGAGGACGGACGGCTGGAACGGAGAGTACAGATAGCCGACGTTGGAGTTGCCGCGGTCGCAAGCCATCGTGTAGCCGGTCAAGTCGTTGGTGCCGATCGAGAAGAAGTCCGCTTCCTTCGCCAGCAGGTCGGCGATCACGCCGGAGGCGGAGGTCTCGGTCATCACGCCGACGGGGATGTTCTCATTGAACGCGATACCCGAAGCACGCAGGTCGGACTTTGCTTCCTCTACCAGCGCTTTACCGGCGCGGAGCTCCTCGACCGCGGTGATCAGCGGGAACATGATGCGAACGTCGCCAAACGCGGACGCGCGCAGGATCGCCTTGATCTGCGACTTGAACATATCGCGGTTCTGCAGGCAGTAGCGGATCGCGCGGAAGCCCATGAAGGGGTTCTCCTCCTTCTCAAGGCCGAGATACGGGATCTCCTTGTCGCCGCCGATATCCAGCGTACGGATGATGAGGGGCTTGCCCTTTAAGACGACAGCGGCAGTCTTGTACGCCTCGAACTGCTCGTCCTCGGTGGGCAGGGAGGTACGATCCATGAACAGGAACTCGGTACGGAAGAGACCTACGCCCTCGCCGTCCTTCTCCATCGCCTTCGCGGCGTCCTTAGGCGTACCGATATTGCAGCACAGCTCATACTCTTCGCCCGAGGCGGAGACGGTGGGCTTGCCTCTGAACATCTCGAGCTCACGCTTCTCACGCAGGTAGGTGTCGCGCTTCGCGGTATACTCGTCGACCTGCTCCTGTGACGGAGCGGTGATGACGTCGCCGTTGTTGCCGTCGACGATGATCTGTTCGCCGGAGCTCAGCTGTGACAGCGCGTTCGGAACGCTCAGTACCGCGGGGATCTCCATCGCGCGCGCTAAGATCGCGGAGTGGGAGGTCTGGGAGCCGGTCTCGGTGATGATACCGACGATATTATCCTTCTTGATGCCCGCGGTCATGGAGGGAGTCAGCTCGTGGACGACCAAAACGGTGCCGGCGGGTGCGTCGCTGATCTTGACCTCCTGTACGCCTAAGAGAATACCAAGCAGGCTGTCGCGGATATCCTTGACGTCGGCGGCACGCTGCATGGTCAGCTCGTCGCCGGTCGCGGTGAACATATCTATAAACATCTGACAGATCTGCTCCACAGCCGCCTCGGCGCACTGGTGAGCCTTGATCAGATTCTCGATTTCGCCTTTCATGAAGGGGTCGCTGATGATCGCGATATGACCCTCTAAAATCTCTGCTTCCTTATCGCCGGTCGACTTGCGTACCGCGTCCGCCTGCTCAAAGGTATTCGCGGTAAAGGTCTCGACTGCGCCGTGAAAACGCTCGAGCTCCGCGTCGATATCGGCGACCTCACGGGGGGTATATGTGAGCTCGCGGTCGACAATCAGCATCACTCTGCCGATGCCGTAGCCTTCGGAAGCGCCTAATCCTTTCATCATAAGTAATCACCTCTTAAATAGAAACAATGTCATTGCAAACTCAAAAGAACGTGGTTCATAACCGGCACAACAGCGGGAATACCACGACAACCCTCCGCCCCTTTCGGAGCACCTCCCTTAGGAAAGGGAGGCTTTGAGCTCGCAATGACAGTCAGTTTTTTTATTCGCCGAAGCCGCTCTCGATCATTGCGGTAGCCTCAGCCAGAGCCGCCTCTTCGTCGGCGCCGCTGCAGACGACCTCAACCTCGTTGCCGCACTTGATGCAGGCAGCGATGATGTTCATCAGGGACTTCGCGTTGACGTCCTTACCGTTGACCTTCAGGGTCACGTCGCAGGCGTACTTCGCCAGCGCGTTGGCAAAGGTGGAAGCGGGGCGCATGTGGAAGCCCTGCGCGTTAACGATCGTTACTTTTTTCGATACCATATTGCATTTCTCCTTTAACGTTTGCTTAGCATGGGGAGGTCGCCCTCCCCACGCCTTGGATACTTATTTACAGATTATTCCTCAACCTTCTTCTTGAATACGGAGAGAACCAGACAACCGACAACAGCGCCGATGACCAGTGCGAGGAAGTACATGAGGGGCTTGCCGATGGTGGGCAGTACGAAGATACCGCCGTGAGGAGCCATCAGGGTGCAGCCGAACAGAGCGGACAGAGCACCCGCAACAGCGGAGCCTACGATACAAGCGGGGATGACCGGCCACGGATGACCCGCAGCGTAAGGAATCGCGCCCTCAGTGATGAACGACAGACCCATGATGAAGTTGACGGGGCCGTTCTTTCTCTCTTCAGCAGTCCACTTCTTGCGGAAGATAGTGGTAGACAGAGCGATCGCGAGCGGAGGAACCATACCGCCGATCATAACAGCAGCCATGATCATGAAGGGGCCTTCGTTGGAGCCCATGACGCCGGACGCCAGCAGGCCGGTAGCGGTAACGTAAGCAGCCTTGTTGAAGGGACCGCCCATATCGATCGCCATCATGCCGGCGAGCAGTGCGCAGGCGGGAACGATCAGAGCAGGATTCTGAGCCATAGCGGATACGCCCTCGGTCAGCTTGCCGTTGAGCCAGCCGACGATCGGGTTGACAGCGCACATCATAACGGCAACCATGCCCAGACCCACGAGCGGGTAGATCAGAACGGGCTTGATGCCTTCAAGCGCATGCGGCAGATGATCGCAGATCTTCTCGACCATCTTCATCAGCCAACCGGCGAGGAAGCCGGCGAGCAGAGCGCCTAAGAAGCCGGATACGGCAGCGCCGTCGCCGCCGGGAGCAGCGAAGGTAGAGCCGGTAGCCGCCAGCGAACCGCCGACGAAACCGACGAGCAGACCGGGACGGTCAGCGATAGACCGACCGATGAAGCCGGCGAGGATCGGGAGCATGAAGCCGAACGCCACGCCGCCGATCGTCTTGAACCAAGCCGCTACGGGAGTGACCGAACCGAAGTTGCCGTCCTGGGGAGCGCCGGAAAGGGCGTCGATCAGGAACGCGATTGCGATGAAGATACCGCCCGCGACAACGAACGGGAGCATGTGGGAAACACCGTTCATCAGGTGCTTATAAAGCTTTCTGCCGAAGCTTTCATTACCGACCGAGCCGGAGCCGCCCTCGACCTTCTTGTCGCTGTGGAATACGGGGACTTCCTTGTTGACGATCTTGTTGATGAGCTCCTTGGGCTTATGGATGCCGTCGGCAACCTTGGTGGAGTAGACGGGCTTACCGTCGAAGCGAGCGGTCTCAACGCTCTTGTCAGCCGCGATGATGATACCGTCGCAGGCTGCGATCTCAGCAGCGGTCAGCACGTTCTTCGCGCCGCCGGAGCCGTTGGTCTCGACCTTGATGGAGATACCCATCTCGTCGCCTGCCTTCTGCAGCGCTTCAGCAGCCATGTAGGTATGAGCGATACCGGTGGGGCAAGCGGTGACGGCGAGTACCTGATAGCCGTCCTTCTTGGGAGCGGGAGCGGGAGCAGCAGCTTCCTCGGGGAACTGCGCAGCCTCCTGCTTGTCGATGATGGCAAGGAACTCCTGAGGAGTCTTTGCAGCCTTGAGCTTTGCGGTGAAGTCCTCGTGCATGAGCATCTGCATCAGGCGAGCGAGAACCTCCAGATGGACGTCGCCGTCCATAGTAGCAGCGATCATGAAGATCAGCTTGCAGGGTGCGCCGTCGGGAGACTCATAGTCAACGCCGTCCGGCACGGTGATAGCGGCGAGAGCCGGAGCCTTGACGGCCTCGCTCTTCGCATGAGGGATAGCGACCTCCATTCCGATCGCGGTCGTACCCATCTCTTCGCGCTTGAGGATACCCTCCTTGTAAGCAGCAACGTCCTTGAGGTTGCCCGCCTTATCGTGCAGAGAAACCAGCAGGTCGATCGCCGCTTGCTTTGATGAAGGCGCCGCGTTCAGCTTGATCGCGTTCGCTTTCAACAAATCAGTAATACGCATAAATACTCTCCTTTCATTTTGATTTCAGTATTTACGTTTCAATATCAAAAGCGTTATCTCACGATAACAATTATGACCAAAGTAAAATAGTTAGGAATGAGGAGTCAGGAATTCGGGTGCGGGGGATCTCCCCTAAGGGGAGGTGTCGCGAAGCGACAGAGGGGAGCCGTCTCCGGCGAGGAAACGCCCGCCATTCTCCATTCACCGTTCTCCGTTCACGGGTTACAGCTGAGCGAATACCTCGTCGATCTTCTCTCTTGTCGCAAGGCCCGGGAGGAAGGAGGTCGCGTTGCCGCAGGCGGAACCGAGCTTCAAGGCATAGCCGTAGTCGCCGGTCTTCTGATAGCCTGCTACGAAGCCCGCTACCATGCTGTCGCCCGCGCCGACGGTGTTGATGACCGGCTGCTTCAGCGTACCGCAGGTATGGCTCTCGCCGTTCTCGTCAACGAGGAAGGCTCCCTGACGTCCGAGGGAGACGATAACGTTTCTCGCGCCCATCTCCTGGAGCTTTCTGGCATATTTCTCAACGTCCTGAGCGTTCTCAACCTCCGCATGGAAGATCTCGGAGAGCTCCTGACGGTTGGGCTTGATGAGGAAGGGATGCGCGGAGAGCGAATTGACCAGCAGCTGCTTGGTCGCGTCGACCACGATCATGATCTTCTTGTCCTTGACGCGCTCGAGCATACGCTCATAGATATCGTCGGGACAGGTCTTGGGGATGCTGCCCGCCAGCACCAGCGTATCGCCGTCTACGATACGGTCGAGCTTCTGCATCAGCTCTTCGAGCGCCTCAGCGGGGATATCGGGGCCCTGTCCGTTGATCTCGGTCTCGCCGCCGGACTTGATCTTGATGTTGATGCGGGTGAAGCCTTCCTTCAGGCGGATGAACTCCGTGCGGATACGGCTGTTCCGGATACCCTTCTCGATCGCGTCGCCGGTAAAGCCTGCGACAAAGCCGAGGGCGGTGCTGTTGAGGTCAAGCTCAGCGAGCACCTGAGAGACGTTGATACCCTTACCGCCGTAGTAGAATTCCTCGCTGTCGGTACGGTTGGTCACGTTGGTACGCATGCTCGACATGCGGACGATGTAGTCGATCGAAGGACTGAGGGTCACGGTATAAATCATTTCTTTACCTCCTTGACGATGGTGATATTACTGTATCTGCTGTCAGGACAAGCATCGGTGATGATGCATCCGATCTTTAACGGTGCGAAGGTCGCGGCGCATACCTGGTAAAACTTGGTGTGATCCGCTACGACAAAGGTCATGTAGCTGTTCTTGACGGCGGCATGCTTGACGCGCGCCTCATCGATATCGGGGGTGGTAAAGCCCGCCTTGACGTCGATGCCGTTGGTACCCATGAACGCCTTGGTGAAGTTGAGCCCCTCAAGACTTCGGATGCCCTCGGCGCCGACCACCGCTTCGGTCAGCGGCTTGATCTTGCCGCCGATCATGTAGGTGTTCAGCCCCTTGGCGATCAGCTTCTGACCGTGGAGGATGCCGTTGGTGACGTAGGTCGCTCTGCGGTTCTCAATGAAGTCGATCAGCCGCGCCGTCGTCGTGCCCGCGTCAATATAGACGAAGTCGTCGTCGTGGATCAGGGTCGCGGCATACTCGGCGATGGCGGTCTTTTCCTCGCTCATCGTGAGCGCACGGTTCGCGACGCCGGTCTCATAGACGCCGGAGCTCTGTTCCAGAGCGGTCGCTCCGCCGAACACCTTACGCAGCTTTCCCTTCTCGGCAAGGGCGTTCAGATCGCGGCGGATGGTGGATTCGGAGATGTGCATAAGCCCTGAGAGCTCAGCTACCGTCACGGCGTTTCGGTCGTTGAGGAGCTGTAATATCAGTTGATACCGTTCCTCGGTCAGCATGGAACTCACCTCTTTGATTGAATTATACCACTCAGTCAATCAAAGTCAAGCAAAACTGAGCATTTATAGCCACCAAAACGCCGATTTGTGAATTGTCATTATAGACGTTGAGAAATTTTAGTAAACTTTCATAAAAAAATTTCGACACCCCTTGCGTGAATTTGCGTGAATACGGTAGAAGAACAGAGAACGGAGAACAGAGAACGGAGAACAGTGAACGGAGAACGGAGAACGGAGAACGGAGAACGGAGAACGGAGAACGGAGAACGGAGAACGGAGAACGGAGAACGGAGAACGGAGAACGGAGAACGGAGAACGGAGAACGGAGAACGGAGAACGGAGAACGGAGA